>CAYZVR010000184.1:0-7722 GCA_964481715.1 uncultured Acidobacteriota bacterium | reverse complement strand
GGCGAGACTCGAGAGCCTGAGTGAGCGCAAGATCCGCCACGACGATTTCCTCATTTTCAACGAACAGTTTCTGACCCTCTCGAAGTCTGGCCTGCCTCTTCAGAAATCGCTCGAGATGCTGGCGCGCCAGACGCGCAGCGACGCCCTGCGCGAAGCGGTGGAGGGCGTGCAGGAAAAAGTCCGCGCGGGGCGGCTCCTCTCCGAAGCCTTTGAAGAAGTGGGAAAGTTCCCCAGGGTATACTCCGCCACGTTGCGCGCCGGCGAGCGAAGCGGAAGCCTCGACAAAGTCCTGACGCAGTACGTGACCTACCAGAAGGCCCGGCGAACGTTTCGCAAGAAGTTTCTCTCCGCACTGATCTATCCCGCCGTTCTGTTTTTTTTCCTGATCCTGCTGGTTTCCGGCGTGACCATTTGGATCATTCCCAAGTTCGCCGAGCTTTACAAAAACCTCGACGTCGCGCTGCCGCGGATTACGGTTCTGCTCATCGAGTTCTCCCGCAGTTTTCGGGTCATCGGAATTCTAGTATTGATTTCGGCCGTGGCGGGGAGCTTCGCGTTTCGCCTCGCTTGGCGCTCGCCGGCCACGCGCCTCACCTGGGACCGCATCAAGTACCGCCTCCCGGTGGCCGGTACGCTGCTGCTCAAATTTTCAGTCGCCGAATTCGCTCGGACCCTTTCCACTCTCTTGCAGGGAGGCATTCCGGTGGTTGCGGCGCTCGAGACGACGCGTGGCTCGGTTTCAAGCCCCCTGCTCGCGGTTGCCATCGAAAAGGCGCAGCAGGAAGTAACCGCCGGCAGGACTCTCGCGGGCGGGATGCGGACGAGCGGATTCTTTCCGCCGACGGCGCTCGACATGGTCGAGGTGGGTGAGATGACGGGCGCCTTGCCCACCATGCTCGATGGTGTGGCGGAGTTTTTTGAGGAAGACGTCAACATTGACCTTTCGACGCTGGTTGCCCTGGTTGACCCGGTCATGCTCGGCGTCATCGCCGTGGTGGTCGCGTTCGTGTTGATCGCTTTTTATCTGCCGCTGTTTTCGCTGGCGGGGCAGGTGCACTAGAATGGGTAAGGTGGATTTCGCCGGGCGGCGAGGAAGGCTGTACCGAATCGGGGATGTGGGCCAGGGGGCGTCGCCTCATGGCCGCCGGCCTCGCGCGACCTTTGGAGAAAGAGGAAAAGTTTGGCTCGCTTAATGCCGGATGAGAGTGCGGAGCTCGAGCAGGCACGGGCCATCGCCGCCCGCTACCATTTCGACTTTGTGGACCTGCGCGAATCGAAGCCCGACCGTGAGCTGCTCCGCGAGATTCCCCTCGATTTGATGGTTCGCTACGAGTTCCTTCCTCTCGAGGCCCACGACCACCAACTGGTTGTCGCCGTGGGCGATCCGACCGATCTTGCCCGTCTGGACGAGTTGGAGGCCAAGCTGGACCGCCGGCTGATCGTCAAAGTGGCGGCGCTCAGCCAGGTGCGCGCCATTCTAAAGGAGTCCGAGCCGTCGCAGAGGGTGCTCGACGAGGCCACGGAAGATTTCCAGCTGAAAGTGATCCGCGGTGATGAGGGAGCCAACGAAGGGTTGACGCTCGAAAACCTGGTGACCGAGCCTGACGCAAGTCCCATGATTCGTCTGGTAGACTCGATCATCTTTGCGGGACTCGAGCGGCGCGCCAGCGACATTCATATCGAGAGCCAGGACAACGCCGTCACCGTCAAGTACCGCATTGACGGCGTGCTGCAGCACGCGATGAAGCCGCTGGCGCCGGAATTCCAATCGAACCTCATCACCCGCATCAAAGTCATGGCCGAGCTCGATATCGCCGAGCGGCGCGTGCCGCAGGACGGGCGCTTCCGAGTGCTGTATCGCGGCCGGCCCATCGATTTCCGCGTCTCCATCATGCCTTCGATTCATGGTGAGGACGCGGTGCTCCGCATCCTGGACAAGGAATCGCTCAGCGAAAAATTCCGCGAGCTGCGCCTGGACGTGCTGGGTCTTTCGCCGCGCGAACTCAACCGCCTGCGCCGGTTTATCCGTGAGCCTTACGGCATGGTGTTGGTAACGGGACCGACGGGGAGCGGCAAGACGACCACACTTTACGCCGCGCTGTCCGAAATCAAAAGCGACGAGGACAAGATTATTACCATCGAGGATCCGGTCGAATACCAAATCCGTGGCATCACGCAGATTCCCGTCAACGAAAAAAAAGGGCTGACGTTTGCGCGCGGACTGCGCTCCATCCTCCGCCACGACCCGGACAAGATCATGGTCGGCGAGATTCGCGACAACGAGACAGCGCAGATTGCCATCCAGTCGGCGCTGACCGGCCACCTGGTCTTCACGACCGTCCACGCCAACAACGTGGTGGATGTGCTGAGCCGTTTTTTGAACATGGGCGTCGAGCCGTACAATTTCGTTTCGGCGCTGAATTGCATCCTGGCCCAGCGGCTGTTAAGAGTTGTGTGCGAGTCCTGCAAACACCCCGTAGAAGTGGCGCGCGAGATGTTTGACGAATCGGGTCTCGACCCCGCTGCCTGGAGTGGCGTGACGTTTTATGAGGGACTGGGGTGTCCGCAGTGTAACGGCACCGGATACCGAGGCCGCACAGCCATCGGCGAACTGCTGGCCCTCTCCGACCGAATCCGCGAAGAAATCCTGGCCAAGCGGCCGTCAACCGAAATTCGGAGCGTGGCACGCCAGGAAGGGATGGTCACGCTGCGCGAGGCGGCGCTCGAAAAGGTGCGCGAGGGGATCACCACGCTGAAGGAGATCAACAAGGTAACGTTTGTCGAGCAATCCGGATAGAATCGATCGGGCAAGCACGAACATGGAAACGGTCAACAAAATCCTTCGTTTCACTCGCGGCGGAAATGCCGGGCGCTTCGTCCTGCCGCGAGTCGTGTATGAAATCGAGCCGGGATTCGTGGCGGGCGCACGCCTGGATGCGCGCTCCCGAGAGGTCCGCCGAATCAGCGTCCGGGAACTCGAGCCCCGGACGGTGGAACCTGTTCCGCACCGTTCGAACGTCGCATTCGCCGAGGATTTGCGCGTGGCTTTGAAAAGCCTTGCGCAGATTGTCGGGAATGGCGGAGGACCCGCCGGGCTGCTGATTCCCGACGGCGCGGTCCGCGTCGGCTTCCTGGGATTTGAAACGCTGCCGGAGGATTCCAGGGATGCGGAAGCTCTGATACGCTGGAGAATGCGCGAGAATCTGCCCTGCACGCCCGAAGAAGCGCGGCTCACCTGGCAAATTCTGCGCAGCAATTCCGGGAACGTCGAATTGTTCGTCGTTGCCGCCAAGGCGTCCGTCCTCGCGGAGTACGAGCAGTTGATCGAACCTCTAAGCGGCGGTCTCGCGCTGCTCCTGCCGGCAACGGCGGCTCTGCTCCCTCTGATTTCGGATGAGGACGGAACCGGGCGGCTTCTCCTTCACGTTTGCGGAGGATGGCTGACGGCAGTTGTGCTGGATGGAACCGGGCTCCGTTTGTGGCGGGCCGTGGAACTGAAACCCTCGGAGCCGGAAGGGCTTGCGCGGGAAGCAGGCGTTGAGGCGGCGCGGGTCGCCGCGAGCGCTCGCGACCACCTGCAAGTGGTCATCGATCGAGTTTACGTCGCCGAACGGCCGCTCACTGTCACCGGTCTGGAAAATGAAGTCAGTCGCGCGCTTTCACTTGAAGTCGTTCGTCTGTCGCCGCCGGCAGGCTTGGCCCGGTCACTTTCGCAAGGAGAGCAATCCACCTTTGAGAATTTCGGGACCCCCTTCGCGGGTCTCGTATCGAACGCTGGTTAACCGACCGTGAAGATTTCGCTCAATCTCGCATTTGTTCCCAGCCGCCGCGAGCGGTACGGCCTGGCTTGGACAGCGCCATTGATTGTTTTTGGAGTGGCCGGGCTGATAACTTTCTCAATCTGGGCTGCTCGCAACATTCGCGAGTACCGCAACGTACTGGCGGAAAACCTCCGCCTCGAAGAGCAAGGCCGGGCGCTCGTGCGGCGGGAAGTGGAGCTGCGAAAAGCTCTGGGCCAGCCTGCGTTCCAGACGGTTTCGCGCGAAGCGCAATTCGTGAATTCGCTGATTGAGGCCAAGCGGGTATCCGCGGCCGATCTCATCTGGAAGGTGAGCAAGCTGATGCCCGAGTCCGCGCGGCTGTCAGCGTTCAGCCTCACTTCAAGGGACGAGCCGCTGGTGCGCTTTTCCGTGGTTGCGCGCGACGAAGAGGCGGTCGAGGCTTTCCTTTCGGCTCTCGAGGACTCGCCGGATTTCAATGATGTGGCCATCGTCAATCAGGGATTTGAAACTTCGGGGCCGGAAGAGGGCCCGTTGACGATCACTTGCACGGCGCGCTATGTCGGCGGAGTGGCGCGTTAGGGACGCGAACTAAACGCATGTTTAGAAACAGCCGCAAAGCGCTGATTCGAACTTTCGAGCCGCTCACGGCGGTCGTCGTGCTTGCCGACCTGGCCGTCTATTTTGTTTTGGTCGTGGGACTGGGCAACCGCGTCAGGGCAGCGCAACTTGACCGGGAAAGCCTTTACCGTCAGGTCCGAAACGAGCAGGTGCGCATCGCGCGACTCGAGAAATTCCAGGCCAGCCTCCCCGATGCGAAACAATTGCTCGCGCAATTCGAGCAGCAGCGCGTGCCCTCGCGCCGCCAGGGTTTTTCAAGGGCCGCGCGGCTGGTCCGAGAAGTGGCTGAGCAGAGCGGCGTCCAGCTTTCCGGAGTTGCTTACAAATTGGATTCGGAAGGCGACGAGCCGCTCGAGCGGCTGAGCATAACGATGACGGCTGAAGGGCCGTTCTCAAGTCTGGTCAGTTTCTCGCACGCTCTTGAAACGGCCGGAGAATTTCTGATCGTGCGCGAATTCTATTTTCGTCCGGGGGAAACGGGAGACCTGGCTCTGCGAATGGACGCGGAGATGTACCTGGCACGATGACGACGACAAGGCGCAAAGTCGAGAGATGGGCCGCGGGGATCCTGGGCGTTGTGTGCCTTGTGCTGCTCCTCAAACTGATCTTTGCAAACGGCATGCCCGTCAGCGCGGCGCGGCCGAGCGCGGCCGGTATCCGCGCGGCAATCCCCAAGCGCGCCGACGCTCGAAAAGCGACACCACAGGACGATTTGGAACACTACGACCCCGAGTTGAAGATTGATTTGCTGAAGAAAATCGAGAGCCAGGCGCTTCCGAAGCTGGCTCGCAACCCCTTCGAGTATCCGCCGCCTCCGACTCCAGCAAAGAGTATCGACGCGCAGAGGGCGGCAGAGCCTGTAGCTCCTCCCCCTCCTCCGTTGCCATTCAAGGCCATCGGATATTCGGTCAAAACGGGGGGCGTTCCGGAGGTGGTTATCACCGACGACCAGGATCTTTATGTTGTCCACGCCGGCGAGACTTTTGCGAAACGGTTCCGAGTTTTATCACTCACCTCGAGCAGGGTAGAAATCGAAGATGTCACAACACACCAAGTTGCTCAGCTTCCCATCGCGCCATGAGCGATGCGGTGAAGCGGACCGGCGAAGGTCCGCCGATCGCGGCTACGCGTTCCTCATCCTGATGATGGTGCTCACGATCCTGCTCATCTCATTGACCACCGCTCTGCCCGATATTTACACCGCCAACCAGCGCGAGCGCGAAGAAGAACTGATTTTTCGCGGCAACGAATACGCACGCGCCATCATGCTCTACCGCCGGCAGTTCAATCGTTTCCCGAGCACCGTGGACGATCTGGTGAAAAAGACCAACGGGTTTCGCTTTCTGCGGCATGCGTACAAGGACCCGATGACCAAATCCGGGAAGTGGCGTTTTATCCACGCCAACGCCGGCGGGGCCGTGCTGGATTCCAAAACGCTTCCCTCGGCGCAGCCAACAAACCCACTTAAGAAATCCGACAGCGGGAAGGAAGAAAATACCAAGGAACAGTCTTCGGAAAATTCCCAGACAGCCGATCAACCCGAGAAATCGGGAAAAAGCGAGACCGCAAAGTCTCCAGGGGACGAAACCCAGGGCGCCTTCATTGTGGGAGTGGCGAGCACGAGCAAGAAGAAATCCGTTCGTATCTGGAACAATCACAGCCGCTATGATGAATGGGAATTTCTCGGCGTGACCTCCGCGCCGACGGGCGCGGCAGGAGCCCAGCCCGGGACACCGTCGAATGACCAGCCGCAGGGAACGGGAACGCCCACCATACAGCCAAGGTCAACCAATCCGGGGATGCAACGGTAAGCCTCGGGATTTTAAAATCCCCCGCTCACTGCCCACCGGCAACTTCCAAAACCTGTCCTGAAACATAATCGGAGAGCGGAGAAGCGAGAAAGAAGATCGCCCCGGCAGCTTCTTCAGGCGTGCCGGGTCTGCCGAGCGGAATCTGCCGGATAGATTCCTGACGCATCTGGTCGGGAATGCCCAGGCTGATTTCCGAATCGCCACGGCAGATTTTTTCGCCGGCCTCTTTGTTTCGCGTCAGACGGGTGTCAATCATCCCAAAGGCCACGCAGTTGGCCTGGATATTATACCGGCCCCATTCGCGCGCGAGGGTCCGCGTCAGGCCAATCACGCCCGCCTTGGCGGCAGCGTAGTTGGCTTGGCCAAAATGACCTCGTGTCCCCGACGTCGAGCTGACGTTGACAATTTTGCGCGCCTGCGCTCTACCACGTTCCGCGATTTCCCGCTTGGCGGTCTCGCGAAAGTAGGGCGCCGCGGCACGAATGATTCGAAACGGGGCTGTGAGGTGGACGTCGAGAATGGCCTGCCATTGCTCATCAGTCATCTTGTGCACGGTGCCGTCCCAGGTAAAGCCGGCATTGTTCACCAAAATGTCCAAGCCGCCATATATTCGCAAGGCCTCCGCAACGAGCCGGCCCGCAAAATCGCCTTTGGTGACATCCCCGGGGAGTGGATGGGCTCTGCCGCCGGAATGGGCGATATTCGAAACGGTTTCGGCAAGGCTCGCGGCATCGAGGTCCGACGCCAGGACGTTCGCGCCCTGCGCGGCCAGCAGTTGTGCGGTGGCCTGCCCGATGCCCCGGCCCGCGCCGGTTACGAGTGCCGTCTTACCTTCCAACCAAAGCGACATGGTTCGGGACCTCAAAGGGACGGGAGAATGGTAGAGAGGGTGCGTGGAAAAAACAAGGGCGAACGACGCGGAGTGTAGCCCTTCAGGCGGAAGCCTGGCCCTTGGCGGCGCGGCGATGTTCGGCCAGGATGGCGAGCAGGGAAGTGCGCTCCAGGTTTTCGCAGTGCACTGTGCAAAGCGACATTGACGTGAGCGGCCGCACAAATTCGTGGAGGTGGTGCTGGTACTCGAGGATGCTTTCGGGATGAGTCCCATTCCCGTACGCCCACGACCAGTCTGAAATCCATCGCAGCATTGAGCCGTTCCTGCGCAAGGGGCCGCGCTGGAATGGGTCCTGGAAATTAGAAAGGAGCGAAAGGCAGTCCGGCGCGGCGAGAAAAACCAGCCGCCCGTTTCGCAGCATGGCGTCGGGCTTCAAACCACTCTCACTGATGCCTCGCGCCAACTCCTTCAGACACGCCGGCGACGCCATGGCCACGACCTGCTGGCCCATCTCGAGCCCTCCCACGACGAACTGAAGGACTTCTCCCAATCCCCGGTTTTTCCGAACAACCAGACGACACGAGCCCGTGTGTGGAGCGAAGCTCTGTTCAGGACCTGCGGCTGGAACCATATACCTTTATGTTCCCAGAACAATGGCTGTCGTGTCAACTCGCGTTTG
>CAYZVR010000183.1:0-7729 GCA_964481715.1 uncultured Acidobacteriota bacterium | reverse complement strand
CCTACCTTGGTTTGGCCCTTTTCCTGGCAGCCGGCATGAGCATTGCCGCGCCCAAGAATCCAGGGAAGGGGAAAACCTTTGTCGGGGATATTAGCGACAAGATGTGCGGCGCGAAGCATGGCATGGGGGGCAGCGCCAAGGACTGCACCCTGAATTGCGTTGAAGGCGGCAGCCAGTTCGTCCTCGCCACACCCAAAGGGAAAATCTACGACCTGAGCGATCAGGATAAACCCAAGGAGTTCGCGGGCCAGAAAGTGAAAGTGACCGGGACTCTGGACGGGGACACGATTCAGGTTACGGCGATCGAAGCCGCCAAGTAAGGTCCAAAAACGGCCAGGCGTAAGCCGGCTGTGCCCCGCGGGGGGGTTTTTCCTGTATAATCTTCCTCTTCGGCAGAAGCCGGAATAAATTGAGGAGGGAAAGTGTCAACAGAAACCCCCGCCGCAGAGAGCGGCAAGGAATGGAAAGTTCGCCGGGTGGGAAGCGCGACTTTCGCGATTTCCAGACCCAAGCGGAGCCGGCGAAAACTTCGCCAGTCGCGCCTGAAGAACCGGCGACGCTCGAGATAATCCCGCCCATTCGAATCGTCCCCGTCGCCAGCAGGGCATGTTGAAGGGCTCGAGTGTGGCAGTCCTTTCATCCTAGACTTGAAGGGTTCAGGGGATTCTTTCACCGCGCCGGGAATGCAATGCTTCCGGGGCGGCGTATTGTTTTCCGGGCTGAAGGTGCGCCATGTTTGATTTTCTCCGGTCCTACGGCTATCCCCTCATTTTCCTTGCAGTGCTCGGTGAGAACCTGGGACTCCCGTTCCCGAGCTTCGCCGTTGTTCTGGCGGCCGCTTCACTCGCCGCCGAAATGCGGTTCAAGCCGTGGGATCTCCTGGTTGTCAGCGTTTTTGCGGCCCTGCTCGGAGACGGAGTCTGGTACGTGCTCGGACGCTTCCGTGGCCGGCCAATCCTGCGCACCATCTGCTCGATCTCGCTCAGCCCTGATTCCTGCGTCAGCCGGACAGAAAACCTGTTCGACCGTCATGGCCTGAAGTCGCTTCTGGTGGCGAAATTCCTGCCGGGCCTCAACACGGTCGCTCCTCCGCTTGCGGGCATGCTCCGTATTTCACCGCTGCGTTTTTTGCTTTTTGATCTTGCTGGAACGATTTTCTGGGCGGCGTCCGCAGTTGGGCTGGGATGGATCTTCCGCTCAGAGGTCATGTGGGTGATGGCCTGGCTTGAAGCCTTCGGACGGCTCGGCTTGTTGATCATGCTGGTGCTGCTGGCCGGCTGGGTGCTGCTCAAATGGGTTGAACGCCGGCGGTTTTATAGTCTGCTCGAGCGCTCGCGTATCGCGCCGCCCGAATTAAAGGAGATGCTCGAGCGCGGCGAAAACATCGTGGTTGTAGACCTGCGCTCGGAGATTTCCTACCGTGTGGAAGGATTGAATGTGAAGGGCGCAATTCATATCCCCCCGAGAGAATTCGAGACCCGCTACAAGGAAATCCCGCAGGGCCGTACCGTGGTGATGTACTGTACTTGACCGAACGAAGCCACCAGCGCCAGGATGGCGCGGTTACTTATGAGCAGGGGTTATCAGGACGTGCGGCCGCTTTTGGGCGGGTTCGATGCCTGGGTGGAGCACGGCTACCCCGTGGAACAGCATAAGGGGCCGGTGCCCTCGCCTGCGGTTCAGCCTGCGCCTGAGTCGGCCCGGTGATCTTAGGCATGCAACTCTTGAGTTCATTCTGGATTCTATCTTAAAGAGACCTCAAACCCCGGTCTGTTGGAGAAGGCGTTCCGGCAGAAGAGGCAATGGCTTGGCGATTAAGCGCACAATCCAAATAGTTCTCCTGCTGGTCCTGGCGTGCCTGGCCGGCCGCGCGGTCCGCGCCGAGGAAACGCCCCTCAGCAAGGACGACGTCACGCTGCTTTTGATCGGCGGGGCCAACACCGAAAAAATGGTCGAGCTCGTCGAGCGGCGAGGCGTGGACTTCCAGATGAGTCCGGACCTCGCCAAAAGGTTTCACGACCTGGGCGCTTCCGACGAGGTCATCGAAGCCCTTCAACGCGCCTCGAAAAAAACTGCCCGGCCCTCTGAGCGGTCCACGGCTTCACCTCCCGCCAATCCACCGGAGGCCGGCACGGGCGCCAGCCCGCCAACGCCGCCGATTTCTTCCGGCCACACACCGCAGCCGGCTGAGAGGCCGCAGGAAGCTTCCCCGGTCGAGCGCAAAATCACCGAGACGCTCGCGGAGCCGCCGCCTTCCACCCATTTGGATAAAAATCAATATCCCCTTGCGCCGAAGTTTCGGCTGGTGGACCTTTTCGGAAGGAAGCTGAATCTGTCGGAGTATCAGGGGAAAGTCGTTCTGCTGAACTTCTGGGCCTCCTGGTGCGGACCTTGCCGCCAGGAAATCCCCGGCTTAGTGGATTTTCAGGCCCAGTACCATCACCGTGGATTTCAGGTGATCGGCATCGCGGTGGATGATCACAAGTGGTCGGTCAAAAAATTCTACGACGAGTTCCACATGAACTATCCCGTGGCCATGGGGGACTCGACGATGAAGCAGATTTATGGGGTCGGGTCAGGCATTCCCACCACCTTCCTGATCGGCCGGGACGGGCGCATTCACGAAACGTTCGTCGGCGCACCCGCCGATCTCACTTTTCTTGACAGGCGAATCCAATCATTGCTCGGCCGCCCCGAAAAAGTGGAGCAGGCTCGGAGCGCGCAGCCCGCCCTCCCGCCAAGCTCCTCGGTGAACGCGCCCCCGAGGGAACCCGACGTAAAAACCGTAGCAGCCGCCAGTCCTGTCCCGGCTCAGGAACCCGCTGAGGCACCGCCACCGAAGGTTGCAAAGGTGGCGGCTGCAAAAACCGTGGACCTGAAAGATCCCAGCCCCGGCGAGATTCAGCACATCATCCAGGAATTTGCGACAAAAGAAAAAATGTTCAAGCAGGCCCGGGACAACTACACGTTCCACCAGATCAACAAGGTGGATGAGCTCGGTCCGAACGACCAGGTTGTGGGCACGTACCGCCAGGACTGGGATATCCTCTTCGACGATTCGGGGAAACGCATCGAGCAGGTCACGTACGCGCCGCTCCCAACGCTTAAAGGGCTGATGGTGACCAAGGAAGACCTGGACGCCATGCGGAGCATTCAGCCCTTCGTGCTCACCGTGGACGAGCTGCCTGAGTACGACGTCAAGTACCTTGGCCACGTCAGGGTGGATGAGCTGACCACCTATGTTTTCTCCGTCCGCCCCAAGGAAATCCAGAAAGGGCGGCTCTACTTCAAGGGCGTCGTCTGGGTGGATGACCGCGACCTGCAAATCGTCAAGACGGAAGGGAAGTCGGTGCCGGAAATGAAGACCAAGAGCGGCGAAAACCTGTTCCCGCGGTTCATCACCTACCGCGAGCAGATTGACGGCAAGTACTGGTTCCCGACGTTTACGATGGCCGACGACACGCTCTACTTTGCCACCGGCGCCGTTCGCATCAAAGAAGTGATCCGCTACACGGATTACAAGCAGTTCAAATCAAAGGTTCGCATTCTTTCCTCTACACCAACGGACGACACGGGCGCGGCTCCAACCGAGCCGCCTTCCAAGAAGAAGCCCTGAATCGTGCCGGCCGCTTGTTCAAGCCCTGAACCCAACTCCTGCTACAATCCTGTGCGATGAAGGCGAACGAAACCCACTGGCGCATCGTCCTGGTTCGTCCGCGCAATCCCTTGAACATCGGCGCGGCGGCGCGAGCCATGGCGAACTTTGGATTTCAAGACCTCGTGGTGGTCAGGCCTCACGCGCCGGTCTGGCAGGAGACACGCTCGGCAGTAGGCGCCGAGGAAATCGTAAAGTCGGCGCGGGCGGTTGACGATCTGCGCGAAGCCATCGCGGATCGCACCGTGGTTGTGGGAACCACTTCGGGGGCCCGCCGGAATTTTGATCGCGACTTGATTTCGCTGGCTGAATTTCCCCAATGGCTTAGAAAACGATCACCGTTGAAGCGCGCGGCGCTGCTGTTTGGCTCGGAAAAGACCGGCCTTTCGAACGAACACCTGAGTTTCTGTCACGCGCTGGTGCGAATTCCGACCGTGCCCGATTGTCCTTCGATGAACCTTGGCCAGGCGGTCGCCGTATGCTGTTATGAGCTCGCCCGCCTCGGCGGGCAAGCTCGCGCAGGGGTTGCGGCTTTTCAAGCTCCCACGGTTCGGGTTCACCTTTCGGAGCCCGCAAATCTCCAATCGCTTCTCCATGTATTTGAGCGGGCGGAGCGCGTGCTCGACGATTGCGGCTACCTCAAGCCCAAAAGCCGCGCCGCGACCCTGGTCAAGATGCGCCGGCTGCTGCTCGACCTCGGGCTCACCAACAACGACGTGAAAATTCTGGGCGGAATTTTGGCGCAGATCGAATGGAAACTGAAGAATCCGTGATGCGGAAAGGATCGCGCGATTCCACCATTTCCAATCGCGATATCACAAAACGACTTCTGCGCCACCCGTGGTGGTAAGATTGTTTTCAACGCCCTCTGCGTCCGACAGGGTGGAGTGTCCCGCGACCGCTGGAATTTGCCATCATGGCAGCCATGCGCCCAATACTAATCCGATGCGTCATCATCGCCGCGTGCATGCTGGTTGCGTGGTTGTTCGCCGGGCGGCACCTCTCGATGCTTCTGGATCGGTTCTTCACGGTTCGGCATGCCTCGCTGCCCGTGAGTCCTCTCGAGTCGGACGGAAGCGGCATCCGGATCGGCGAACTTCCCATGAGTTTCGCAAAGCCGGACTATCAGCAGGACGATCTGCGCGTGCGCTCCGATTCGCTGAATCGGCTCGTCCTTTCGACCGGCGGGCAATCTTTTACGCTAGGCCCTCCAACCCGCCCGCCGGAGCCCCCCGGCAGTTTGGACATCGAGTTCACCTCGGAGCCGGGCGACGAACTGTTATTCACCATCGACCGGAGTTTTCTGAGCTGGCCCACCCCCTTCGAGTTTAATTTCATGACCGGCCACTCATCGTCCTGGAGGCGGCATCTTTATTATCGTTTAGTGTGGAAGAAGCGCTCCGGAGCGAAACTGGAAATGCTCTGGCGTTACCAGCAATGGTTCTATGCAAGTGATGGATGGACAAACGGCATGATGACCGGCCCTGCAACCGGGCTGATCCGGGTTGATATCCTTCCAGAAAAAATCGGAGCTGGCGCAGGCCCTTGAGGTCTGCGACCGTTATCTGAAATGCGCCTCCAACGCGCAGACCTGAACTGAAAGGTCCGTGCCCGCCAGCGCAGCTTCCGCCTCACCTTCACGTCGCCGCGTGGGCGCGATCCGCTCCTTCAGCGGCCTTTTGAAGCAGCTTACCTGGAGCTGATGGTGTAGCGCACCAGGACGCCCTCGACAAAGAGCGTTTGCACGTTGTTCTCGCCCTGATGGTATGTAGAGCGGCTGACGTTGAGCGACCCCTCCTTCCCCTCTTCCACCTCGACGGGACGCCCTAACAGGACATCTACTTCTTGCTGCAGCATGCCCTTGTGCAATCCAGTTTCTGCGGTCGGAGGGCCCGGCGCGGCAAAGTCTACGCCCTGGGCGAGCGCCTGCATCACGGTGTCGGGAGTCAGCTTTTCCAGCACCACACCCTCGGGATACCGCAGGTTGAAGCGCGACCCCGACTGCAAGGCTCGCTGGTAGATGCGCTGCTGGCGCTGTTCCTGAGCCAGGGTGGCCACGACCTTCAGCCGCGCGTCCTCGCGTTCGCGTTCCCGCTGCAAATCATCCAGATGCTCTTGCATCCGGCGCTTTTGCTTCCGGTCGGTCGCCGATTTGATGTCCCGCTCAAGCTCCTTCTCGCGAGCCGACTTCGGGGTAGGCGTGAAAGAGACCGTGGAATCCGTCTCATCGCCGGCGGTGCCGTAACCGCCGCCGCCCAGGTGGAACTCCACCAGCTTGTCTTTCACTTTGATCTTGGTGATCTGCACGGTATCGCCCGAGTGGAGCGAGATGCCATAGCGCCTCAAGCGCTGCGAGTACTCGCTGTAATCGATCTCCGGCGAGCGCTCCGGGTAGATATCCACGCCATCCTTCGTGGCTGGCATGTCCATTTTCACTACCACTGTCCGGCCCACGAAGTATTGAGCCAGCTCATCCTCAGACTGCGCGCGCAAAAGCGTTGGCGCCGATAGGCTCACCAATATCAGCGGCAGCAGCAGCGCCAGCCGGCGTAGAGTTCGGTTTACCAAGTTATCCTCCAATCCCGGCAAGCCCCGGTCAGCCTGGAGCGCGGCCCCAGGAGCATGGCGGGCGGCGCAGAGCACATACTCTGCGCTTCAGCGTGGTATCTTAACGCGGTTGGAGCCTGTTTACAGGCGTCATTAATCCGAATATCTTTGCTCAGCTTGCTGGAAGATCTTCCGGGCATAGTTATGGAGGCTGCGTATGCAAAACCCGCGCATTTCTTACTTTCTCTCCCTGTCTCTAGCGTTGTGCTTGTCGGCTCGAGCCTTGGGCCAAAACAGACACATGCAATTGCTGACTTCATTTGCAGGTTGGGTCCTGGTCCCATCTGCCAGTGATCTTGGCGTTCTTTACTGGACATCCGACGGAGGGGGCGGCTGGATGGAAATCAATCCGCCAATTCTCCGACCGAACGTGAGGATAGCCGACGTCCATTTCAAAAATTCCCGCCAGGGCTGGGCGCTGCTTTCCGCCCGCGTGGACGACACGAACGAGTGGCGATTCGACGTTGCCTCAACGGTGAACTCAGGGACAACCTGGGCCATGACGCCGGTCGAGATTGCCGGTTTGATTCCCAAGACCATACCTCTCAACGGCCAGGGCCGAATCGATTTCGTGGACCCGACACACGGATGGCTTAACCTGGACGTGGCCATTAGTTCGAATATCCGGGTAGGGGTTCTCCTGGCAACGAACGACGGAGGCAAGACATGGACTCGGCAGCCCTCGGGGGCAGGAGGCGCAATCCGTTTCGCCACTCCCACCGACGGCTGGGTGGCGCGCGCCCCGGAAGGCCGGCAACTCTATGCGACACACGACGGAGGCAAGAGCTGGGAAGAAGTGAAATTGAAGGCGCCGCCGGAAGCAGGCGCGGCGATTTATCCCCTTTACGACCTCCCGGTATTTTTGGATGCCAAGCGAGGGTACTTGTCTGTGACCTATCCGGCTCCAAAGGGTTCTCCCTGGGCGCAGGTGCTCTTCGCCACGGATGACGGAGGGCGGAGTTGGAGTCCATTTAAGACCCTCGCGGGCCTGAACGCGTCGGGGGGAAGTCTTCCACCGTCTGCCGTGACAGGGACCGCGTGGTTGACCTTCAGGACGGCAGAGTCCGCCCTGACGCTTACGACCACGCCGCTGGGCGCGACTGGCTCCGCGGGCTCTGTGAAGAAGACCGCAAACGTACAGGACTTCTCGCCTCCGATTTCAGAGGTGAGTTTTATTTCCGCTACTGAAGGATGGGTTCGCGTGGGTGGGGCGCTGCTCGCGACTACGGACGGCGGGGCCACATGGATGGATGTTTCTCCATGGAAAAAGCCAACGATGGGTCCGATTCCCGAGCCCTCGCGTCCCTGAAGATTGGCGCAGGCCGTTCGGGTCGGCGATCGTTACCTGAATTGCGTATTGAATCCGCCAGCCGGCGGACTGATCGTCGCTACCCAGTCAAGGCAATGAACAGCCCGTCATTCCCGCGAAAGCGGGAATCCAGTGTCTCTCGACGCGACGTGGATTTC
>CAYZVR010000182.1:0-7782 GCA_964481715.1 uncultured Acidobacteriota bacterium | reverse complement strand
AGAATGAATCCTTGAACATGGCTACCTTCCACCTTTTCAATTTCGGCTGCCGGGCAAGCCAGGCGGACGGCGCCGCGCTCAAAAAGCAAATGCTCCACGCGGGCCTCGAGGAAACCGAAAGCGCCGAGCAGAGCCAGATTGCCGTGCTCAATACCTGCACGGTGACCGCCAGCGCCGACGCGGAGGTGCGTCAGATGATCCGCCGCATCCATCGCGCCAATCCCGCTTGCCGCATCCTGGTCACCGGCTGCTACGCGCAGCGCGCGCCGCAGGAAATCGCCCAACTGCAGGGAGTCGCATGGGTCGTGGGGAATTCCCACAAACACACGGTGGCGGAGCTTCTCAAGAAATCGCTTGGCCCGGAGACGCTTGACTCGCAAAAATCCACCAGCGAGATTCGCCCAGCGGCTTCTGAATCGCAACCAGCGTTGATTCAAATTCGGGCATCGGTCGCTCAGCCGAACCATCACGCCGCGGAATCCGTGCCCGCAGCCGCCAGCGCACCCGCGCAAGTTCTCGTCGGCGAAATTTCGGAATCATTTCACTTCGCGCCGGTCTTTGCCGACGACCGCACGCGGCCGACGCTCAAAATCCAGGACGGCTGCAACGCTCGCTGCTCTTTCTGCGTCATCCCCTCTGTGCGCGGCGCGAGCCGCAGCCTTGCGCCGCATCAGGTCATCGAAGAAATCCGATCGCTCGAACGGGCGGGCACCAGGGAAATCGTTCTCTCCGGAATCAACCTGGGCAGTTACGGGCGCGACGTCGACAGGCGCATCACTTTTCTGGGTCTCCTGGAAAAAATTCTCGAAGAGACTCCCATCGCGCGAATTCGCATCAGCTCGATCGAGCCGATGGATGTAAGCGCAGAACTGATTCGCCTGGTGGCGCGCGAGCCGCGCATGGCCCGCCACTTTCACGTGCCCTTACAGAGCGGCTGCGACCGGATTCTGCGCGAGATGAACCGCCGCTATTGGACGAGCCACTACGCCGAAAGGATGGCCGCCATTCGCGAGCAGATTCCTGATTGCGGCATCGGCGCCGACGTGATGGTGGGTTTTCCGGGTGAGACGGACGAGGACCACCGGACGAGCCTTCGCTTTATCGAATCGCTTCCCTTCACCTACCTCCACGTTTTCCCTTACTCGTCGCGGCCCGGAACCCCCGCCGCCGCGCGGACGGACCACGTGAACGGCCGCATCGCGCACGAGCGCGGACGCGAGATTCGAGCCATGATGGAAACCAAGCGCCACAGTTTTCTTAATACACAGGTCGGAGCGACACTTTCCGTGCTGACGCTCGACGAAACCTGTCGGCTGACGGACGCGCGTGTGGCGCTCTCCACGAATTACTTGAAAATCGTCCTGCCCGGCGCGAATGCCGCGCCGAACACGCTGCTCAATGTCCGCGTGAGCCGCTCTCTCGACGGCCTTCTTTACGGCTATCCGGAAGCCTCGCACGCTGCCGCATTGTTTTAACGCAATCCGTCAGCTGACGGATTGCGGCTCTTCAAAATCGATTATTGGAAAACTTTTCGAAACTCCTGCTCATATAACCCCACGGTCTCAACTTCAGCCAGAGGAATCACTGGAATGGAAAACTCTGCACGAACCTCTGGTATACTCGACGCAAGGTTCCAAAGCATGAGTTCCTCAAATGACGACTTGGTTCGCGATATTGTTCGCCGCATTGTTGAGACGGCGCAGCCGGAGAAAGTGATCTTGTTCGGCAGCCAGGCTCGGGGCGACGCCCGGCCTAATAGCGACTTTGACGTGCTGGTGATTAAGCAGTCAGATGAGCCGCGACACCGCCGCTCCGTTCCGCTCTACGTGGCTCTGGCCGATCTGCCGGTGGAAGTGGAAGTGATGGTCTACACGCCGGAAGAAGTTGAAGAGTGGAGCGAGGTCCCCCAGGCATTTGTAACGACTGCGGTGCGGGAAGGGACGACGATTTATGAAAGACGCGGCTGAGCTTTGCCGTGGGCTGCTCCGAAAGGCCAACAGTGACCGCATCGCTATGGAAGCCTCTCTCGCGGCCCAGGCCTTCGACGCGGCCTGCTTTCATGCTCAGCAAATGACTGAGAAGTGTCTAAAGGCTTTTCTGGCTCATCGCAGCGTTGCGTTTCCGTACACCCACAACCTCACGAAGCTTATTGAGATTGCCGCTGGAATTGAGGAAACGTTCCGCTCACTGCTCCCCACCGTTGCGCCCCTCACGCCCTATGCGGTGGAACTGAGATACGACGATTCCTTCTGGCCAAGCAGGCAGGCGGCCGAAGAAGCTCGCTCGTTGGCGATGGCCGTTTTCCGGTTTGTTCTGGACCGCCTGCCCGCAGAGTTCAGGGAATCAGCAGAATAATTCCAGGTTATTACACCTTCGGTCTATCGCATACATCAGAATCGATGTATACGCCAACCCGATCGTTCCGCCAGGGCCAGCAGTTCACCATTCGCCTTACCGGCGAAACCAAGCTTGGGCACCGTCTCACAGACATGCCCAACAAGATGATTCCGGAGGTCCCTCGGCAAGCATTCATCCAGCAGGACCTTCACTCTATCCTCGTCAAGAGTGAGTCCTTTGCGGTCTCAAGCGCCTCGATAGCCATTTCACGGGTAACGGTCGGGAACTGCTCCAGGAACGCGTCGAGGGTGTCACCGCCCTCAAGGTAATCCAGCAGGTTTTGAAAGGGAACACGCGTGCCGCGAAAGCAGGGGATTCCTCCCAGAATTTCCGGATCGCGCACGATGACGGTAGCGGCCATGTTTCACTCCTCAACGTCCATTGTAGCGCAACTCGCCCTCGGGCGAGAGGGAGAACCACCTGGTCGGCCATCGTGTCGTCGCTCATCGCTGCCGGCGATTTTCTTAGCTCGACGGAGATAGAGCCGCGGAGTTTCTAAACTCGGAAACTCGGCGCTACCAGTTGACTGCTGCATAATTCTATTGGCCGACATCTGGTAATTCCTCTCCCTGATGCAGCCGTGACGGATATCTGAATATCCGGGTAATGTTGACTTCCTTTTCCCTACTGCCGATGAAGTAGTTTGCGTGTTCATCAAACACCGCTGCCCCATCGCGATATTGAAATACGCCACGAAGAACTACCGTCCTTGCATTCATATAAATGAGCTGAAATCTAGGAGTCAGCCTCTCATCCACAATCTCAATGGCCGAATCGTCAAAATTACGATCCCATTGCGGCGGCCTTCCCTTTAATTCGTTGTGAACAAGGTGTAGCGGCGATTTATCAGGAGCGTAGTAAAGCAAGGCATCGACATAGAACCTGTCATTTTCGACGTAAGCGGTAATTGCGGGGGAGTCGCCAAAGGCAATTATTCTCGTTGGCTTTTGTCTGGTACTTAAGTGACTGACGGAATATTGAGTTCCGCCTACAAGTGCTACAAAATTCCCTGGTGCTTCTTTGAACGTTGGTTGCTTTGGGAGCTGTGGAAGCGGAGCCAGCAAGCCATTGTCCGTAAGCAGCCTCCGAATGCCGTAGCTGGGATTCCCAAGATTGTCAACTACTGCCACTCCAGCAAGGAGCCTGCGAGCAAAAAACTGATCGAAATCTATCTCCTTATCTTGCGGTGGCCAGTATTTTTGATACGTAAATAGCATGACCCTGTCCGCAACACCTTGTCCGTAACGCGTGCGAATCTCCCACAGGACAGATTCCCATTTAGATGGTTTCGTTTCGTAAGGATCATCTAGTCGATCGGCAAAACTATGGCGGTAATAATTTGAAAACAGCCAGACTACATTGGTCCTGAAGTCCAACGGATCGTTCTTGCCGCGTGGAATTATGGCTTGAAACAGATACACCGAACACAGTCCCGTCAGGACCTCTGGTTTATCGATGCTCTCTTCAGGAATGTCAATCACGGCATCCAGGTTAGACCCAGGCTGCGATAGTGCGAGGGCTCCACCACCGCCCCCTTTCTGGATACCAACAGGCGGCAGATGTGTGGGTAGATTGAATCCGCCGTTCTCGAGGTGTGTCAGATAGTGATAGAAGTCGTTGACATTTTTCGTAAGTCTCTCTTTACGCTCAGCGGTAAACAGCGGAGACTCCTTGAAAATCACACTGATTTCTTGGCCTGAGCTTGTGGTTGCGACGTTTCGCTCCTGCCGCCACTTCATCTCAGCAATGACGAGCCCTAGACATACACTCCCGAAGCCTAAGAGAAAGCACGCGCCTAGAGTGATCGAATGGCGATATCTACCTGTCCTTTTTACCCAGTCGGAATAGGCAACCTCAACTACTGAGAAACCCCACACAAATAAAATCAGAATTAGTTTAGCCAGTGCCAAACTCTTGACCCCAGCAGCGCCGAAAGCCGCTACGGCGGCACCAAAAATACTGAATCCCACAAATCGAGGATTGCGCAACCACGAGGGAATGCTTCTTGGCTGTTCTTCGATAACGGGCTCGGCCATGGTGTACACCTCCCCGCCCTCGTTCTTGAACAACAATAAATACTTAGGATGAACAATCCGTCAACGAATCACAGTGGGTAGCGTATCTATGAAGGGAGCGGCGCGGGTCCCGCATGCGAATATATCAAGATAGGCCACCACTACGTTGAGCATTCCACCGAGCCACCGTCGTTGCGAAGGCAGGTGGTCAAGCGGACATCAGGAGTCCACGTGCGTGAAAACGCCGACCGATGCTTCCAAAGTTTAGCCGCAAATCTCCTAATCTCGTGCCTTAGGTCGTCCGGGAGTTTGATTACCCGATGTCCCTGAGCTAGCGATTTAATCTTTGCGGCGAGCTGAGGGTACTTCTCCCCAAATTTCCGAGGGCCACCACAACCAAAATACCTGAACGTCCTACTCAACAGAACTTGAGCGCAGTGGTATTTGGGCGGTTTGCCAAGATCATGGGCCAGGTCTTCTTTGGTATGGAATTTCGCATCACGCCTGTACCTGAAGTTCCGACCATCCCAGAAGTAAATGCAATCGGGCCTCCTGCCGTATTCTTGCTGAGAATAGTATTTCTTAGCACTGAGTTTCTTGCTGACTTTTGCGATGTAGATCAAGCGGTTATCGCGATATAGCGAGTTTGCTGCGAATCCAATTATTATGTCACCCTTTTCGGCCGTACGTCTGATCACGGGTTTACAGATCGCCAGACTGAGTAGGCTTCTTTTGATGCAGGGAGCGCCACCGTTGTCCACTGTCATCTTGTATAGGTAGAATTTCTCTCTGGTTTTCGTTTTCATTTCCCGGCCGACCGGTAACGTACTCTCAATTGCCATTGAATGCAATGCTCCAGTCGAAAGAACAGTGACGAGTGACGTCATGAAAAAGGGGCTCGGTGTTAGGTGCTGGGGGCGGAAGGACAGGGACTGGGTGTTAGGTGCTGGGGGCTAGGGGCTGGCCGGGGAAATAACCAGCTTTGCGCCCGTGAGTCCCAGGTGGCGATCGGTTGACCAGCAAGTGGAGATTCGCCGCTCATTGATCATGACCAGTCCGTGAGCATCGGCCAGCGTCAACGACTGGTCGCTGAATTTCTTTACCAGCCGGCTCGTCTTGGTCAATTCCTCGCGGCCGAAATTTTGAATGGCAAGAACCGAGAGCTCGTCAACGAAGTTGAGAAACTGGATAGCCCGATTCCGGTCGTACCGCCGCAGAAACCAGCCGTGTCCTTCGGCGACGACCAGCGCTGAGGTGACCAGGCGGGGCGGGGCGGAAAACAGCCGCCGAAACAGAGGATGGTAGCTGTCCGACCGGTCCAGGAAGGCAATCAAGGCGGAAGTGTCGACGTAAGCCTCAGTCTTTGTCGCCATACACGATTTCATCCACCGACTGGCTGGACCGCGGGTTCCCCGATTCGACCAGTCCTGCGTAGCGCATCCAGGCCGGCCGGGCGGACGGCGGGAGCACGCGGCGAATCGCCCGACGGACATACTCCGCCACGGGGATTCCCAGCGCCCTCGCTTCCTTCTTGGCCAATTTGTACTCGTGCTCGTCGAGGCTGACTTGCGTACGGACCATGTTATCACTCTCCCAGAACATGATAACACAACCGGAAGTTGCCGGAAAACCAAAGTCTGCGAGGCGGGATCCGCGGTTCGTTCAAGAATACCCCGCAAGGACCCGGGGAAGAGGAGAAAAGGGCTGCCCCGGCGCTTGCTCACCCGCCGCTTGACAAAAGCGCATTCTTGATGTAGGCTATTTACGTGGCCTACGCGCGAACAGCCCGGACGCTTGCCCGCCTCGGGGGCCGCCCGCCTTGGCAGGCCGGCCGGGGCGGGCTTGCCGCCCCTCGCGCAGAGGCTGCGCGGATGCCCGGCAAGGAGGGTGTAAGTAACTTTGATTCTCCAAAACGAACCTAAAAAGTCCTTTAGAATCAACGCGAGGGTGGCAAAAGCCACAGAAGCGAACCTAAAACGAACCTAAAAAAGCCGGAACGAACCAACGACAAGCACCACTCAGGAGCGAGGTGTGATGAACAAGGAGGAAGTCACGTCAGCAAAGTTGAAGGCCGGGTGATCGCAAGAAGGTTCGCCACGATACGGCCGGCGACCGATTACTCTCCCTGCTCCGCGTGTTCAATTCCGCTCGCCGCTCGAGAAATTGACATGCCTCTGGACAAGTCGAATCTTTCTCCTTCACAATGAGAGTTCGGAGCGCGCTCCCGAATCGTGCGCGCGCTCTCGAGGTGATTCGCTTTGGGCGCTCCCAAAACTCCGGTTCGCGATAGTGTTCCGGTCAACGATTACATCCACGGAACGTTTGTTCCGCTCTCAAACCTTCCCCACGGCTGGGAGATGCACTCGGCCGTTCAGTTGACGCCCGCCGAAGACCGCACCATGGTCCGCGAACCGGCCCAGACCGTTCCGGACTCTATCGCCGAGCGTCTGGGCAAAATCCGCGTGCTCGTGGTCCCGTGGGTAGCCTGCTTTGAGGCCGGCGATCAGGTTAGCTTTATCAAACCCAAGGGCGAAACGCACTCCGCCGTGTGGGTCGAATCGAGCGAGCGCATCCACCTCCTGCTGCCCTGCCGCGAGCTTGACCCGCACGACACGGGCCTGGAATTTCTTGCCAGCATCGCCGAGTTGCTGCGCCCGCGCCTTGCCAGCCACGAGCTCGACCGGTTTTCGCGGCTTCTCGAGGACGAGTTGCGCGCCGGGGTTCCCGGCGAAATCGACGAGGATGCGCGCGCCGCCAAGCAGCCACTTTCCGGACGCCGCCCGCGGCGACGGCGCAATCCGGAATTGTTGGAGCACTACCGCGACATCGCCTTCGTCTCGACGACCGCCGAATACATGCACGGCCTCTGGCATGACGTCCAGATCCGCATCGGCCCGGAGCACCTGCCCCTTCCTCAATTGCGGCGCCGCCTCACCTTGCTGGCCGAAATGTTTCCGCCGAATGAGGGCTATTCCCTTTTTGCGGAAGGATTGGATAAAGGGGAGTAGCTCGAGGGCTGGGAACGTACGCTCATCGCGGCGGGCTGACGAACAATCCCAGAATCCATCCCGCCAGGGACCCTGCCGGCTGAGCCTGCGCCTTGGAAACATAGAGGCGAAAAAGCGACTCGAGGACGAAATAGAGTGAAGCCACGTAGGTGAGCACCGGCGCGCCCAGCAGACGCATGGCCCAGGCCTGAATCGCGCCGGCAACCAGAATCAGCCCTGCGGTCACGGCAGTCATCTGGACGGCCGGAAATTGGTATTTGGCTTCCAGGCGCGACTGTTCAGCCGCCGGATAGGTTCCCCACAGCAGCGCGAACATATGCGCACGGTCGAGCGCGCGCGTCATGTCTTCAGCGCTTTTTTGC
>CAYZVR010000181.1:0-7876 GCA_964481715.1 uncultured Acidobacteriota bacterium | reverse complement strand
GCCCGAGCCCGCATCGTCGTAAAGCGTTCCCCAGCCGCCCGAGCGCAGCCCGCGGCCATCCCGCCTTGCGGGATCGCGCGCATAAGCGATTGAGCCCGTGCCGGAGATCACGATGATGCCCGGGGAAACACCGATCGCCGCGCGCAGGGCGATGGCAGCATCGGAAGTGAGCAAGTGATGCCGCGCGGGAATCGCTTTGCGCAGCCAGGCGAAAAGTTTGCGGTGGACGGGCGGCCGGTCGGTGCCCGCCAGGCCGAGGACGACGGCGTCGAGAGTGGGTCTGTTGTAGCGGCGGTCTGCGACCGCCGAAGTTCCTCGGCGCTCATTGAGCGCCGCTACAGCGGTGCGCGCCGCGCGCAGAATTTCACGCTCACAGGCGGCAAAGCCCACTTTGAGCGGATTCGACGGTCCCGCCGTCCCTCGCGACAAGACGCGCTTGCTCTCACCGGCCAGCCCGCCGTGGCGGACCAGCCATGCTGTGGTGCGCGTTCCACCGCCATCGATGCCGAGGAAATATCGCATGGGTGCTTGAGAGAGAGAAGTCCGTCCCGCCCCAGAGTGGGACAGGACGGGACTGAACTTGCCCCGCCGGCCCGCCTGCCGGGCGGGCAGGTTGACGGGCGAACGCGCGGGCGGGTGGAGTGAGTCGTCCCTGCCTGCGGCAGGCAGGCTCCTGTCAGTCGCGGACGGAGACGACCTGCAGGACTTCTTCCATGGTGGTCCAGCCATTTTGGAGCAGCCACACGGAGTAGTTCTTCAAGGTCACCATGCCATTCTGGATGGCCAGTTCCGAAATTTCTTCGCTCTTGCCGCCCTGGGCCACGAGGCGCCGCAACGCCGAGTTCATGCGCAACGCTTCGTAGACTCCGACGCGCCCCTTGTACCCGGTGAATGAGCACTTCTCGCATCCTTTGTTGCGATAAAAAGTCAGGCCCGGTTCCGGAACCAGGCCCATGTACTTGAGCGAGAGTTCGTCGGGCGTGTAGGCCTCTTTGCAGGCCTGGCAAAGGCGGCGGGTGAGCCGTTGCGCGACGATGCCGATGGTGGAGCTCGACATCAGGAAAGGCTCAATGCCCATTTCGCCGAGGCGCGTAAAGGCTCCGGCGGCGTCGTTGGTGTGGAGCGTAGTGAAAACCAGGTGACCGGTCAGCGCCGCTTCGACCGCGGTGTGCGCGGTCTCCTTGTCGCGCGTTTCGCCCACCAGGATGATGTCCGGGTCCTGGCGCAGGAAGGCGCGCAGGATGCGCGCGAAGTCGAGTCCGATATCCTTATGCGCCTGAACCTGATTGATGCGCGGCAGATCGTACTCGATGGGATCTTCGGCGGTCGAGATATTGACGTCGGGGTCGTTCAACTCCGCGAGGCCGCTGTAAAGCGTGGTGGTTTTGCCGGAACCCGTCGGCCCGGTTACGTAAATGATGCCGTAGGGCTGGTCGATCATTTCCCGCACCACGGCCAGCACTTCCTCGTTAAGGATGAGCTTGTCGAGGCCCAGCAAGGTGTTTCCCTTGTCGAGGATGCGCATGCAAATTTTCTCGCCCCACTTCGACGGGATGGTTGAAACGCGGAAGTCAATGGGGCGATCTTCCAGGCGCACGCTGATGCGGCCGTCCTGAGGCAGGCGCTTTTCGGCAATGTCGAGCCGGGAGAGAATTTTGAAGCGCGAAATCAGGCCCATCTGAATTTTCTTGGGCAGCACCTGCACCTGCTGGAGCGCGCCGTCGATGCGGAAGCGCACCGAGACTTCCTTCTCCTGCGGCTCGAGGTGGATGTCGCTTGCGCCCTTCTTGATGGCGAGCGCCAGGATGTTGTTGGCCAGGCGAACGATGGGCGCATCCTCGGCGGATTTGGAAAGGTCGGTGACGCTTTCTTTGGTCTGCTGGGATTCGTCCACTTCGAGCGACGCGAGCGCTTCGTTTTGCAGCGAGTCGAGAACGCCCTCCGGAGTTTCGGGCAGCGAGGCGCCCTGGTCTTTCGCCTGCGCTTTCCTTTCCTCCTCCTTCTTCAACAGCTCCGCAAAATTCGTGGACATGAACCGCTTGAAATCTTCTTCGGAAGTCACCACCGGCTCGATGATGATGCCTTTGACGATGCGCCGCACGTCGTCGAGCGCGATCAGGTTGTTGGGATTCACCATGGCGAGCGTCAGGCGGTTGCTGGAGAACGCCACGGGCAGGACTTTGTGCTGCATGATCATCGGCTGCGGCAAGAGTCCCAGAACGCGCGCGTCAAACTGGAGCTTTGCCAGGTTGATGTACTCGATGCCGGTGGCCTGATTGGATTCTTCCAGGCGGTCGGCCAGCACGCGGCTGAGCGCCAGAGCCATGGCGGGATTCGCGAGCACCAGCTTTTCGAAAGCGGACTTTTCCAGCATGCCGCACATGGTCGGTTCGGTGGTGACGACGCTCGCCGTGCGCGGCTGGCCGGTCAGCAGCGCCATTTCGCCGAAACACGCGCCGGCCTTGAGCTCCGTCAGGAGGAAGTCGATTCCGGTGCTGGGATCTTTCCTGCGCACTTCCACGCTGCCGGAGCGGATGACGAACATCGAGTCTCCCGGCCCGCCTTCTTTCACGATGCTCTGGTAGGGCGCGAACTCGCGAGTCTTCATCAGGCTGTCAACCATCGCGCATCCTTCGTAAGTCAGCGAACTGAATAGCGAAATCTCCTGCAGATAATGGGTCCGGCTGGGAACCGCGCTGGGCTTTGCGGGAGGAGTTTCCGCGGGAGCAGTCCGCTCAGGAGCAACAACGGGAGGAGGCGGCGCGTCCGCCGGCTGACGGACAGGAGCCGGAGCCTGAGTCTCACTGACCACCTTCGCTGCGGGCGCTGGCGCAGCAGCGGCCGCTGCTGCAGCAGGGGGAGCCGCCGGCGGTCTGGGCGGAGTTGGAGCCTGAGGCCTTGCTGCCGGCGCCGCGGGCGGCGCAGGCGTGGGAGCAGCAACCGGCGGCGGAGCCGAAGGCGCCGTGGGCTTGGGTGGCTCAACCGTCAAGAGATTCTGGCACTGGTGGCACTTCACACGGAAAGTGGTCTTGGGCACCCGCGCGTCGTCCACTCGCAGGGCAGCGCCGCAGTGCTTGCAAGAGAAAACCATTTCGGAACCTCACCGGAAACACTTACCCGCAAACCACCTGAGGTTTTGCGGAGAAGAGGAATTCAATGCTGGTTCGCGCCCCCAAAGGGGCATCGGTTATTCTACGCCCCGCGTCAAGGAAGGCAAGTCTCGACTTGGGATTATGAACCGGCGGGCCTGCTGCGAATCACCCGGCCCTCTCGGGCATCACGGCCACTTGACAAGTGACCGCCGTTGGGTTAAATCTTCCCCATCCAACCGGTCGGTCAATCCAAGGAAGTCCTTGCGACCAGGGGAGAGACCATTGAACCGGGGCGGAAAGGCCGCGGGACACAACATCTTGTTGCATCCTTTTACCAAATACCCAATACTTGTGGTCGAGGGCAGCCCGGCCCCGGCTTCGCCTGACCTGCGCGGAATTCTCACGAGCGGTCCACGACAAGGCTTCGGTTCGGTCTTTCCGGCGTCTGGAAAGTGCCTGAGCTCAGTGCCCGCCGGGGAAGCATTCATAACGGATTAGTTGGAGGTCCAATGGAACTTCGAAAAGATCCCGTCACTCAGAGCTGGGTCATTCAGGAAGACGGCGAGGGCACTTGGCCGGTCAACGGAGACTGTCCACTTTGTCCGGGCCGTGAAGCTCTCTCCCCCCAGACCCTCTACGCGCACCCTTTCGGACGGCCCGACTGGCAGGTTCGCGTGGTACCTCACGTCCGGCCGTTGTACCGGATCGAAGGGGATGCCCAGCGACGCGGCGAAGGACTCTATGACAAGATGCGCAGTTTGGGAGCGCACGAGATCCTCGTTGAAAGCCCCAATCACGAAACGTCCTTATCGGGCCAGAGCGACGAAAACGTTGCGCAAGTTCTGCGCGCTGCCGTCTCTCGGATCACCGACCTAAAGAAAGACCGGCGCTTCCGCTACATCACTTTTTTCCGCAATCACGGCGAGCGCGCCGGCCAGACGATTGAGCACCCGCATTCGCAAATTACCGCCACGCCGTTCATCCCGCGCCGGCTGGTCTATGAGCTTCGATCCTCGCTCAGGTATTTTGAGTTGAAGGAGCGCTGCCTGCTCTGCGACGTGGTCAAGCAGGAACTCACGCAGCAGACCAGGACCGTGGAGTGGGACGACCGTTTTGCGGCTTTCTGCCCTTTTGCTTCGCGCGTTCCCTACGAGACCTGGATTCTCCCCGTCAACCATCATTACGCCTTCGAAGAAGACTTGGCCTCCTGGGAGGCGCAACTTCACTTCGCGCGGTTCCTGAAATCCATTCTGGCCCGGCTTACGGCCGTCGCTCCGGCTCACCACTTGGTCCTCCACACGTCGCCGAACGTCAGGGCAAAATACGAAAAGACGGGAAACTGGCAGTCGCTCGAATCGGATTTTCATTGGCATTTCGAAATCCTGCCGGTAACCCCCACCGACTCCAGGTCGTACAGCGTGAAAGAGGTTTATTACAATTCTCTGCCGCCGGAAACGGCTGCAGCGGAACTGCGCAAGGCGGGAATGCCCCTGGAAGTCCGCCTCTAGCGAGCTGCTTGGACTTACCTCACTCGTTCCGGCCCGGTTTTCGCCGGGTGGGCGGGCGGCGTTGGTCTTCTCGCAGGTCTCGGCTATCCTCGATCACCGATCGCAGGTTCTCCAGATAAAAGACCCACGCCTTGATAGACTTGTCCATCGCCAAATTGGAAGGGAAGCCGCTGTGGGTTAGCTCGACGAGTGTTCCCGGGCCCTGAGGCGAGAGCTTGAACTGCACGCTCGTTTCGTACTCATCGTCGGGCGCCTGCCAGGTATAACTGAGAGAATTCCCCCGGATAAAATAGGTAAACCGCCCGCTCCACACGCCCGGCTTGTCGTTCCAGTGGAAATGATACCTTCCGCCCAGTTGCGCCTCTGAGACGGCCTGGTCCGGAAACCACACCTCCAGCTTCTTCGCATCCACCAGGTAATCAAAAATGCTCGCCGGGTCGCTGGCGATCGTCATGCGCAGCGTGGCTGCGCGCGTCACTTCGATATCGCTCGTCTCGTTCGCGGGCGCCCGTCGGCCGACGGATTGAGCCCTTGCCGGGAGGCAGACGAGCATCAGTAAGACCGGGAATAAAGACGCTCTTGGCTTCATAGCAAGCTCGATTCTCCACATAATTTCTCGCAAGGCGCCAGGGCGGATCGCGATCTGAGCAAGCGGATTCTACAGCAGCCCAATGCCTTGCGCAAATGTCTGAGGCGCCATTCAAGTTTCTCCTCGACCCTGCCGAATAACCAGAGCGTAGCGCCGTCACGAGATGACGTCCGAGGCGTGCGTCGCCCGGGACGACGCTCGAAATGTTTTTGAGCCGGGGCCATGAGGGACAAGGACCAGTTGGGACAGGACTCGGTCAAGGTGGCTACGGCAAGATTGGGTTCGGTGAGAATTCTGATTGCTGAGGATGATCCCGTTTCACGCCGCTACCTCGAATTGACCCTGCAAAAATGGGGCTACGAGGTCGTTGTCACCACCAATGGCGCGGAAGCCTGGCAGATTCTGATGAGCCAGGACACTCCGGGCGTGGCCATTCTCGACTGGATGATGCCCGAGATGGACGGCTTGGAAATCTGCGAAAAAGTCCGGGCGTCTCCCAAGACCGCCGCTGCGTACGTGATTCTGCTCACCACGCGGGACGGACTCCGCGATACGGTTCGCGGCCTCCAATCGGGTGCGGACGATTACCTGACCAAACCCTTCGACGTCGAGGAGCTTCGTGCGCGCGTTGGGGTGGCCGTGCGGGTTGCCCAACTACAGAGGAGCCTGGAAGATCGCGTCCGCCAGCTCGAGGAAGCACTCACCAATGTCAGACGTTTACAGGGGCTGCTCCCCATCTGTTCCTACTGCAAAAAGATTCGCGACGATCGGAACTACTGGCAGCAGGTCGAGGGATACATCAGCGAGCACTCGGAAGCGCAATTCAGCCACGGAATTTGCCCCGACTGCTTCGCCAAATACGTAAAGCCCGAGCTCGAAAATGCGCCTCCTCTCGGTCCAACGGAATTATGAAGACCTCTGAGTGTTCGGCAGCAACGAAAGTCCCGCGCCTGATTTCGCAAGCGCCCCCAGCAGCGGTGCTCTTGCTGGTGTTCGCCCTGACTGCCGCCGGTCAAACTCAGGACTCCTCGTTGGGGCGTAACTCCCTGCCCTTGCTCACACAGGCAACCCAGGTCCGCCAGCTTACCCCTGAAAATGCTGCCCGCGGTTACCCCGTAAAGTTGCGCGGGGTCGTGACGTATTACGGAGGGCAAGGTTGGGAACTGTTTGTGCAGGATTCGACCGGAGGTATTTACGTCGAGACCGGCAACGTCGATCTCCACTTGGAGGCAGGGCAGCTAGTGGAGGTGGAGGGCGTCAGCGCGCCGGGATACTTTGCCCCTGAAATCCACAGCGACGCGGTCAAAGTGATCGGGAAAGCTCCGATGCCCACTCCGCGCAGGGTAACTTACCAGCAATTAATTTCGGGGGTAGAAGACAGTCAGTGGGTTGAGATTGAGGGAATTATTCGTTCCGAGGCGAATCTTGGGGGGCAGCTTGACATGGTCGTAGTCTCGGAAGGCCGGCTTCACGTTCGCATCCCCCAATATTCACCCGAGGCGGCGCAATTCGTGGACGCCAGGGTCCGTCTCCGCGGGGCCGTGGGGGGGATTTACAACAGCAAGAACCAATGGGTCGGCGTTCAGATGTACACGCCAGGGGTGAAATCGGTGCAGGTGGAAGAACCTGGCGCACCCAACCCCTTCGAGGTTTCCATACACCCACTCAGCACCCTCTCCCAGTTCAACAGCCACAAGGCAAGTTGGGGCCACCGCATAAGGACACGGGGCACGGTCCAATTCCAGCTCCCAGGTAAGTTTGTAGTGATCAAAGACGCTAGCCAGAGCGTACGCGTCGAGACAACCCAGGAAACTTCAGTCCAGCCCGGTGATGTCGTAGACGTCGTTGGGTTCGTTACACTCGCAGACTATTCGCCGGGTTTGGAAAACGCCATGTTCCGCCGGGTCGGAACAGGTCCTCCCCCTGTTCCCCGCGACGTAACGGGCAAAGAAGCGCTCGCCGGGGAGTTCGACGCCAGCTTGGTGCGGATTAGAGCGCGACTCCTGGATCGGTTCCAATCCGGCACCTACCTGACCCTGGCGCTGAAAGCCGACGATGTCATTTTCGACGCCCGTTTGGATGGATCCAAGTTCGACCGCAAGCTGGAACTGCTACGCGAGGGAAGCCTGTTGCAATTGACGGGCATTTGCCTGGTCATGGCGGACGAGAATCGAGTGCCTCACTCGCTCCAGCTCGACCTGCGGTCTTCGGCCGATATCGGCATCCTCGAGTCACCTTCCTGGTGGACCGCCAAGCATATTCTCAGCCTCGCCGCCATCATGGGAGCGGTCGTCGTTGTCACCATTGGCTGGGTTGTGATGCTACGACGGAAGGTCCAAGAGCAGACGGGAATGCTCCTCAGCCGCTTGCAGCGTATCTCCACGCTTGAGGAGCGTTACCGCGACCTCTTTGAGAACGCTCACGACATGGTTTTCACTTGCGGCCTGAATGGCCACTTCATTTCGTTGAACAAGGCAGGCGAGCAGGTTACCGGTTACCCTCGCGCCGAAATCATTGGGAAAAATTTCGCGGATATCGCCGCGCCCCAATCCTCCGCCATCGCGCAGCAGATGCTCCAGGTGGGAGCGAATGCGGAGGGAAGCGGGACGTATGAGCTCGAAGTCATCAGCAGGGACGGCCGCCGGGTGCCGCTCGAAATCAGCATCCGCCTGATTTACCTGGAGGGC
>CAYZVR010000180.1:0-7907 GCA_964481715.1 uncultured Acidobacteriota bacterium | reverse complement strand
GCGCCAAGTGCTTCGCGGACGGCAAGTTCTTTGCGCCTCGAAACACCGCGCGCCATGATCAGGCTGGCGACGTTGGCGCAGGCGATGAGGAGTACCAGGCCGACTGCTCCCAGCAAAACCAGAAGCGCAGGACGGACGTTCCCGACTTTTTCCTCATGGAGTGTATTGACCCAGGGCTTGGCGTCGTTCAAATCGGAATCAGGATGAGCGCGCGTGACGTTCTTGAAAACCACGGCCAGGTCCGCGCGGGCTTCATCGAGCGTGACATCGGGACGCAAGCGGGCGACGGATTCGAAGTAGTGAGACCCGCGCATCGTCGCCGGGTCTTCGTTCGGCCGCAAAGGGTGCGCGGGCACGGCGAAGGTCGGCGGCACCCAGAGCTCGGCACCCTCCGGATACGCGAAGCCGCGCGGCATGACGCCGACTACGGTGAACGGCTCACCATTCAAGTTAACCTTTTCGCCGAGGACGCTCGAGTTCCCGCCGAAATGCCGCTGCCAAAGCCCGTGGCTCAGCACGACGACGCGGTTGGCGCGGTGGCCGCCGTCCTCCGGCACAAAGCCTCTGCCGAGAATCGGCTCGACGCCGAGCAATGAAAAGAGATTGGTCGTGACGAAATCACCGATGACGCGCTCAGGCCGGTCACCCGAAACCAGGTTGAAATTCAATTCTCGAGTGGCGGCCATTTGTTCGAAGGAGTGATTCTGGGCCCGAACGTCCAGGAAGTCGGCAGGTGAGAAATCCCCTCCGCCGCCCATCCATTCCTGCCCGACTATCGTAATCCGCTCGGAGTGGGGATAAGGAAGCGGACGAAGAAGCACCGAGTTGACCATGCTGAAAATCGCCGTGTTCGCGCCGATGCCCAGCGCAAGCGTCACGACGGCCACCGCCGTGAAGCCGGGATTCTCCGCCAGCATTCGCAAGCCGTACTTCAAATCTTGCAGCAATGTGGTCATGAATCGCCTTTCTGAGATGGTTCAAAGTTATGAGTTCTGAGTGATGAGTTGACCCGATGAACCAACGTCATTCGCAACTCATAACTTTGAACTCAAAACTCAGAATTTCTTCATTCGTACCGCAGCGCCACCATGGGGTCGACCTTCGTCGCGCGGCGCGCGGGAATAAAGCAAGCGAGCAGAGCCACTCCCATCAAGACCACGGAAACCGAAACAAACGTCAGGGGATCGGCCGGCTGAACTTGGTAGAGAAGGCCGGACAGGAAGCGCGTGACGGCAAATGCTCCCACTACCCCAACCGCGAGGCCTGCCAGCGCCAACACCATTCCCTGAACCACGACAAGCTTCAAAACGTCTCCCTGGCACGCTCCGAGGGCGAGTCGGACTTTTTTTTCATGAGTCCGGCGAACCACCGAGAAGCTCATCACGCCATATATGCCCACCGCGGCTAGAACCAGCGCGATTCCGGCAAAGATGTTCAGCAACATGAGGTACAGTCGCGGCTGGGCAACCGCGCGGGAAATTACGCGGTCCATGCTCTCGATATTCGAGATCGGAACATTCTTGTCGAGGCTCCAAATCGCATTCTGGATCGCCGAAACCGAATCCAAAGGGTTCGATCGCGTACGGACGACCAACGTCAGGTACGTCACCCAAGAGGAAGGGCTTCGCAAATAGTCTTTCGTTTGGAGGTACGGAAAATACATTTCAGGCTGAGGGATGGCAGCCCACTCCGACTGCTTGGTATTTTTCACAATCCCAACCACGGAACACCACTCCAGATTGTTCGGGTCATAGAGAGCGAAACGCTTGCCCAGCGCGTCTTCGCGCGGCCAATAAAGGTGGGCAAACTGTTCGTTGATCACCACAACGCGAGGTGAGTTCAGGTTGTCCGATGGCCCGAAGTCGCGCCCTGTGAGCAGAGGGATTCCCATGGTTTGGAAATACCTTGGCAGGGTCACGCGGTAAACCGCGTTCGGAGGGTTGTCGGGCCTCGGGAGCGGCCGGCCTTCGATCGCGAAAGGAAAGCCCCATTCGTCCCCATCCAGAGGAAGGTGGTTGATCGCGCTCGCCGACTCGATACCCGGGACCGCCTGGATGTTCTGGACCGCCTCCTGAAAGAAGGCAGCGCGCCGGCTCGGGTCCGCCTCTTTCGTTCCCGTCACGGAAACCACTGCGGCGAGGAGATGGCGGGAATCAAAACCCGGATCAATCCGCATGAGGTTGAGAAAGCTCCGAATCATCAGTCCCGCCCCGACCAGGAGAATCAGAGCCAGGGCGAATTCGGAAATCACCAGCAAGCTTCGTGTTCGGTTGCGGCGGATGCCTTCCGTCGTCCCGCGTCCGCTCTCTTTGAGCGACTCGTTCAAATCTACACTCGAAGCTTGCATCGCCGGCGCCATGCCGAAAAGCAGTCCCGTGAGCAGCGCGATCACCACCGCAAAAATCAACACGCGGGCGTCCAGAGCAACGTATTCGATCCCCGGGATATCCACAGGAGCAATCGTCGCCAGAAAATTCATTCCCCAAACTGCCAACAGCAAACCAGCCAGCCCGCCCAGCGCGGCGAGCACGGTGCTTTCGGTCAACATCTGCCGCACCAGGCGATGGCTGCTCGCCCCGATCGCCGCGCGAATCGCGATCTCCTTCCTGCGGATACCGGCGCGCGCGAGCAGCATGTGCGCCACATTGGCACAGGCAATCAGCAGGACAAAACCCACCGCGCCGAGGAGAATCAGCAGGGCTGGGCGGACCGTTCCAACAACCTTCTCCTGAAGCGACATCACCTGCACGTCCCGGTTCGTTCCGGGATATTCCTGGTCCAGCCGGCGCGTGATGTTGTTCATATCCCCGCGGGCTTGTTCAAGCGTGACGCCATCCTTCAAACGCGCGAACACTCGCAGGCTCTGCCCGCTGCGGTTGGTGATGCTTTTTCCAAAAGCCAGCGGCGCCCAAAGCTCCGCCTTGGTAGCCCAGAAGGGCGCGAACTTGAAGTCCGCCGGCATGACCCCCACAATCGTATAAGCCTCTCCGTCAAGAGAAATGTTGTGGCCGATCACGCTGGCGTTTCCGCCGAAATGGCGCAGCCAAAGTCCGTGGCTCAGGACGGCAACGTGTTCATGCCCCGTTTGGCCCTCTTCAGGAGAAAAGATCCGCCCCAGGATCGGATTGACTTCGAGGAGAGCCAGGATGTCCGGCGTGATACGGAGCGCATTGAGATGTTCAGGCGTGCCTTCGCCGCCCAGATTCGGCGACCACCACTCTGCCGCGCCCATTTTTTCAAAAACCTGATTCTGTTCCCGCCAGTCGGCAAAATTCGCGGGCGCCACGGGGCCGGACCCCCTCCCCTGAAGCACTACTGCCAGCCGCCCCGGATCCCGATATGGCAAGGGCCGGAGCAGCACGGCATTGACGACGCTGAAAATTGCCGTATTCGCGCCAATGCCGAGCGCGAGCGTGAGGACGGCCACCGCCGTGAAGCCGGGATTCTTGACCAGCATCCGCAAGCCGTAACGAAGGTCTTGAAGCAGGGTTCCCATCGGAAATCCTCCCTTGTCCGCGCTTCACAATTTCAGACAGTCAAACTGCCCGGTTAGACGGAATTGCCCCTTTAGGTGTAAGCAAGTTCCGTGCCAGAGCGGGAAACGTGCTAAGTGACTGAAAGGACGGCTCAGACCTGGGCGCGACAGCACAGGCCCTGGCGCCCGACTGTTCGGTTCCGCAAAACGTCTTTCCAAAAACGAACATCTCGATTGGCCATATAAACCGCACCGCTTGCCAGACGAGCTCAAAACATAATTCGCAAGCTGCGTTGAAATGCGGGCTTTCCTGACGTAGTATGAGGCCGCTTAATCCATGTCAGCCCGCCATCTTGCTGGGCGGGTCGTTTCGCGCCCGCGAATCCCTGGCGTGGATCGGCCATCCCGCCCAGGCGGGACCACCGCGACGAGCGCAACAGCTCTCCAGGGCGCGGGAGACTCTCTCGTTCAGCCCGCCATCTTGCTGGGCGGGCGGCGAATCCTGTGGGAGGTACCACGATGAACTCATATCACCGCCCCGGTCGGTCAACACTTTCCGAGTGTCTGGTCGCTTTGGCGGTTCTTATGCTTGTGACCAGTTGTGAGCCGCCGGTCAAAAGACCGGTAGGTCCGGCCCGTGACTATGCGGACGCCAAAGACCTTTTCAAGAAGGGCAATATCGACCGCACCTTGCAGTATACCGAAGCGCTAGCCGAAGCCTCGCCTCCGAACGACTACACCGAACGCGCCCGCGTGATGCGCGTCATCATTTTCAGCGGCGGAGTCAAGACCCATACGGAATTGGCGGAGGCATACGGCAAGGGAAATGAAAAAGCCAAAAACCCGCGCTTCAAAGCAGAATACGGACGCCTGCGCAGCGATTCACTGCAATACGGCGCCAAGGCCGCACTAGGCTTGGGCGAAACCGCTCACCAGCTCACCGGGGGAGCAGGTCTCGGGAAAGAAGTCACACTGGAACTCCCCTATCCCGACGCGGAGGGGCCCCTGACCATCACGCAGTTAGCCCGTGTCACAGAGGGCGGCTGGATCGAGCCGGAAGATCAAGAGTCCGCCGCGAACGACGCGCAACGCAAGGGAATCGACGAGGCGCTGGCAGAGGCGGTGGGTGGTGACCGGACCAAGGCGCGCGCGACACTTTCAGCCGGAGCGGTCAAAATTGACGGAGCCACATTTGCCCTTTTCCTCGGCAAGCAACTCCTTGCCGGGGCGAACCTTTTCGACCGCAAGCACTATAACGACTACCAGAAGTTCAAGCTCATGACGGGTGAAGCCGACGAAGCGGCGCAAGCAGCTCTGACATTTCTCAAAGACAAGCCTGACAAGGACAAAGAAAAAGAGGTCAAGAAACTTCAGGCCGACATCAAAGCAGCGATTAAGAAGTTTTCCTGACGGTCGAAAATCCCGATGCGTGGAGGGCTCCGAATTCGCCGGGGCCCTTTTTATTACGCCCGCATTTCTACGAAATCCGAGTCAGAGAATACCGGATGCTCAAAGACCTTCGCAGTCAGCGCGCAAAGTTGTTGCCGGGAATTCGAATCGGCCACGCGAGCGACTTTCGCGGGATGACCGGTTGCACTGTGATTCTGTGTGAAAGGGGAGCGGTGTGCGGCGTGGACGTCCGTGGTTCCGCCGCCGGGACGCGTGAACTTTCAACCTGCCAGCCGGGACACGTCGTCGAGCGAGTTCATGCCATTCTGCTGACCGGAGGCAGCGCGTTTGGACTCGACGCCGCCCGAGGCGTTATGCAATACCTGGAGTCACGCAACGTGGGTTTCCCCGCGGGCAAGTTGAGGATTCCGATCGTTCCCGCAGCCGTTATCTTCGACTTGAATCTCGGATCGTCCCGGGCGCGTCCCGACGCGGCCATGGCCCTCAGGGCGTGCCGAGTGGCCTCCTCCACCGTGACGGAAGGTTCGGTCGGCGCGGGAACCGGCGCAACGGTCGGCAAGATTTTGGGATTGCGCTGCGCGACAAAAGGTGGAGTGGGATTCGAAAGCCTTCGCTTGAAAAGCGGCGTTACGATACAGGCCCTCGCGGTGGTCAATGCGTTTGGAGACGTGCTCAACCCAATGACCGGAACTGTTCTCGCAGGGGCGCGACGATCACAGCGCTCCGCGGAGTTTGTTCAAACCACTTCTCAAATGTTTCGTGGAAAAATCCGCAGGGGTTTCGGCTCGACCAATACTACGTTGGTCGTCATCATGACCGATGCTGTCCTTGAAAAGACGGGACTGACGAAAGTTGCCCAAATGGCACATGATGGAATGGCTCGCGCCATTTCCCCTGTTCATACTCAGTTTGACGGCGACCTGGTCTTTGCGCTTTCGATGGGCCGCAAGCGCGCCGACCTCAATACGATTGGAGCTGCAGCCGCAGAAGCAACTGCTGGCGCTATTGTGCGCGCGATCATGTCCGCTCGAGGACTGGGTGGCGTTCCGGCTTGGCGGGAGCTTTCAGGACTGAAAAAGTAAGACGGCGTGTGTCGCGGCATCCCTTCTTCGGGTGTTCATTAACTTCACGGCAAGTTCAGTGGCTTGGTGCCGGCTTCGCTTCGTCGGAAGGAGGAGCCGGCGATGTGGCGGGTCCAGTGCCGCCCTGCGACGGGGAGGATGCGTGCGGATCGGAGCCCATCCCGCCCACTGGCGAACTGGATTCAACTTCCCAATGGTCGCCCGCGCGGCGAAGCACGTAACGGACGCTCACGGCCAGATCCGCCTTCTCTTTGCTTTGGAAGCGTACTTGCGCCTCCGCGCTGTCACCGTTGAACTTCACGCTTTGAATGTCCATGTTCATGTTATTGAGCGCGAGGTTCCCCTTTTTTTGAAGGTGGGCATTGAGCGCCGCTCGGACCTCTCGCTCAGCGCCGGAATCTCTACTTTTACTGCACCCACTGAAAAGAAGCGCCACACCGACGAAAACTGTGATGAGGAATTTCATAAGGGCCTCCAGACTAGCCTTCACGGTACTCGAAGCGGTACCGTTTTGTCAAAAACCACAGGCAAGTTCGCAAGCGGCGGCACACACGACGGCCGCCTGCAATTTGACAGGCTTCGTCGGCTGGTTTAGATTGGCTCTTTCGATTTGAACTGGAGACACCATGCTCGATCTCGGCTTCGTCCGTGAAAATCTGGAATTCGTTCAACAGAAGATACGGGACCGCGGGATGGTGGATACGCTCAGCGACTTCGAGACCCTGGACCGCGAGCGGCGCAAATTCCTGGTTGAAGCGGAAAACAGCAAGGCTCATCGTAACAAGGTCTCCGACCAGATCGCCTCGCTCAAGAAGCAAAAACAGGACGCCTCCGCTCTGATTGCGGAAATGAAAGCACTGGGCGCCCAAATTCAGGAACTCGACGAGAAGGCCAAGGCCTGCGATGATCGCCTGCGTGAGCTTTTGCAAAATGTTCCCAACATTCCTCACGAAAGCGTGCCGGTCGGCAAGGGCGCACAGGACAATAAGGAAGTTCGGCGCTGGGGCGAACCGCGAAAATTCGACTTTGAGCCCCTGGCCCACTGGGACCTGGGGCCGCAGCTTGGGATTCTCAATTTCGAGCGGGCAGCCAAAATTTCCGGCGCACGGTTTGCGGTGTATAGCGGAATCGGCGCGCGTCTCGAGCGCGCGCTCGCCAACTTCATGCTCGACGTGCACGCGCGCGAGCACGGCTACACCGAAGTCCTGCCGCCCTTCATCGTCAATTCGGCGAGCCTGTACGGCACGGGACAATTGCCGAAATTCGCCGAAGACCTTTTCAAACTGGAAGGCACGGACTTCTGGCTGATTCCCACCGCGGAAGTTCCCGTGACGAACCTCTACCGCGACGAAGTGCTCGAGGCGGACGCACTGCCCGTCAAGCATTGCGCGTGGACGGCGTGCTTTCGAAGCGAAGCGGGTTCCTACGGCAAGGACACCCGCGGCCTCATTCGCCAGCACCAGTTTCAGAAAGTCGAGTTGGTGAAGTTTGCGTTGCCGGAAAAATCCTATGAAGAGCTGGAGTCCCTCACCCACGACGCAGAAATGATCCTGCAGCGCCTCGGCCTGCCTTATCGCGTGGTGACGCTTTGCACAGCCGACCTGGGTTTCTCTTCGGCAAAAACTTACGACCTGGAAGTTTGGCTTCCCTCCACCGGGGACTACAAGGAGATTTCTTCCTGCTCGAACTTCGAAGCGTTCCAGGCGCGCCGCGCCAATCTGCGCTTCCGGCGCGGCGGGAAAGGTAAGACGGAATTCCTTCACACGCTGAACGGAAGCGGGCTCGCCATTGGGCGAACGTGGCTCGCGATTCTCGAAAACTATCAGCAGGCCGACGGTTCGGTTCTCGTTCCCGAAGTCCTGCGCCCTTACTTGAACGGCCTCGAGCGCATTGCGCCGCCGTCGTCGAACCGATAGGCCTCATTGTTCAACACGCCGTCG
>CAYZVR010000179.1:4873-7995 GCA_964481715.1 uncultured Acidobacteriota bacterium | reverse complement strand
GAATGCCAGCTTCCCAAGCTGGACGTCGCGGGTTCGATCCCCGTCCCCCGCTCCAAGGCTCTTCAGGTGTTCCCATTCAAACCTCGACAAAGCATGCCCCGATTTGATCCTTGCACAGGGACTATGGATATGCTAGACTTGTAATAGGTAAATGCTATGCCAACCCTCTACGTTGAAAAAGTCCCGGACGATTTGTACGAAGCCCTGCGCCGACGCGCGCGCGAGCACCGCAAATCCATCGCCGGGGAGGTCCTCACCCTCCTCGAAGAAAACGTTCCAACCGCGCGCGAGCTGAAATCCCGGCAGGACTTCTTGCGGCGGATCGAGCGCCTGCGGGCACGCAAGCCCCGCTCCAAAGGTCCCTTTCCTTCCAGCGAAGAAATGCAGCGCGAGGACCGCGGGCGGTGAACCTCTTTGTCATTGATGCCAGTGTGGCTGCCAAATGGTTTCTTCCTGCGGCGGGGGAACCACTGACGGATGAAGCCCGCGAACTGCTCGGCCGTTATGCCACGGGGGAGGTTCGATTCGTCGTGCCGGCCTTGTTCTGGGCAGAACTCGGCAACATCCTCTGGAAGGCCGTGCGCCAGGGCAGGCTGAAGAGGGCCGCGGCGGAAAGCGCGCTCGCAGGCTTGAAACAGCGAAATCTGCCGTCCGTTCCGTCGCTGGAACTGCTCGAGGAAGCGTTTTCTCTCGCGGTTACCTTCGACCGCACCGTTTACGATTGTCTCTACCTGGCGCTTGCTATCCGATTCAAGTCGCAGCTCGTCACTGCGGACGAAAGGCTCACGCGGGCTCTCGCCACGCACCTGCCCGTCAAGTGGCTGGGAGCGATCTAATTCGTGTTTGCCTCAAGAAATGAATTCGCGGCTGGCGCGGAACGTTCTGGGGCGAGGGGTGGCGAGGGTTTCAGCCTGCCCCTGCGAGTCTGGGTTCGCACGGTCAGTTTATCGGCTTCCCTTTCAACGGAAAACTTCCGAGGCCGAGCAGATTCCCCTGGTAAGTATCCCATGAGGACAAGTACGTCAATTTGGGGTATGATTGTCGAGAAACAAGGGGTGGTGTCCCTACTCGACATGCTCAATTTTGCAGCCCATGACTTCGTGGAGATTTCCTACAAGTTCGGAATTGTCTTGGGTGAATCTAAGAGACTGCTATCACAAGACCCGGACATACTGGGAAATTCGTTCGGCCAATTGCTCGTGCATGCCAGCCATCTCGGACTCGACGTAACTACCCAACACCTGATTTCTCTTATTGAAGAGATGTGCAAAAAGAATCCAGAAAATGTGAAGCATTTCATGGAAACAAAAGAACTGGTCTTTAGTGGCCCAATTGATGCCGAACGTACCCTTTATCACATCGAGAGCTTGTATTCCACGATGTTGGCGGAATTGGGAAGCAGTGTATTCAAAGCTGTTCCCAAGGAACGCAAGACATACTGTGATCCGAGGTGGCTTGCTGAAACCGAAACTCCGACGAAGTTCCCGACATCATTTACGGAATTTCAAAGGGCCGGGAACTGTTACGCTTTCGGCCAGCCTACTGCGTGCGTATTTCATTCGATGCGTGCACTCGAACCATGTCTAAATTCGCTGGCTGACCATTTTGGCATTTCCTTTTCTCAAGAGAATTGGCAAAAGGTTATTCAGGAGATCGAAACCAAAGTACGGAGTTTGGGAAATCAACCCAAATCACAACAGAAACTTGAGGATGAGAAGTTCTTTGGCAACGCAACAGCACAACTTTATTTCATCAAGAACGCATGGAGAAACCACGTCGCACACACAAGAGATAGCTACAGCGACGACGAAGCCCTTAGAGTTATGCAACACACGGTGCGGTTTGTCGAATCCTTGTGTCCGAAGCTATCTGAGCCAACATGAAAATAAAAGCGCAGAGGGGGATTGGGCCATGAACGAAAAACCAGACTATTTTGTTCGAGCCGTTCTCGTTCTGATACTGGTAGTCCTCACGACCAAGGTGGGCCTCGATGCGTTTTGGCCTGTGGGGAGATACGTCCAATTTCGGAGTTCCGACTCTATCATCGGGGTCTTGGATACCAGAACCGGCAAACTCTACGCCAATGCCGCAAATATCGGCGGGGTCGTAGATATTGTGAGGGCTGCCGAGGAGCAGGCAAAGAAGGGAAAATCAGAAAAGAAATAGAAGGTAAACCATGTCGCTGCATGAGCGAGTCAAGAAGATTGAACAATGGATTAAGGAACACGATAGACGGGAGGAGGATTTAAACGCCTTCTGGCGCGTGCAGAATCAGAAGGTCATGGAAGAGATGCATAACCCTCGATTCCCAACGCGTGAGCCTGCTTGCGAAACTCCGCCTCGAAAGCGGGCCACCGCTCCGGGCCAAGAATAGGCTTGCCATCTCCAGCGGGAATCCATTGGAGCATCCCGATGATTGCGGTGAGTTGGGCGCGAAGCAATGCAAATTGTTTTTCTGAGTCGGACATGGCGTCTGTACCTCGCTTTATTGGAAACTCGGTTTGTAGAGGAGAGATGAAAAGCTACCAGATGCGTGGTAACATGTCTACATGGCGCATGAAAAAAAGAAGCTCACGCCTCGACAGGAAACTAAGAAGCAGATGCAACCGATCACGCGACAGGCGTTCCATCGCGTTCTTAACAAAGCGGTCACGATGCCCGTTCGGAAACCCGCCCCAAAATAGCTCTGAATTGCTGATTCCCCATGTGCCTACGGTTGTAGCGGAAGGCGTACTCGTCCAAGTAGCTCTGCAAGTATTTCTTTCCAACCGAGTGGTAGACCCCGCCGATTCCACGCTTCACAAGACTCCAGAATCCTTCAACGGTGTTGGTGTGAATGTCGCCTCTCACATAGACTCTATCTGCATGTTTGATTCGGCGGTGAACGTAGCCAGCGGGTTCCTTGTCTTTTGTCTGAATCGCGCCGATGCCGTCATAGCCCGCCAGTTCGTCGGTGTAGATCACACTACCTGGAAGGACGTGCTTGCGGACTATACCCAAGAGGGTGCAGCCGCGAACGTCTCTCACGGCCTTGGCGAGAACCTTGCCGTGACGCTGGACGACAGCGACCACAGGAGTCTTTTTCTTGTCGCCGCGCATCGGCTTCGATCCACCACCGGGTG
>CAYZVR010000179.1:0-4863 GCA_964481715.1 uncultured Acidobacteriota bacterium | reverse complement strand
TCCGTATTTGCGCACTCCGCCGTAATAGGTTTCGTCAATCTCCACTGTTGGCCCCTCCAGTTGCAGATCGCCCTCAGACATGAGGCTGCGAATCTGGCGGAACATACGCCACGCAGTCTTGTAAGTAACTCCTGTCTCGCGCTGAATCTGCTTTGCGGAAATTCCGCAACGGGTAGAGCCCATGAGATACGCCGCATAAAACCACAGGCGAAGCGAAGTGCTGGACTTCTCGAAGATAGTCCCTGCCAGTGGGTAGACATGATGCCCGCAATGGTCACAGGCGTAGGCTGTGCGTCCTCGGACGCGGTAGTGCTTGCGGTCTACCTTGCACTTCTCACAGGTAGTCACACCCCCAGGAATGCGCTGCGCCGCGATGTACGCCAAGCACGCATCGTCAGTGGGGAACTCGCGGTTGAAGTCATCAACCGTATAGCGAAGCGCTTTCGGAATGGATTGCTTTTGACCGATTCGTTTTGATGTCTCGCTCATAATGGTAAAAGCCTATCATGAGCCTTACTTGTTGTCAAGGGATATTTACCATTCCCCTTGACTTTCGCTTTTTGTTCGCCTAGCATCTCATTTGCCGCCATGAGGACCCATTGAGGAGAAGGGCGTATGTGGCGGGGTCTTGAACAAGGAGGATTTCATGTCACTGAGTCAAGCAATGCTGCCCGAGTTCGATCAGGAAATGGCCGCCACGCGGAGGACCCTGGAGCGCGTGCCGGTGGAGAAGTTCGCGTGGAAGCCTCATGAGAAATCGATGCCCCTGGGCCAGCTGGCAATTTTCGTTGCAGTGCTCGCCGGTTGGGCTACTCACATCATCGAGCAGGACTCGTACGACATTGCGCCGCCCGGCGCGCCTTATCAGCCGCCCAAGGTAAACTCGCAGCAAGATCTCCTGGCGCTTTTCGACAAGAACATATCGGCGGCGCGCGCGTCCCTGGCCCGGGCTTCGGACGAACATCTCATGAAGCCGTGGACGATGTTGGCCGGCGGAAAAGCGATCGTTACGATGCCTCGCATGGCGGCGTTGCGGGGCGGGATGATGAATCATCTGATTCACCATCGCGCCCAGCTCGGCGTTTACCTTCGGCTGAACGATATCCCGGTTCCCGCGATCTACGGCCCCTCGGCGGACGAAGGGCGCATGTAGGCGAGGGCCAAGAAAAGGCGCGATCCCTCAAGCTCCCTACCGCGTGGTCATGGGCGTCGCCGAAGCGCCATCCGCGCCCTCTGGCAATTATCTCCTCTGTGGGCACCGCCCAACGCAAATCCCAAATCGAAAATCACCAATCAAAAATCCATTCTTGCGGTAGACTGTCGCCTCTCCCGGAAGCCTGAGCGTGCGGAGGTAGGCCGATGCCAAAGCGAAGAGACCTTATTGTGGGCGTAGACCTGGGCGGGACGAGCATGCGCGCGTTGGTCGTGGACCCGAGCTATCAGATTCTGGGCGAAGACAAGCGCCGAACGAAGGTGAAGGACAAGCCGCGCAAACTCATGGAAGAGATCACCGATGTGGTGGAAGAAGCCATGGACAAGGCAGACGTGAAGTGGTCGGCCATCCGCGCCGTGAGCATCGGCGCGCCGGGCGCGGTCGACCCTGTGCAAGGCATCGTGCGCCACGCGCCGAACCTGGGCTGGAAGGACGTCCGCCTGGGAGCGAAACTCAAAAAAATGATGGGCGTGCCGGTGCTGGTTGAAAACGACGTCAACGTGGGCACAGCCGGGGAGCACGCGCTGGGGGCAGCGCAGGGCGCGCACGACGTGGTGGGAATTTTCGTGGGAACGGGAATCGGCGGTGGCCTAATCTTCAGCGACCAGCTCTACGGCGGCAGCCGCGGCGCCGCGGGCGAACTCGGCCACATGGTTTTGCTTGCGGACGGTCCCAAGTGCGGTTGCGGCAAGCGTGGCTGCGCCGAAGCTTTGGCCAGCCGCACGGCGATGGAGCGCGATGTGCGCGCGGCGATCAAAGAAGGCAAGAAAAGCGTCGTGCTCGACATCATGAAGGAGCGCGACTACGCGCGCATGACCAGCCGCGTTATTTTGCTGGCACTGCGAAGAAAAGACGCCGTAATGCGCCAGGTCATCGAGCGCGCCGAATATTATCTGGGGCTTCTGGTCGCGAATGTTGTCAACCTGCTCGACCCCGAATGCGTGGTGATCGGCGGCGGCATCGCCGAACGCTTGCAGGAGGATTTCGTCAAACCCATCCGCGAGACCGCTTACGGGTATTTTCTGCAGCAGCGTGACGCGCGACGCATCCGCATCTTGCCCGGACTGCTCGGTGATAATGCCGGGGCGCTCGGCGCGGCTGTGCTTGCCCGCCGCCGGTTGGATACATGAAGACGCATCGCAGGGTTGGCGAAGATGCGTAAGGGTTGGACTAACAAAGGGAAACTTTTGTGAGGAAAACGTGAAATTGTGGAGATGGATTTTTCTATCGGTCATTCTTGCAGGGTCGCTTGGACTCTCGGCGCGCGCCCAGGAGTCAACAGGCAGGGGCGCCGCCTTCGTGGCCGTGAAGGCGGGCCGAGTGCTCGACGTACGTACGGGGAATTATCTCGAAAATCAAATCATTCTCATCGAGGGCGAGCGCATCAAAGAAATCGGGAATGCCGGGGACGTTCAGGCGCGCGTGCCGGCCGGCGCAAAAGTCGTTGACCTTTCGCGCGTCACAGTTCTTCCCGGACTGATCGATTGCCACACTCACCTGACGCTTTCTCCTTACGATCTAGGCTACAAGGGCCTGAGCATTTCTTATCCGCGCGAGGCGCTGAAGGGGGCGCGCAACGCCCGGTTGACGCTCGAGGCGGGTTTTACGACGGTTCGCAACGTCGGCGCGCACGGCTATTCAGACGTGGCCCTGCGAGACGCCATCAACGCGGGCGATGTTCCCGGGCCGCGCATTCTTGCTTCCGGCCCGCCGCTCTCGATCACCGGCGGCCACGCGGACAACAACTTGCTCGCGCCGCAATTCGACTACCCGGGTGAGGGCGTGGCGGACGGCGTTCCCGCCGTCATGGCCAGGGTGCGCGAAGACATCAAGTACGGCTCGGACGTCATCAAGTTCATGGCTTCGGGCGGGGTTTTGTCAGAGGGCGATCGCGCCGACCTCGAGCAGTTCAGCCCTGAGGAGATGCGCGCCATCATAGCCGAATCGCACCGTCTGGGCCGCAAAGTGGCGGCGCACGCGCACGCCGCCGAGGCCATTCGCGACGCGGTTGAGGCGGGAGTTGATTCAATCGAGCACGGAAGTTTCATGGACGAAGCGGGCATCCGGCTGATGAAGGAACACGGAACTTATTTGTGTCCGACGCTCTATCTGATGGACTGGTTCATGGAGAACTACCCGAAGCTCGGCGTGACTCCCAACATGATCGCCAAGGCCAAGGTGGTGATGCCGGCGGCGCGCGAAAACGTCGGCCGCGCCATCCACGAAGGCGTCAGGATCGCCTTCGGCACCGACGCCGCGGTCTATCCGCACGGCCAGAACGCGCACGAATTTCCTGTGCTCGTCCGAATGGGCATGACGCCGCTTGCGGCGATTCAATCGGCCACCGTGAACGCCGCCGACCTTCTCGGATGGGCCGACCGCGTGGGCACGCTCGAGCCCGGAAAGTTTGCCGACCTGATCGCCGTCGAAGGCGACCCGCTCAAAGACACTTCCGTGCTCGAACACGTCAAATTTGTGATGAAGGGCGGGGAAGTTGTGAAGAGCGAATAACCAAGAAGTTAAAAGTTGAGAGTTGAAAGTCGAAAGCAAAAGCCAAGATCTCGGCTGCGCAAAGGTGAAGCGATGAAACGTTCGTGCCTGTTGCTGTTTGTATTGATGCTCGTCTTCCACGGCACCGCCCGGTCCGAGGACCGCGGCGGTGAAGCCGCAATTCGCGCGATGCTCGATGAACAGGTCGCGGCGTGGAATCGCGGCGACCTGGAAAAATTCATGGAGACTTATTGGAAATCGCCAAAGACGGCTTACGTGGGAGCAAACGGCGTCTTTCGCGGATGGCAGGGTGTGCTTGACCGCTACCGGCGGACTTATCCCGATCGCCAGACGATGGGGAAGACAACCTTCTCCGATCTCGAAATCACCATGTTATCGCCCGACGCCGCTTTGATTCTTGGACACTGGCACCTGGAGCGTGCGAGCGGCCGCTTGGGCGGAGTTTTTTCGCTGGTCGTGCGAAAGTTCCCTGAGGGCTGGCGGATTATTCTCGACCACACGTCGGCTGTCACAAAATAAGCGCGTAAGCGTTCCGCCGGCCCAGCGAGAGAGCCGTCGGTTGAACGACGCGCGATTGCCCATGAAACCTGGAGATGAATCACCCCGGTGATTCGCTCTGGTTTTTGATTCAACGGCGCGTAAAGTTCTCAACAAATGCGTACAGGAGCAGGGTGGTCAGAAGGAAGGAACTCAGGCCTGCTACGGCGACATTGTAAAGTTTGGCCTTCACGGTTACCGTACCCACCAGGGCTTCATTCTCCGTTCGGATCTTGACGTCTAGGATTGGATACAGGTTCAGGATCAGCGCCAGCAGCAGCCCACCTAGAAATACAACCGGCGAGACAAGATTAAAGACCCGGAGCGCCTGCGGGTTTGGGTTAAAAAAAGTGTCCAGGGGGTCGAACAAAAATCCCATCCCCAACCAGGACTTGAGAACCGCCGCCGACACAAATAGGAGAGGGGGAAGGCCCAGAATGAACCCAATACCCGCCAGTTTGTTTGAGGTAGCTTGATTGGGATGGTACGACACCATTTGGCGCCTCCTTTATCAGTGGTTGAGCTCGGGTCTGGCGCTCCGTTCGCGCACGTTACGCGTTCATCCGGCCCACCGCCCAAATGCTAGCGTCAGAACTCCTCTT
>CAYZVR010000178.1:3539-8092 GCA_964481715.1 uncultured Acidobacteriota bacterium | reverse complement strand
CTAACGGAGGGGACGGGCGGACCGCTACGCCTCAATTGCCAAACGTTGAAGGCGCGATTCGCGAGTGACACTTCGGGTTCGATAACTGCGGCGCCTGGCGGGGCGCGAGGTCAGACAATTCTCTCCCCGCGCGCAAGAGCTCGTGGAGCGTGGAGGGTTGTATCAGGCCGGGGAAGGCGCAGCGCGCCGCTGCTGGAAACATTCCCGACAAAACACTGGCCGCCCTTGAGTGGGCTTGAAGGGCACCGTCGTTTCCTTGCCGCATTGCGAGCACACGGTGGTGGTCTCGACGCGCTGGTAGCCCTGCCCACTCAGAGACGAGTTCCGTTTTGACTTGCAAGGCTTGCACCGCTTGGGCTCATTCTTAAACCCCTTATCGGCGTAAAAGATCTGCTCCCCCGCGGTGAACATGAATTCGGCCCCACAGTCAACGCACTTAAGCGGTTTATCCCGATATTCCATGACCGGCTCCCTTGGTCCCACAGGACTGCCTTGCTTTGCGCACGGTCGTTGGAAGAACGGGCACTGAGAGGGCCGGATTCTTCCTCACCCTTGCTCGAGCACGGTTAATCCTGTTCGTGTTTGGCCTTCTTACGATTCCTCTTACGAGCCAAGGCTGCCTTGACTCGTCGCTTTTCCCCAGGTTTCAGATAAAAGGAATGTCTCTTAACTTCCTTGATGATGTCTTCTTGTTGGACCTTGCGCTTAAAGCGACGCAGCGCGTTTTCTAATGATTCGCCTTCTTGTAGCCGTACTTCTGCCAACCGTCTAGCACCCCCATTCCCGTGTGAAGAATATGAGAACACACATTATGCGGTGATTGTGGGCATTCTGACCTACCCCCTTTCCAGAAGTCAAGCGTATTTTTTGGATGGAGGCTCCCCCCTTGCGGCCGCAGTCCCTGTAAGTTTGGCCATGCAACGGGGGAAACCCGGGGAGATTTTGGCCTCATGGCTGGGGAAATCCGCTCACGCCGAGCCTCTTTGGGAGCTGGAGGGCCGCTGCTTGACCCCGCCGGGTGCTTATGTTACGGTCAGCGCCGAGTGCGGAAATTCAGCAGCCAATCGGTGGAAGGATGGCGGAAGTTCTCAAGGTTGATACCGTCGACCGGGAACGACTGGAATTCGTTCTCGAGTACACGACCCGGCTGATTCTCGCCGGTAAAGTTATCGCCTACCCTACGGACACCTTTTACGGGCTGGGGGTAGACCCTTTCAATCTGGCGGCGGTGACCGAAATATTCCGGATCAAGCGGCGGACCTCGGAGCGCCCGCTGCCGCTGCTCGTTGCCTCGCTTGACCAGGCCGCGGACCTCGCCAACGACCCTCCTGGCCTCTTCTTCCGCCTCGCCAAGCAGTTCTGGCCCGGTCCGCTGACCATTGTGGTTCCCGCCTCGAGCCAAATTCCTTTGAAAGTGACCGCCAACACGGGCAAAGTGGGACTTCGCTGGCCCAAAGCGCCACTGGCAGTCGCCTTGATCGCAGTGATCAACCGGCCCATAACCGGGACGAGCGCCAACCTTTCGGAGCGCGCGTCGTGCTCGACGGCCCGTGAGGTGGAAGACCAGATCGGCAAAGACCTTCCGTTAATCCTGGACGGCGGCCCGACGGAAGGTAAGCTTGCTTCCACCGTGGTCGAACTCACGGGTGAACGCGGACGGATCCTTCGGTCCGGCGGAATACCCGAGTCGCAGCTAAAGGAGTTCCTCGGCTGAGTCCCCGGCGTCTTTTTTACTTTTTTCTGCTCGTGTTAGGGCTGGTTCTTCTTGCGGGAGGAATCGCGGAGAAGTTTCTCTACGAGGCCATTCGCGCGGAGGCAACGACCGATGAGGCTCGCCCCGCAGGAGCCATCGTCGTCTTCGGCGCGGCACAATACAACGGAGTCCCATCTCCTGTGTTCAAAGCACGCCTCGATCACGCCTTCGACCTGGAAGATCGTGACCTCGCCCCACTGGTCATTACCACGGGAGGAAGCGGCGGCGATGCGAGCCATACGGAAGGCGATGTTGGGCGTGACTTCCTGGTCCAACGAGGTGTCGCCGCGGAAAAGATTGTCGCCGAGACCAGGAGCGAGACGACCTTCGAAAGCGTCAAGGCCGTCGCCGAGATGCTCCGCGAGCACCAGGCGAAGAGCTGCATCGCCGTCAGCGACGGCTTCCACCTTTACCGCATTAAGTTGATGTTTCGCTCGCAGGGCATTACCGCCTACGGATCGCCCGCCCCCGCCAGCCCCATCGAAGCGGATTCCTTCCAGCGCACCATGCATTCCTTGCGCGAATTGCTGATCGTCACATTGTGGCATTTGGGCTTTCGACGCTGAGAGATTTTGCGGAATCGCGTTGGCATTGAAGCGCCATGCCTCACGGCCGCACGAGCTTGCCGAGAACTACAGCGCGCCGGGCCCCGGTGACGGAAGGAAGATTCCCGGCGAGCCCGCGCAAGGTGCGGTCGGCGAGTACGGCGAAGGCGATGGCTTCTTTGGCGTCCACGGGAAGGCCGTAGCGGTCGGAGAGTGCGACCTCCATTTTGGGCAGGAGTTCGCCAAGGCGCTTCATTAGAAACTCGTTTCGGGCGCCGCCACCGGAGACAATCAAACGGTGGACCTTTGCGCGAGGGAAAACGAAGCGTTCGAGCGCGTCGGCAATCGAATTCGCGGTTAATTCCAAGGCAGTGCGTACCAAGTCCCCGAAACGCGCGCGGCGGCGCGCAAAAAAATAACGCGCCACAAACTCCCGGCCAAATTGCTCTCGCCCGGCGCTTTTGGGAGGCGGCTGGCGGAAAAACGGATGGCGCAATGCTCGGGCAAGAACCGGCTCAACGATATTTCCTGACGACGCCACTCGGCCGTCGGCGTCGAAGGACTCCCGCCCCTTGGTGAAATGACGAACAAGAGCATCCATCACCATGTTGCCGGGCCCAGTGTCGAAACCGAAAATGTCTTCGGGCTTGGCGCCCGCCGGAATCACCGTGACGTTGGCGATTCCGCCGATGTTGAGTGCCACCCGGCCCTCGCGCTCATCGCGAAGCAGCAAATAATCCACCATCGGCACGAGCGGTGCGCCCTGGCCCCCAGCGGCCATGTCGGCGGTGCGGAAATCCGCGACCACCGGCACACCCGTCTTTTCAGCGATGACCGCCGCCTCAGCGATCTGCATGGTGTTCGGTCCCGAAGGTTTGCGCCCTCTCGTGAAGAAGCCGGGTCTCCCCTGGTGATAAATCGTCTGGCCGTGAGAGCCGATGACGGCGACGTTTTTTACCGGCGCGCGCCCTTTTCGAATCACCCTGAGGGCCGCATCGGCGAAAAACTTTCCGAGAATAAAATTGAGCTGACTGATTTCACCCGCGCCTGTCGCCTTCTGGCTGGCGATTTCAAGTAGCCGCTCGCGCAGCCAAGCGGGGTAAGGCACGGTTGAAAACTCGAGCAATCGGACGATGGGTTTGGCGGCTGGGCTGCTGATGCGTACTAACGCGGCGTCCACGCCGTCCATGGACGTGCCGGATATCAGTCCCACGGCAAGACGGCTTCTGCGATTACTCATTCTTCCTCATTTGTTCAGCGTACTCGCGGATTTCGCGCGCCTCCTGCCGCAGGTTTCTCTCAGACTTTACTCGAAATGGCTTTGCGAGTTTCTTTTTCATTGAGCGAATCCTGCGAAGTGAATCTTCCAGCCGATTGGCAGGAATTCTGCCGGAATCGAGCGCAGCCTTTACCGCCCGCATTGCGCCTTCGACCGCAGACTTATTCCCCGGCAGGATCAGAAGATCGCAGCCGGCTTCCAGAGCCTTGACTGCCGCTTCCCCCATGTCGGCGTTCTTTGTTGCCACGCCAACCCCGGAGAGGCTGGCGACCGCGACTCCCCTGTAGCCGAGTTTTATGCGAAGAAGGCCCTTCACAATTTCGGAGGAGAACACGGCGGGACGTGGCAAATCGAAATCATAAGCCTTATAAGCGGCGTGGCTCACCATCACGAGAGGCAGCCTTGGCAATAGCTCTCGGAACGGCACCAAGTCTTCTCGCCACAATGCCGCCATGGGTTTGGAGCTAAGCAAGCCCCCAAATTCTCGATCCAACTCGACGTTTCCGATCCCAGGAAAGTCCACGGCGCACGCGCCTACCTTTGTCAAGCGCAGGCCGCGCAAGTAGGCGCCCCCGCACTTCGCAACCAGTCGGGGGTCGCGATCCGGCGCGCGCAACCCCATCGCCAGCCGAGGCCCCGGATTCGCCAAGTCAAGGGAGAGCGAGAAATCCACATTCCGGCCCAAATTGCCCAGGATGACGCCTCGCATGTGTCCCAATGCTTCTGCGCGCCGTCTGAGTTTTTCAGAGTAAACGGCGCGACGGCCATCACCACCTGGTGCCGGCAAAAGATGTTCCAGAAGGTCATCGCGAACCCCCGACGTGCCCACTAAAGGCGTGCCTCGCAGCGCGGAGGAAATACCTTTAGCCATTCTGCGCAAAAAGGCGAGCGGGCGAACAGACTCCAGGGGAACGACAACACCCGCGGGACGGGTTGTTCGCAGCAGACTTTCAACGCGGCCGTTCCACTTTGCACT
>CAYZVR010000178.1:0-3529 GCA_964481715.1 uncultured Acidobacteriota bacterium | reverse complement strand
CTGCAACTCCAGAATGAAAAGCTGTCCCAGCCGCGAATCGAAGGAGATGCTCATGACTGAATCTGCTTCTTAAGTTCGGCGAGGAGGTTGAGCGCGTCAATCGGCTTCAAATTGTCGAGGTCGGCTTTCTCGATGGCCTGGATGACCTCGGCGTTCAAGGGGGTGAAGATGGTCATCTGGACGGGCCGCGGCTCGTTGGATTCGGCGCGGGCTTCGAGCCGCGCGCTCAGGGTGTGCTCGCTCTGCTCGTGCCGCGAAAGAATTTCGCGGGCGCGCTCGATGACGTTCGAGGGAAGTCCCGCGAGCCGCGCCACTTCGATGCCGTAGCTCTTATCGGCGCTTCCGGGCTCAACCTTGCGGAGAAAGACGATGTTCGACCCCGATTCTTTGACCGAAACGTGATAGTTGCGCACGCCGGGGAGGAGGTCGGCGAGCTCGGTCAGCTCGTGGTAGTGCGTGGCGAAGAGGGTTTTGGCTCGTGTATGGGTCTGCAAGTGTTCGACCACCGCCCAGGCAATGGCCAGCCCGTCGAAGGTCGCGGTGCCGCGGCCAATTTCATCCAGCAGCACGAGGCTTTGCGGCGTTGCGGTATTCAGGATGCTCGCCGCTTCGGTCATTTCGACCATGAAGGTCGAGCGGCCGCGCGCCAGATTGTCGGACGCGCCGATGCGCGTGAAGATGCGGTCGAGAATCGGGAGCTTGGCGCGCTCCGCCGGGACGAAGCTCCCCATCTGCGCCATCAGGGCGATGAGCGCGGCCTGGCGCAGGTAAGTGGATTTTCCGCCCATGTTCGGGCCGGTAATGATGAGAATGAGGTCGGCGCCGGAATTGAGATAAAGGTCGTTGGGAATAAACCGGCCGCTCTGTTCCTCCTCGCAAATGCGCTCGATGACGGGATGGCGGCCCTTCAGGATGACCATTTCGCCGTCTTCGGAGATTTCCGGGCGGCGGTAGTTGCGCTCTGCCGCGAGCGCGGCGAAGCAGGCGAGGACGTCGAGCTCCGCGAGCACCCGTGCGCTCTGCCGGATGCGCCGCGCCTCGGCGGCCACCTGGCGGCGAATGCCTATAAATAATTCGTGCTCGATTGACCGGCTGCGCTCCTCGGCGTCGAGAATCTTGGCTTCGAGCATTTTAAGCTCGGGAGTCGTAAAGCGCTCGGCGTTCACGAGCGTCTGCTTGCGCTCGTAGTCGGCGGGAACGAGCGGCAAGTTAGGTTTGGAGACTTCGATGTAGTAACCGAACACGTTATTGAAGCGTACCTTGAGCGACCCGATGCGAGTGCGGTCCCGCTCGCGAGTCTCGATGGCGGCGAGCGCCTGCTTACTGTTCTGGCTCAGGCCGCGGAGCTCGTCGAGCTCGGCATGGTACCCCGGGCGAATCAAGTCGCCCTCATTGAGCAGGGCGGAAGGCGACGGATGGATGGACTTTTCGAGCAGCTCGTGGACGTCCGTGAGCTCGTCGAGTTGCGTCCGCAGCTCCCTGAGGCTTGCCGTTTGAAAGTGCTGAAGGTAGCTGCGAATGAGCGGCAAGAGCTGAAGCGAAAGCTTGAGCGCCAGAAGATCGCGCGCGTTCGCGGATTCGAGTGTGACCTTGCTCAGCAGGCGCTCGAGGTCCTGGACATCCGCGAGCACGCGCCGCAGCTCCTCGCGCCCGATGGTGTTCTTGAGCAATTCTTCGACGGCATCCCAGCGGCCTTCGATTTCGCGCCGGTTGACCGAAGGGCGGAGGATCCAGCTTTTGAGTTGCCGCGCTCCGAGTGAGGTAACGCAGCGGTCGAGCGCGCCGAGCAACGTCGAATTGCGCGGCCCTCCGAAGATGGGCTCGAGCAGCTCGAGGTTGCGAAGCGTCGCCGAGTCGAGACTCAGCGAATCGCGCTGCTCATAAAACCGGATGCCATCCAAATGCGAAAGCGACCCGCGCTGCGTGTCGCGCACGTAGTGGAGCAGGGCGCCCGCCGCGGCCACGGCGAGGGCGCGATCTTCCAGTCCGTAACCGGCCAGGGTCGCCACGCGAAAGTGGTCGCGCAGAAGGCGCGCGCCGTATTCCTCGCTGAAGATCCACTCATCGAGCGAAGTGAGCGTGAGGGGAGAGGGAGATTCGGTGCGCAGTTCCTCCTGCGGTGCCCCCCCCGTGGCGTGCAGCAACTCTCGTGGGCGCATGCGTTCCATTTCCTCCCGGAAGCGCGAGCGCGACTCGGGTCCCGAAAATTCTGTGGCGCGAAACTCACCGGTCGAAAGGTCGGCGAAGGCGAGCCCGATCGAGTCGTTCTTTTCCGTCACCGCCGCGAGGAAATTATTTTCACGCGGCTCGAGGACGTGCGAGTCAATCGCCGTCCCGGGCGTCACTACGCGCGTCACTTCGCGCTTGACGAGCTTTTTGGCAAAGCGCGGGTCTTCCGTCTGGTCGCAAATCGCCACGCGATAGCCCTTGCGGATGAGCCGCGCGACGTAACCATCCGCCGCGTGGTAGGGCACGCCGCACATGGGAATCGCCACGCCCTTTTCCTTGTTGCGGGAAGTCAGCGTAATCTCCAACTCGCGCGAGGCGACGATGGCGTCTTCAAAAAAAAGCTCGTAGAAATCTCCCAGGCGAAACAGCAGCAGAGCGTTGGGATGGCGCTCCTTGATGGAACTGTACTGCCGCATCAATGGCGTGGAAAATTCTGTCATGGGCGTGACGGGTTAGGAGAGCATTATGGTGCGCGGAGGGCGGCTTTGTAAACCCCGTTCCCTGGGAACGGGCGACGGCGTGCGAAAATCGTTGGGCCGCGCTTCCCGGCTTACTTGGGGGCGACCATGCGGACCTTGGACTCTTCTTCGGGGGTGAGCCTGATGACACGGACTTCCGGGAACTCGCGATACTTCTGACCAAAGTCGAGGCCGTAACCCACCACGAAGGCGTCGGGGATGGTAAAGCCCACGTAATCGGCCTTCACGGGCTGAATGCGGCGCGAAATCTTGTCGAGCAGCGTGACTACTTTCAGGCTGCCGGGCTTGCGCGCGGCGAGAAAATTCCGGAGGTAATGAAACGTCAGGCCCGTGTCGAGAATGTCTTCGACCACCAGCACATCCAAGCCCTGGATACTTATGTCGAGGTCTTTGGTGATCTTGACCTGCCCCGAGGAAGTCTGTGAGACTCCGTAGCTGGAAAACCCCAGGAAGTCCACGGTCAGTTCGAGATCGAGGTGGCGAATCAGGTCGGCCATGAAGACCCACGACCCCTTGAGAATGCCCACCAGGTGAAGGGGGCGGCCGCGGTAGTCCGCGGTGATTTGCGCGCCCAGCTCGCGGACGCGCGTGGCGATTTTTTCCGCATCGAGAAGTGTTGTGAGATTGTTATTCGCCGTGTGCAGGCTCATAAAGGATCACCGTTGACGCTAGCGCGCGCGTCTGTTAAATTAAGGGTTTCCATTTTGCCTAAAAGGAGATTCTGTGGCAAGCCACAAATCGGCTCTCAAACGAATCCAACAGACCCGCAAGCGTGAAGTGACCAATCGCGCGCATACCACCAAGCTTCGGCACCAGATGCG
>CAYZVR010000177.1:0-8248 GCA_964481715.1 uncultured Acidobacteriota bacterium | reverse complement strand
GAATTTTCTGGCGCAGTTGGAGCAGAGCGGCTCCTTTGATGATGTGAGGCTGCGGCAATCCTATCAGAATAACAAAGGGACCCGGGTCAGCTACGACTTCAACCTGGATTGTGTTTTCAAGTCATCCGCCTCGCCCGGTCCGGAGGTCCCAGCAGCCCAGCAAGGTGGAGGCGCGCGTCCGCCCGCCGGTCGGAGGACCGGTCAGTAGGGAAGAGTTTAGGAGAGGGAAGCGAATATGGCCAAGAGCTTCAAAGATTTTCCGCCTGCAGTGCAAACGCTCGCCCTAGTCATTGTCGCCGTGGCGGTGGTGGGCGGGCTGGCCTATTTTGAGGTGTACCCGCTGTTGGAGCAGAGAGCTCAAAGAGTCAAGAAGCTGGCCGACCTGCAGAAGGAAAACGATGCGAACCGCGCTTTTGAACAGAAGCTCGCAGACTACCAGGCTCGTATCAAGGATCTGACGAAGCAACTCGAAACGGTGCGTTCCATCGTTCCCGATGATCCTTCGATGGACTCCTTCATGAAGCTGGTCTTTGCTGATGCGGCAAGCACAGGCAATCACGTGCGGACTTTTGTCCCGCAGCCCGAAGCGCAGCAGAAATACTACGCAGAATTGCCGGTCCGAATCCGCCTGGATGGGAACTACTGGACGATGGTCAACTTTTTTGACCGACTGGCGCACGAGCAGCGAATCGTCAGCGTAACCAGCATTGATCTGGGATCGCCGAAGGGCGGGGGCATGGGGGCGTACGAAGTAGCCCCCGGTGAAACCGTGGGCGCCAACTGTATGCTGATGACTTATTACAACCGGCCGGCGCCTGTCAAGGCGGCGGGGCAACAGCCCAAGAAGAAATAGTATGGGGATCACAGCTATGGCTAACAACAGGCTAAGACATGCACGGGGCAGCCTCTGGGGCAATGGCTTGCTGCTTGCGGCGGCGGTGGCCTGCGGCTGGGTAGGCCTGTCCGTGGTTGCGCCAACGATGGCTGCGCAGGGGCAGGGAAAAGCGGCAATGGATGCCGCGAGGAAGACCACCGCACCGAAAAAGGCAGCCGAACCTACCGCCAGTCAAGCTGCGGAAAAACCCGAGTCGGGACAGGTGGAAGGTGGGAAAAGGGATCCCTTCCTGATTCCAGTTCCTCCCAAAAAGGGTGACCTCGCGGGAATGGGCCCCGACGAAACGGGTCCTCTACCGCCGGGCAAAAGAGGTCTCGTGATCGGGCAATTGATGCTGGAAGGAATTGTTCGGCAGGAAACGAGTAACAGTATGATTGCCGTGGTGGACAATGCGTCCAACCGCGCCTATTTTCTACGCGAGAACGACGAGGTTTACAACGGGGTCGTCAGCAAGATCACACCTGACTCGGTCTATTTTACGGAAAACTTCCGCGATTTAAACGGGCAAATGACTTCCCGCCAGGTTGTCAAACGACTGGGTTCGGGTCCTGGAGAGAATAGATGAGACGAGAATACCTTCGAACTTCGGCGATGAGCGGACTGATCCTCGGAGTCTATTGCGCAGTCTCGGCGCTGGCCGTGGCCGCTGCGCCTCGGGCGACGCTTAAGGCGGTGGCGCTCGCCGCGCCCGCCGACGGCGCGGGAGTCCTGCTGCGCGTTGAGGGTGACTATTCCTTCAGAGCCGTCCAAGCCACCAACAACACGATCTTCGTTGACCTGATGGGCGTGGAGGCAGGCGAAGTGGCGACGGAAGGCACGTGGCCGGAGGGCACGCTGAAGAGCTACTCCCTGCTGCAATACACCAATGCGGCTCAACGGCCGGTCGTCCATGTCGCCCTCGAGCTTCGACAATTCGCACCCTTTCGGGCGGAACGGACTGACGAAGGAATTCGTGTCGTCCTGGGAGACGAGAAGGCCTCCTTAGGCGCACCGACGGCGATCGCCGAATCACCAGCGGTTGACAAAGCGGGGTCGCCTGGCCCCGTGGAGGTGCGTGGGATAACCATTCAGGATGGAAAAGACGGCGAAACGCTCGTCAACGTTCGAACGAGTGGGCGAGCCACTTATCGCGTCTTCCAGTTGAACAATCCTTCGCGCCTGGTGGTGGATTTCGAAGGCGCGCGGCGCGTAGCTGCGGCTCGCAACTATCGAGTCAATTCTCCGCATCTCGCGGATATTCGCGTGGGTCAGTTCCGAGCCAAGGACCCGGCTGTGGTTCGGGTGGTCGCAGACTTAGCGGGCGACCCGGAATACGATGTCCAGGCAACCGATGCGGGCGTGCGGATCTCTTTGAAGTCACGAGCCACAGCAGGCCAAAAGGAAGAGGCGCCTCCACAAGACTCTGGCAAGATGGAGGTCGCGGAGAGCGCTGAACCCGTCCAGGCGCCGACAGCTTCCATTGAGCCTGCCACGCCTGACGCCCCGGCTTTGGAAAATGCCCTTCCAGGAAATGCTCCGCCAACGGCCGCGCCCAAGGCGGATGTCTCCGTACCGGTCCCATCTTCCGTCCCAGATGCTATTGAAGCAGCAAAGGTCATGGCAGGTTCGACGCCCACAACGCCTGAGGCCCAAGACCAGGCACCAGAGGCGGCCGCCCCACCCGCGGCGGCGAGCGCGGAACCCAAGTACTCGGGCGAGCCCATTTCGCTGAATCTCAAGAATGTGGACTTGAAGGATTTCTTCCGCCTCATTCACGAAATCAGCGGGTTGAACATTATCATTGACCCGAATGTGACCGGCAACGTGACCATGGTCCTCGACAATGTGCCGTGGGACCAGGCGCTTGACATCGTTCTCAAGAACAACCAGCTCGGGAAGACGCTGGAGGGCAATGTCCTCCGAATCGCGCGTCTCGATACGCTGACCGCCGAGCAGGCGTCCGCCACCAAGCTTGCGGCGGCCCGCGAAGACGCTCAGCCGCTGGTAACCAGGTTCGTTCCCGTCAACTACGCCAAGGCTTCGAGTATCGCCACGATGCTTAAATCCTGGGTGGGAGGCGGCGCGCTTTCCAAGCGGGGCAATATCCTGGTGGATGACCGGACCAACACGCTGATTGTTTCGGATATCGCTTCGCAGATTCCCATCATTTTGCCCATCATCGCCAAGCTCGACACCAAAACCAAGCAGATAGCCATCGAAGCGAGAATCGAGCGGGTGACACGCGACTTCTCTCGCCAACTCGCGAACGCCCTTTCCGTGGGTCACGTCAACAAGTCCGGAACGACCGTGCAATCGGGTTTGTCGGGGACGGGTTCTAAGGCGACGACCTCTCTGACGGCCGCACCTGTGACCACGGTCAGTTCCACCACGGGCTCAGGGTTCGGCGTCTATGCCATATCCTACGCCTTTGCGCGCAACATCATCAACGACGTTCTCTCAGCCGCCGAGACAACGAGCAATGCGAAGACGATTTCGAAGCCCACCATTGTGACCCAAAACAACATTCCGGGCACGGTGCTGCAGGGCGTCCAGATTCCTATCCAAACCACCATCAACAACACGGTCAGCATCCAGTACGTACAGGCCTCCCTGCAGTTGCAGGTGACACCACAGGTGACTTCGGACGGAAACATTTTCCTGGTCATCAACGTTACGAACTCTTCGCCGGGTGCAGTCCTGACTGGCGCCGGACCTAGCATCAACACACAGTCGGCCACCACGCAGGTCCTCGTACCGGACGGCGGGACGGTAGTCTTCGGCGGGGTTACGGTCAATGCGACGGCGAATTCAGCTACCTATGTACCCCTGCTCGGCAAGATTCCCTTTCTCGGGAACCTGTTCAAATCGAGCAATAAAACCATTAACGATCAGGAGTTGTTGTTCTTCGTTTCGCCAAAAATACTGCCCGGATAGCAGGACGGGTCCGCTGGGCCCGGCTTAAGGATTCACGTGGGAGGAGACCAGGGTCTCCTCCTTTTTGTTTCTGCGCATGCGAACAGGCGGCTTAGCCCGTCGGCTGACGGGTCAGTACGGTGTAAGGCAGGAAAGGCTCCGGGCAGCCCTCTCCGACCGGAAGCTAGCCTGGATGGTTCTCACGAACCTCACCAACATTTTCTACCTGACGGGATTCCGGGGGAGCGCCGGGATGGCGGTCCTGGGACCGGCGGGTGTTTTCCTGTGGGTTGATCCCCGGTATACGTTTCAGGCGCGAGAGGAAGGTCGGGTCGCGGAGGTATTCGAAGAGCGGAAGGAACTCTCCGCCGCGGTCGCTCGCTGGCTCTTGAACAACGGTGCGGGGCGAGTTGGCTATGAGGACGCGCACCTGTCCAGCCGAGGATACTTCGGGTTTCGGGAGAAGCTCGGCCGGCGCGTTCGCCTGGTCGCGGCCGGAGGACTGGTGGAGGATCTCCGTGTCCTGAAAGATGCAGACGAAATCGCCAGTATGCGCGCCGCTGGGCGGGTGACCGTTGAAGCTTTCAATGAGCTGCTCCCGGAAGTCCGCCCGGGGGCGCGGGAATCGGACCTGGCAGCCGAACTCGAATATCGTATGAGGCGCAAGGGGGCGGAGGGTGCGGCCTTTGAGATTATCGTTGCCTCCGGTCCTCGAGGGGCTTTTCCCCATGCCCGAGCCTCTGGAAAGTTGTTGGGAAAATGCGAATTGGTTATCTTCGACCTTGGTGCTATAATTTCGGGATACGCTGCTGACATGACGCGAACCCTATACTTAGGCAAGCCCGGCAGCCGTGTCCGAAGCCTTTATAACGCCGTTCTGGAAGCCCAGCAACGTGGCCTGGAAGCCCTTCAAGGGGGTGTCCAGGCTGGCGCCGTAGATGCAGCAGCCCGGGGGGCTCTGAGGCGAAGAAGACTCGCCCGCTACTTCACGCACAGCACCGGGCACGGGGTGGGGTTGGAAATTCACGAGAAACCCCGTCTGGGGCAGGGAGCGAAGTCCCGCATCGAATCCGGGTCCGTGGTAACCGTTGAACCGGGGATTTATCTGGAAGGTTTCGGGGGACTTCGAATCGAGGACACGGTCCTTGTGGGAGCGAGCGGCCGGGAGATTCTTACCCCAGCGTCAAAGACCGAGTGGTTCATCGCATAGGTTCAGGCAGGACGATTTCGAATCGGGGACCTTCTCAACAGTTTGTGAAAAGGAGCACACTCCATGCCGGGCAAAAACCCGCGGCAGGCAAAGGTAAGCTCGGAACGCGCCATAAATCTTGACGAGATTCAGGACCTTATCGACCTGCTCATCAAACGGGAAATCAGCGAGTTTGAGATGGAGAAGGGCGGGTTGAAGATTCGCATCAAGCGAGGAAATGCGCGCACGGACTCCTTCGGCCCGGTTGGTTTTGCGGAAAGCCCGCTGGAGGCCCTGCCCCCCGCGTCCCGCCCTGCTTCCCAAACGCCTGCGGCTGCGCCGGCCGCCACCGGAACGCATGCGCCCGAGTCCGCAGAAGGTCTCCACATCATCAAATCGCCGATCGTCGGAACGTTTTACTCGTCACCGGCTCCCAACGCGCCGCCCTTTGTGAAGGCAGGAGACGCGGTCGAAGTGGGGCAGGTGTTGTGCATCATCGAGGCGATGAAACTGATGAACGAGATAGAATCGGAAGTGGCGGGCGAGGTGGTCCGGATTTACTCCGAGAGTGGACAGCCGGTGGAGTACGGGCAGTCGCTGTTCGCCATCAAGGCCTCACCGAAGCGGTGACGTCGAAGTCGAATCCGCTTAAAAGAGCGTCCATTTTTTCGAGTCTCGACAAGGCCGATGTTCAAGAAGATCCTGATTGCCAACCGGGGTGAGATTGCCTTGCGGGTCATCTGCGCCTGCAAGGACATGGGCATTCGGACGGTCGCGGTTTATTCCGAGGCCGACCGGCTCTCGCTCCATGTGCGCTTTGCAGACGAAGCCGTCTGCATTGGCCCGCCCAAGAGTTCCGACAGTTACCTGAATATCGCGAGTATCATTTCGGCGGCCGAGGTTACCGATGCCGAAGCCATCCATCCGGGATACGGCTTCCTTGCCGAAAATGCCAATTTCGCCGAAGTGTGCGAAACCTCCAGAATCACCTTCATTGGTCCCCGTCCGGAAATTCTTCGTCTGATGGGAGACAAAAATCAGGCGCGCAAAACCATGGCGGACCTGGGCCTGCCGATTCTGCCGGGTTCAAACGTCCTCCAGACCGAGGCGCAGGCCTTGGAAGCCGCTGAAAAAATCGGGTACCCCGTCATGGTGAAGGCTGCGGCCGGAGGTGGTGGCCGCGGGATGCGCGTCGTCCAGTCGAAAGACGAACTGCCCCAGGCTTTCAGCACCGCCCGGAATGAAGCCGAGGCGGCCTTCGGGTCGCCGGACGTGTATCTCGAAAAATATATCGCTTCGCCGAGGCACATCGAGTTTCAGGTGATGGGCGACCATCACGGCAAGGTCATCCACCTGGGTGAGCGGGAGTGCACCGTCCAGCGCCGGCATCAGAAATTGCTCGAAGAGTCGCCCTCAACACAAATCAACGACGAAACGCGCCGGCGCGTCGGCCATCAGGTCGTCGAAGCACTCAAGAGCGTCGGTTATACCAACGCCGGCACCGTGGAATTCCTGATGGACGAAGACCGCAACCTTTACTTCCTCGAGATGAACGCGCGGATTCAGGTGGAGCACCCCGTGACGGAAATGGTGACGGGACTGGACCTGGTGCGGGAACAGATCCTCGTCGCCGCGGGTGAGCGCCTTCCCGTGGAGGGCGAAACGCTGGGTCTTCGCGGCCACGCCATCGAGTGCCGAATTTGTGCCGAGAACCCGGAAACGTTCGCACCCTCAGCGGGAAAGATCGTGGGGTTTCACGTGCCGGGCGGAACGGGCGTTCGCGTGGATACGGCCGCCTACGCCGAGTCGGTGGTCCCCCCCTTCTACGATTCGCTCATCGCCAAACTGATCGTCCACGGCAGCGACCGCACCGAAGCGATGAACCGCATGGCGCGGGCGCTCGACATGTTTATCGTCGAGGGAATTTCTACCTCCATTCCCATTCACCAGAAGATCATGGCCGACCCGGACTTCCGCGCCGGAAAGTTCGATACGCGCTTCCTCGCGCGGTTCTCCTCCAACGGTTCCTTCGCGATTTAGCCGCGAGCGGCTGCCCGAATCTATGAGTTTGGCGATTCCGCGTCTCTATGCGATTATTGACCCCGCTCAAACGCGCGGCCGGTCCGTGCAGGACGTGTGCGACGTATTGCTCGGGGCGGGAGTACGTCTGATACAGTATCGTGACAAGGGCTCGTCATCGCGCCTGATTTATGAAACCAGCTTGTCGCTTGCTGCGCCCGTCAAGGATGCGGGAGGAATCTTTATCGTCAACGACCGGGCGGACGTAGCCCGGGCCGTGGAGGCCCACGGCGTTCACGTCGGCCAGGATGATCTTCCGGTCGAACTCGCACGGCGCGTGATAGGTCCTGACCGTTGGGTTGGCTTTTCGACACACGACCTTAAACAGTTGAGAGAAGCGGACTCTTCTTCGGCTGATTATGTGGCATTCGGCCCGGTATTCCAGACCTCCAGCAAGCTAAAGCCGGACCCGGTCGTGGGCCTCGAGGGCCTCTGTGCCGCACGCAAAGCAACCGCCAAGCCGCTCGTGGCCATCGGAGGAATAACCGCCGAAAATGCCCGATCGGTTATCGAAGCGGGCGCTGACGCGGTGGCGGTGATTCATGATCTCCTATCGGCCGCAGATATCGCGGAGCGTGCCGCTTTGTTCTTAAAGATACTGGGTGAAAGCTCCACTGCGACTTAGTGCCGGGGCACTCGACGGCTTCGAAAAAAACCATCGGTTGAATTCGATCTCTCGCGAGGGATTTTAGGTGGGGAGAGCCACCAAGTCTGCGACTTCGGGAATCTGGGCTGGCCGAAACGGTCCGGCCAGAGGTTAGACCTTCGGGGAGGAAAATTGTAAATGGGTAATTCGCTGTTCGCGAAAAAGCCGATGGACCTGCTCATGAGGGAAGCAGGGGAGTCCGGCGAACATTCCTTGAGGCGCGTTTTGGGCCCTGTCACGCTAACCGGCCTCGGCATTGGTGCGATTATCGGCGCTGGAATCTTTGTGCTTTCCGGACTGGGGGCACATTATGCCGGTCCGGGGTTGATGCTCTCTTTCGTCCTTTCCGGGACGGGTTGTGCATTCGCAGCGCTATGCTATGCCGAATTCGCTGCGATGATTCCGCTCGCGGGCAGCGCCTATACCTACGCGTACGCCACGCTGGGTGAACTTTTTGCGTGGATTATCGGCTGGGACTTGACACTGGAATACGCGATGGGCGCCAGCACGGTCTCCTCCGGCTGGTCAAACCACTTCATCGAGTTCA
>CAYZVR010000176.1:2013-8276 GCA_964481715.1 uncultured Acidobacteriota bacterium | reverse complement strand
CCCGAGCCGATGATCAGGATTTTCTTAATGTCGGTGCGCTTAGGCATTAAACAAGCTATGACTTATGAAAGCTAAATTTTGAAGAGCGCCTGATCCTATTGATCGGTTCCATCCAGGCTCATAGTTTCATAATTTAGAATTCATAATTCATCAGTTCTTTGATTCTTCCATCATCAACATCACGGGACTCGGGTGACTACTCGGCGCCACGTTGTGCCCCGTGGACGACGGTGCCGATTCTGATCTCTTCGTCCTGGACGCGATAGATGACGATAAAGTTTGTGCCGCCCACCACAAGCTCGCGGGAGTCTTCCCTTCCCGGCCGGCCGAGATGGGGAAAGTGAGCCAGCTTTTCGACCGCTCGGACCAAACGGGTTGCCATGCGGTCCGCCGCATCCGGGTCGTCGAGCGCGATGTACTGCCAGATTTCGCCTACTTGACGCCTCGCCTCGGGCGACCACCTTATCTTCATCGGCTGGGCTCGTCGTGGGACTTGCCACAAACGCACTTGGGCGCCGGCAGTTCATGCTCGGAGCCTAACGACAGCAGCCACGCCTTCATCGCCTCGTGCGGAATGTAGTGGCCCGATTCGATTTCCGCGAACCCTTTGCGGATGGATTCAAGCTGGCGTCGCTGTTCTTGAACATAGATTTCGATGGCATCAGCAACGAGGTAGTTCGCACTCCGGCCGGTGGTCTTCGATAGCCGGTTGAGCTGCTGCTTGACTTCGGGTGTCAAGCGGATGCTGACCGTCTTGGTCCGTGTGTTAGCCATGCACACAAGTTAGCACGCGGCCCTCGCCAGGTCAACGAAATTCGTCCAGCAGACCATTCGCCGTGCGCACTTCCAAGGCTCCTGCCTTGATATCTCACCGTTGCTTGTATTCGTCCATCATCTCTACAAACTTTCCGAACAGGTACGCGGAATCGTGCGGGCCGGGCGAAGCTTCCGGGTGATACTGAACGCTGAAAAGCGGAAGGGATTTGTGCCGCAGGCCTTCCAGCGTGTCGTCGTTCAGGTTGCGGTGCGTCAGCACGACTTCGCTCGCCTTGAGCGAATCCGGATCCACGGCAAATCCGTGATTCTGCGCAGTGATCTCTACTTTGTTGGTTTCAAGATTCAGCACAGGGTGGTTGCCGCCGTGGTGCCCGAACTTGAGTTTGTAGGTCTTCCCACCTAAAGCCAGGCCGATGATTTGATGTCCAAGGCAAATGCCGAAAATCGGTACGCGTCCCATCAAGTCGCGCACGGCGCGCGCCGCGTAAGCAACCGGTTCGGGATCACCGGGGCCGTTGGACAGAAATACCCCGTCAGGCTTGAGGTCCAAAACGTCGCGTGCCGAAGTCTCTGCGGGAACCACGGTGACGCCGCACCCGGAATCCACGAGCTTGCGCAGGATGTTCTGCTTGATACCGTAGTCGTAAGCGACGACTCGATACCGCGCGGGCGGGCGCGCAGCCGGTTCAACACTTCCCATCACCGCCGAGGGCTCGCTCCATTCGTAGCGTGTCGGCGTGGTCACGCGGCTCGCGAGGTCGAGGCCCACCATGCTTGGCGAAGCCTTGGCTTTAGCTGTGAGGCTTGTCGAGTCGGAATCCACGGTTGAAATGATCCCACGCATGGCGCCGTGCTTGCGCAGATGAAGCACCAGCGCGCGGGTGTCAATGTCCGAGATAATCGGCACGCCAAAATCCGCGAGGAAGTCGGAAATATCCTCGACCGACCGCCAGTTGCTGGCCAACCGGCTCAACTCGCGAACCACCAGGCCTTCCGCGCAGGGACGGGCGGATTCGCTGTCGAGAGGATTGGTTCCGTAATTGCCGATATGCGGGTAAGTCAGGATGACAATCTGGCCCGCGTAAGAAGGATCGGTGAGGATTTCCTGATATCCTGAAAGGGAGGTATTAAAAACCACTTCCCCAAAGCGCTCGCCGGGCGCCCCGTAGCCGCGCCCCTGGAAGACCCTGCCGTCTTCTAAGGCAAGAATCGCCTCCATAAGAGTTCGGTCCGCAAGGCGTGGCCGGGTTGGTCGAAACGATCGGCCCGTGGCCTATTCGAGAGAGCCGAATTGGTTGAACGGCCAGTAAACGAAAACCGCCTTGCCGTAAATGAATTTCCGGTCGACGGCGCCCCAGGTACGGCTGTCGTTCGAGGAATCCCGGTGGTCGCCGAGCACGAAATAGTGATCGGGCTCGAGCGCCAGGAGCGGGAGATTGTGATGGTCCAGAAACGACGGTGAAACGTATGGCTCCTTCAGCGGCTGGCCGTTGATGAGGACGCGCCCGTCACGGATGCTTACAGTTTCTCCCGGCAAACCCACGACGCGCTTGATATAAGATTTCGACGTGTCGAGCGGATAGCGGAATACCACGATGTCTCCGCGGCGGATGGGTTCAAACCGATAGACAAACTTGTTGATGAAGATCCGTTCTTGGTTGCTGAGCCGGGGCAGCATGCTGGTTCCCTCGACCTGTACCGGCTGATAAAGAAAAATGACGAAGATGAATGCCAGCAAAAGCGAAAGGACGAGGTCGCGGAGCCAATAGCGCGTCTCAAAAAAGCCCGCTGCACGGCCTTTGGAAGGATTTTCCTCGTGTGAGTTTGCGGTGCGGAATTGCTCGCTTCCCTGCATAGCTTCCGAGAAGAAACATTTATACCATAATTCACGCCGACTGCCAAATTTCCGTTGTGGATTTCCGTTCGAGATCGCTCCGTGAAGTGGCGCAACTAAACGCATTGCCCGCCGCGCGGAAATCTCGCGCCAATGTAACTCTTCGGCTCTGATAGAATGGTTTCCGTGGAGATCCTCACTTGATTGCCCGGCATTACACTCTTATTATTCCCGCGCTCAACGAAGCGGCCAACATCGGCGAACTTCTGCGCCAAGTCCCGAAGGGCTTGTTCTCTCAGCTCATCGTGGTGGATAACGGCAGCACCGACGAAACCGCGTCCATCGCACGCTCAGCCGGAGCCGAGGTGGTCGTCGAGCCGCGGCGCGGTTACGGCCAAGCCTGCCTGGCGGGCCTCGCGGCGACAGGGCCGGACACTTCTGCCGTGGCCTTCATGGACGCCGATCTCTCGGACGATCCGGCCGACCTCCATCGTCTGGTCCGACGATTTGAGGAAGGGCGTCTCGACCTGGTTATCGGCTCGCGTGTCCTGGGCAATCCTGAGGCGGGTTCCCTGACTCCCTTGCAGCGCTTCGGCAACTGGCTGACCACGCGGCTGATCCGATGGATTTGGGGCGTCGCCTTTACCGATCTCGGGCCCATGCGAATCATCAGCCGCGAGGCTCTGGAACGCCTGGCTTTGAGCGACCGGAATTTCGGCTGGAACGTTGAAATGCAGGCCAAGGCGGCGCAACTTCGCCTGGGTGTTGCGGAAATTCCGGTACACTATCGCAAGCGCCGTTCGGGAAAGTCGAAAATATCCGGCACTCTCAGCAGAAGCGTTCAGGCGGGGTTCAAGATCTTGTGGACGCTCTATCGTTGCTGGCGCACTGCTCCTAAAGGCGAAAAGACGCCGGCTCCGATAGGCGTCTGAAACTCTCCAAGCGTTCACTCACAAGGTTTTGTCTAACGTCAGTTGCAGGCTTGCTCTCCCCGCAATTTCCCGCGTTGATTTTTCCCAACGGATAGGATAAAAGCCACACGCGATTACGGGGGCTGAAACAATCTTCATGAACACGAATGGACCTGGCGAAAGGACCGCGTCAGACAGGCTACGCGTGCGGTTTTTCCTGATGGTATTGATTCTCGCGGGATGGATGGCATCGGCCACATTGCTCTGTGCGCAAGCCATTAACCCGACGGCGGATTCGCCGCAAGCCGCCTCATCCCAATCGGCGACAGACGCCCCGTTTTGGGCAACCTCGCGCCGCTTGACCTACGGTTTTCAGCTCAACTATGGCCTTGAAAACGCCATCCCGCGGAACATCTCTCACGTCAACATGCTGATTGCCGCGCCTCAGGTGGGACTGATCGTCTGGGATTCTCCGCAATCGCGATTGCCGATGAATCGTTTTGAAATCCTGAGCGAAGGAATTCTGGGCAGCGCCTTCCATCCGGGCGGGATTCTGTTGGGCGATACGCTTCTCTTCCGTTTCAATTTCAAACCCGTCCGCCGGGTTGTGCCGATGTTCGATGCGGGAATCGGCGCCCTGCACACAACGCTCGATAACCGGGCGCCGGAGATTACGGGCCACACGCAATTTTTGTCTCAGGGAGGCGTCGGCCTCCAGTATTTTTTTAAGCCGCGCCGGGCTTTAGTTTTTGAATACCGTTACTTCCATATGTCCAACGCCGGCCTGGAGCAGCCCAACCACGGTTTTAATGGCAACATGCTCAGTGTCGGATTCCGCTGGTTTCTGCGCCCACGATAGCCGGAACGGTATTGGCACCGGAAGAGCCGTCTAGAAGTTCCTTCCACAACCGTTTTTCAAATCCAAGAATTCCAAGGGAAGATCGCAAGGAAGCTATCCGAAGATGTCTTTCACACGATCGTGAACGCGCCTTTGCACCGGCTTGTTCTCGACTTGAAGGGTGCTGATCAGCGATTCGAGAAGCCGCCGCTGCTCTCGTGTAAGTTTCGTCGGGATGACGACGTGGACGCTGACGTAGAGATCTCCCTGACCACGGCCGTCGAGGTTTGGCAATCCCTTCTCCCGGATTCGAAAGACCGATCCGGTCTGAGTACCCTCGGGAATCCGCAGCCGTTCCTGCCCGCGCAGCGTGGGAACCTTGATTTCGCTTCCCAGCGCGGCCTGCGTGATCGAAATCGGAATAGTGCAGTAGAGATCGTTGCCGCGGCGCTCGAAGAAGGGATGCTCCCGGACCCGCAGGACTACGTATAAATCGCCGGTCGCGCCTCCCTGGTACCCCGTGTCGCCCTCGCCGTTAACGCGCAGGCGCATGCCGTCTTCCACGCCGGCGGGGATCTTGATGCCCAAAACCTTTTCCTGCCGCATCCTTCCCTCGCCGTGGCAGGACGGGCAGACGTCACGAATCACCTGTCCCTGACCATTGCACTGCGGGCACGTCCGGGTGAGCGTGAAGAACCCCTGTTGATGGCGTGTGTGCCCGCGCCCTCCGCAGGCCGAGCAGGTTTCGGGCTCGCTTCCCTTCTTGGCGCCGCGGCCACCACAGGGCGAGCAAGCCTCCCAGCGCGGGAATTTGATTTTGGACTCCAGGCCGTTGGCGGCTTCCTCGAACGAAATATCAAGGTCATAGCGCAGATCGGCGCCGCGTTCGCTGCGCGAGCGTTGCCCCTGCCGGCGTCCGAAAATATCGCCCAGCCCGAAGAAGTCTCCAAAAATGTCTTCGAAATCCGCGAAGATGGTGGACGAAAAATCGGGAGTGAAGCCGCCTGCGCCTGCCACACCCGCATGCCCGAAGCGGTCGAAGGCGGCGCGCTTTTGCGGGTCAATGAGGATGGAATAAGCTTCGGTGATTTCCTTGAATTTCTCTCCCGCAGCCTGCGGGTTGTCAGGGTTGCGGTCGGGATGGAACTGCAATGCCAGTTTCCGGTAGGCGCTTTTAATCTCCTGTTCGGAGGCGTTGCGGCCCACCCCCAGGGTGACGTAAAAATCTCTCTTCTGACTCAACTCTCGACCTCAGCTTTTATGTTTGGATGTGGCTTGGCCCCGTCGGTTTCATTGGTTCAGAACCATGCGCCGCCCGTTCCGGCGATCCATTCAAGATTCGGGCGGGACTTCGGCCTTCCGCTTCTTGCCTGCCACCGCCACCCTGACGATGGCAGGACGGAGCAGGCGGTCTTTCAATTGGTACCCGCGCTGGAGCTCTTCCACGATTTCCTGATCCTGAAAGCCCGGGGCCTCAACCGCTTCAACCGCTTGGTGAAGGCGTGGGTCGAAGATCTTTCCCTTGGTTTCGACGGCTTTGACTCCGGCGCGGGTCAGGGTTTCCAACATCTCGCGATAAATCAACTCCACTCCCTCCTGAAACTGGTCGGGCGGGCTTGAATCCCGATGCTCGAGCGCGCGCTCGAATCCGTCGAGCACCGGCAGCAACGCGCGGATCAAATCACTTGTGGCGTGCCGGAGGAAATCCTCTTTTTCGCGTTGCACGCGCTTTCTGAAATTGTCAAGCTCGGCCTGCTTTCGCAGCAAGCGGTCATAGAGCTCCAGCTTTTCGAGCTCCAAATTTCGGCTGGATGGGGCCGAATCTTCTCGCGGAGATTCCGGAGCGGGGTGGGTAGGAGCCTCGCCGGCCGGGGACTCCTGCTCGCCGCCGACCTTTTCGATT
>CAYZVR010000176.1:0-1972 GCA_964481715.1 uncultured Acidobacteriota bacterium | reverse complement strand
GGCTTCGCTCGGATTCGGGTCTTTGATATTTTCCATGACTTTACGATTCTATCCTGAATTTTGGCGCGGAGGGAACCCGCAGCCTCGGCCCTGCCCGAACACCATTCACAGGATGTCCCGGAGATGAGGATTCAATTAGTGCTCAGGAGTTTGCTGCAAAGGTGGGCGACGTAATCCACCGTGGTGATGGCGCGTTCGTATTCCATTCGCGTCGGCCCCACGACACCCAAGGCTCCGACCACGCGGTTACGGTAACGATAAGGCGCAACAATCAGCGCGCACTCGTGCATCTCGCGCGTGGAGTTTTCCTTTCCGATGAAAATGCGCACGCCGAGACCCTTGCTCTCAAAGCAGGCGCTCAATATCTTGACCAGCTTGGCCTTCTCTTCGAAAGTGACCAGCAGACGTTTAAACTTGCGCACGTCTTCGAAGTCGGCGAGGTCGAGAAACTTGTTGGTGCCCTCGACGAACAGCGTCCCGGGCGTCTCCTCCGCCAGCGCGCCCCACATCAGGAGCTTTGCGACGTTGGAGAGCAACTGGTCGCAGAGAAACTTCATTTCTTCCAGGCGCTTGAAAATTTCCAGGCGAATCGTCCCGAGCGACCAGCCGCGAAATTCGCCGTTCAGGTAATCGGCCGTGCGGTCGAGTTCCGCCTGTGAAATCTCTTCTTCGAGCCGGACGATTTTGTTTTCGACCAGGTCGGGCTTGGAAACGATGACCGCCAGGATGCGCTGGTCCGGCAGCTTTACAAACTTGATGTGCTCGAGGAGTTTTTCTTCCAGCGCCGGCCCCAGCACCAGACCCACGTGGTGCGAAACTTCCGACAGGACGCGCGAAATCTTTTCCATCAAGCGCTCGGGGCTCAGAGTTCCGGCCTTGAGGTTTTCTTCGATGTACTTTTCAGTCTGGGGTGAGAGGCGCGACGAGCCGGTCATCCGGTCCACGTAGAAGCGGTAGGCCTTGTCGGTGGGCACTCGGCCAGCGGAAACGTGCGGGTGCTTCAGGTAGCCGGCGCTCTCGAGCTCCGCCATACAGTTGCGAACGGTGGCCGGGCTCAGCGACTCAGGGGAATGCTCGGCGACGGCCTTCGATCCGACAGGCACACCGCTCGAAATGAACTGGCGGATGATTGTTGCCAGGATTTCGCTTAGCCTCTTGTCTAGTTCCACGTCGCGGTTCATAGTCCATCTAAGTCATCAGAAATCAGACAATTACAAGCAACCCCTCACCTAAGTTTAGCGGTATTTTCGTCGGGTGTCAAGATTTGAAAGACTCTCCCTTGCCGGGTTGACGCGTACACGCAAGTCCGACAACAGATGGAGGGGGAGAAACACTAATTTAAGAGACGTTAAAATATGCAAAACGAAGCCACGATGTGATTGAAACTCAAGGACCGGGACTAATAAAGGTAGCCAAAACGAACTGGGTACGAACCCCGAACGAACCTCCATGTTCTCAAAGCGAAGCCGGATTTCTGTGCTTTACCCATGGAGCGAACCCATTGGCGTCGTGGGGGAGCATGACTTCCCGTCCTGTTGATGGCGTGCTGGGCGTTTGTTATAGTGAGTGGCGTTTCGGTTCGAATTCAGCATCGGCTCGACGGTCGAGTGCTCGAGGCTGCCGCGAGCTTGCCGGGAGGATCTGCGCATGGCTCCGCCAAAGGTCTACAAGAATTTCATCAATGGTGAATGGGTTGCATCGGTCGGCGGCCGCACTTTTGAAAACGTCAACCCCGCCAACCGTAAGGAACTGGTCGGCATCTTTCAGAAATCCAATCAGCAGGATGTGGACAACGCCATCGCCGCTGCCAAAGAAGCGTACAAGACCTGGCGGCTGGTTCCGCCTCCCAAGCGCGGCGAAATCCTTTTCCGCGCGGCGCGCATCCTCGCGGAGCGCAAGGAAGAACTCGCCCAGCAGATGACCCGCGAGATGGGAAAGATTCTGGACGAAACGCGCGGCGACGTCCAGGAAG
>CAYZVR010000175.1:0-8383 GCA_964481715.1 uncultured Acidobacteriota bacterium | reverse complement strand
GAGCGCGCGTTGATTCAGTCAAGTGGCGAAACGCTCAACGTCATCGGCGTGGACTATCAAAGCCTCCGTCGCGGCGGCCCGAGCCCGGAAGGAATCGTGCGCCGCTACCTGGAAGGCGTCGAGCCGCTGCTCGTGCCCGGCACCGCCAACATCCTGCTCAGTCACAACCCCAACACCTTCGACCGCGCGGCCGAGCTGGGCATTGACCTCTCACTCGCCGGACACACTCACGGCGGACAGGTGACGCTCGAGTTCGTCAACAAGAACCTTTCGCCCAGCCGCTTGATCACCGACTACGTGCGCGGTCGGTTTTCGAAACCCGGCGGACAGCTCTACGTCAACCGCGGCATCGGCACCATCGGCGTCCCCATCCGCATCGGCGCCCCTCCGGAAATTACCCTCTTCGAACTGGTCCGCACTTAGACTTCGGCCTTGAGCCGACACCAAGCCTTCGTTGAAAAAGTCAAGAGTAGAGAGTTGAAAATAACACTTGGGGAAGACGCAGGCCTCGAATCCGAGGTCGGTCTCTGAAGTTTGACACCTGAGTGGATGCTCACTTGAGCGGAGTTCTTTGCGTTAATCGCAATTCCCGGTCATGACGGTTCCGCTGCCGGGAATGGCCACGTACGAACAGCTTCCGTCCGAGCCGCCGTACGCGCCGGTGTTCTTGCTCGACCAGCTATAGCCGCCGCCACTTCCCGAGCGTTGCCGCTGCTGAAGCAGCATGTAGACGTTCGCGAGCGGAGTGGGATTGCCTTCCATGCCGAGATTGCCCGTTGCGCCATCCAGCCACCATTGGCCCTGGTAGACCGCGCCAAAAACCTGCTGGCAGTACATCGCCTCGGCCATATTGATCTCGCGGCCGTTGATGAAGACTCCGGTATTGCCGTTCGAGGGATTCGCGGGCATCGGTCCGAAGTCATGACCCGGCCGCAGGAAGCCCGCGGGCTCGCGCCCCATCATTCCCCACAGCCCGCTGCGCTCGTCGTACCAGTAACGGCCCGGCGGAGCCACGAACATGTAGAGCGATTTGATTTGTTGCACCTGCTGCGGAGTCAGCTCGCGTTCGTTCACAAAGATGCCCGTGGATGATTGGCTCGTCGGTCGGCTGACGGACCCTGCAGAGACCGGTATGCTTGCGGCCACTTCCTGGACGACTTTGTTCGCAAGCCCGAGCGAGACTTGGCAGGCGGGATCTTTCACGCGGCATTCGGCGACATTAAATTTGCAGCCACAAGGACACGGCTCGCCCTCGAGACGCGCCAGCACCCGGCGCTTCCCCGCCGCAGACAAGCTATTCATGTCAACGCCGGGCAAGGCGGCGGAAAAATCTTCGCCGAAATCCTCATCCTCTGGCTCCGATCTGGACCCGGCGCTGGAAAGCGGATTGACTGCGCTTCTCACCGGCTCGGCACCAACACCGCTTCCCGTCCCAGCCGGAGCGGACTTCTTTCCTCCGCCGTCAGACGGCGAGCCCTGGCCCAGGCGGTAATACTCGGCGGCCTCATCCGCGCGCCCCTCCTGGTTCAGCCGGTCACCCGCCTGCATGTAGAATTCGGCGCTCTGACCTCGTGGGATCTGCTTTCTTACTTCCTGAATCACCGATTCGGGCACACCGCCCTGGCGCAATTCTCCCAGCACGTCGTTGGTGGGTGCGAAGGCGATCCCGAGGTCTTTGATGATGTCCAGCAGACGCGCTTCCGGAACGCCTGAGCTGCTGAGCTTGGTGAGCTCTTCGACGCTGAGTGGCCGGTCGCGGGCCGTGGCGCCGGGCGCCAAGGCGCTTGCGATGGCGGCGAGTGTCGCCGCGAACGTGGCAGCAATTCCGAATCTTCGCATCGCTCGTCCTTTGTCTGTAGTGCCCTGGGACGTGAATCCGTAACCCTAGAATGAAAAAATTTTGCTCCCCGAAAGCAGCAAAGTCAAGAGCGGGATCTCGACTCAACAAATCTCAAATGCCGCGAACTAACGCAGGTCTTTCCTGTACACCATGAAGTTGCGGGCCACTTTAGAGCCGAGCTTTTCGGCGGTGCGGCGGGAAGGCGTGCGCATTTATTTTTCGCTGGCCCGCGAGTTCCCTCGCGCCGTGGCTGAATGGACAATTTGTCTTCTTGACGCCCTAGAAGCCGTGGCGTAGCGTGCGTACATACCAAACTCCCTCTTAATGCCCCACCTGAAAGGAGGGCACCGCAATGAAAAACGATCACGTCCTTTTTGGAAACAGAGCGGGTAATAGTGTGCTCCGGGGAACAGTAGCCTTGATCGGCGCAGCGATGTGGCTGCTTTCTGCCACGGCTTGGGCGGCCGACGTTAGCGTCGATTGCAGCAACCCCAAGGCGAAAGTGAAAACAATTACGGCTGCGTTGGGCCAGCTCAACAAGACAGCCGAGAATACAATCCACGTCTCGGGCGCCTGCAGCGAGTGGGTTAGAGTCCAGGGCTTCGAGAACCTTACCCTGGTCGCAAACGGGAGCTCGTCGATTAACGCCCCAACAACGCCCGCACCGTACGGCGAGGCCTATGTCCTTTTAGTTTACGACTCTGGCAACGTCGCAGCGAACGGATTCACGATCAATGGCGGAGACACCGGCGTTGGCTGCGCTCGTGTGCGCTCCTGTCAAGTGTTGAACAGCACAATCCAAGGGGCTTCTGAAGATGGGGTAGTCGCTACCTCTAATACCAACCTCTACCTGACAGAGAATACAATTCAAAACAACCCAGACGCTGGCGTTTACGTCTCGCGTGAGGTCAGCGCAACACTCTTTGGTGGCACGATCCAGCAGAATGGTTACGGCATCCGGGTAGACACCGCAAGCACGCTGACGTTCTTGCGGGGTCCTACAGGATTGGTCGCAACCGTCCAGGACAACACCTCCGACGGTGTGTTGGTAAGTGGTAACTCTACTGTGTTGCTGGCTAACGGGGCTGCCGCCATAAAGTTCAACGGTGGGGCGGGTATAAACGTGCAGATCGGTTCAGTTGCTGAAATCCGCCCAAATAATGAGATTAGGGGCGGCACAAACAGCGCTGTTGAGATCGGCGATCTCTCGTTGGCAAGATTCAGCCCTGGCAACACAGTCAGCGGTGGCCCTCCGGCTGTCAACTGCTCGGGAAAAAACGCCGTGGCCAGCGGACTTGAAAACTTGCCGGGAATCAACACGAATTGCCAGTAGTGTCTGGCAGTCTGTTGTCCGGCGATTCAACGCATCCGGCCATCGACAATGCGGTCGCTCACGGATTGGTGAGCTTTGTGGACTCCGCCTCGAAGAGCGCCTGATGGATCGGCGTCGAGGGGCCGGCAGGCTCACCGAGGAGGAGGCCTGGCATCCCAAACCTGCACCCCGGTCGTGAACTTCGCGAGACACCAAAGAGCAAGAAGGTTTACGTTCCCTCCGGGGGTTTGCTTGCCTTGCCGCCCGCATTGACAAAGTCTTTGCCGCGCTGTTCCCGTCCCAGGGCAATGACGATGGCGCCGATGATGAGCACGCACATCTCGAACCCCGCCATGGCCCAGCCGTAGCCCACGCGATCGCGCAGAGCGTATTCGATGGTGTTGGTCGGCGCGGCGAAGAGAATCCCAAGGTGATAGGCGAGCCCGGGCAGCAAGCCCCGCACGGAATCGGGCGAAAGCTCGTTCAGGTGCGCGGGAATGATTCCCCACGCGCCTTGCACGCCGACCTGCATCAGAAAGGCGCCCGCCGCGAGCACGGCGACCGATCCGCCGAACGCCCAGAACGGAATGACCGCGAACGAAAGGATCAGCGCGGAAACCATCGAGCGGCGCCGCCCGAAGCGCTCCGAAAAGTGTCCGAAGACGATCGCCCCGAGCACGGCGCCCAGGTTATAGACCACGGCGATATCTGAAACGGTGCTGGGCTTCAAGCCGCGCGCGCTCATCAGAAAATCGGGATAGAGGTCCTGCGTCCCGTGCGAGAGGAACATCATCAGGGTCATCATGACGACGAGATACGCGAACCGCTTCCAGTTTCGCCCGAGGGTATTGAGAATGGCCGCGACGCTCACCTCGCGGTGCTCGATCCATGCCTTCGATTCCGGGACCTTTGCCCGGATATAAAGCGCCAGCAGCGCCGGCAGCGCGCCGATCCAAAACATCCAGCGCCACCCGAGGGTTGGCAAAATGAAGCGTGCGGCGATCGCGGCCAGCAAGTAGCCGATTGGGTAGCCGCTCTGAAGAATCCCGGATAGGATGCCGCGCCAGCGCTTGGGCGCCACTTCCATGGCCAGCGAAGCGCCCACGCCCCACTCGCCGCCCATGCCGATTCCGTAAAGAGCCCGCAGGATGACGAAGACCGTGAAGTTCGGCGCAAAGCCGCAAAGCATTTCGATGAAGGAATAGAAGACGACGTTCGAAATCAGCGCCAGGCGGCGGCCGTGGCGGTCCGCAAAGATTCCGAAAAGGAAAGCGCCCACCGGACGCATGAAAAGCGTGATCGTGAGCGTCCAGACGATGGCCTCCTTCGCCACCGAAAACTGCGTGACGAGGTGGTCCATCATGAAGATGACGACAAAGAAATCGAACGCGTCGAGCGTCCAGCCGAGAAAGCAGGCCAGGACAGCGTGTCGATGCTCGCGCCGGAACGGCGCACTGGCTGCGGATTGAGATTCGGAAACAGACACGCGATTTGGGACTCGCGCTGCTTGGTGCCCTCGATGGGCACTTGGCTCGGGCTTTCAGGATGACGGCCCGCAAGAAGCGCGAAGCCGGAGTCTAGTCGAGCACTGGGAGCGTACACAAGCCGAATCGTTCGTGTTATGCTCGTGCTCCAAATGCCCAAAATTCACTATCCGCGCGTCGCGAGTTTCAAGACGGCGCGCGCCGTGAAGGAGCACTTGTCGGGCCTTGGCTGGCCGATGTCCGCTGATGAAACAGTCTTGACCGCTCCCGAATCCCCCCTTGCCCAACCGCTCGACATTCCCTGGCGCGGCGGGAAGCGAAGGATTGGCAACCGCTTCGTCATCCAACCCATGGAAGGTTGGGACGGCGAGCGGGACGGGCGGCCCTCCGAGCTCACGCGTCGCCGCTGGCTGCGTTTTGCTAGGGGCGGCGCCAAGCTTCTGTGGGGCTGCGAAGCCGTGGCTGTCGTCCCCGAAGCACGCTCCGACCCCTACGAACTGTGGCTCAACGAGAGCAGCGCGCCGGCGTTCTCCGAATTGCGCGAAGACATGGTCCGCGCCCACCGGGAGCGCTTTGGCTCGACCGATGACCTCATCATTGGCCTTCAACTCACGCACTCCGGGCGATTCAGCCATCCACAAGATAAGAAGCGACTGGAACCCGTCATCGCCTACCATCATCCGATTTTGGACAAAAAATTCCCGCCCTGCGACGCAAGCCAGCCGATTTCGGACGAGGAGGTCGGGCGCATCATCCAGGCTTATGCGCGCGTGGCGCGACTGGCCCGCGATGCGGGCTTCGACTTCGTTGACCTCAAGCATTGTCACGGATATCTCGGCCACGAATTCCTGAGCGCGCGGACGCGCCCCGGCAACTATGGCGGCTCGTTCGATAACCGCACGCGCTTCCTGCGCGAACTGGTCGCCGCCGTTCGCGGCGCGGCGCCCGAAATCGAAATCGGTGTGCGCCTGAGCGCCTTTGATTCCATCCCCTTCGCGCCGGACCCCGAGACCGCGGCGGGAGTTCCCGTGAAGTTGCCGGACTCCGCGCCTTATGTCTGGGCTTTCGGCGTTGATCCCGACGATCCCATCCGTCCGGATCTCACCGAAGCGAAGCGCGTGCTCGAATTGCTCCGCTCGCTCGAAGTGCGTCTGGTGAACATCAGCGCGAGCAGTCCTTACTATTGCCCGCACATTCAGCGGCCCGCGTTGTTTCCACCTTGCGACGGCTACCCTCCTCCCGAAGACCCGCTGGCGGGTGCGGCAAGATTGCAGGTGGCGGCAAAGGATTTGAAGGAGGCGGCCGCGGGCCTTATCATCGTCTCTTCGGGATGGTCTTATTTTCAGGAATATCTCCCGCACTTCGCCCAAGCGGCGGTTCGCGAGGGGTGGACGGATTTGGTCGGCCTCGGCCGGATGGCGCTGCCCTATCCCGATCTCCCCGCCGACGTCCTCGAGAAGGGCCGGCTGGATCATAAGAAAATCTGCCGGACGTTCAGCGAATGCACCAACGGCCCGCGGAACGGGATGGTCTCCGGATGCTTTCCTCTCGACCCGTTCTACACGGCTAAGCAAGAGTGGGCGAGGCTGCAAGAATTGAAAGCAGGATTAAGGGGCCAGAAGTCAGAAGCCGGAAGAAAGGCTGAACTGCGTTGAACCTTGAAGAACTTCGCAGGCGGGTGCGGCCGGGGCGCGCCGTAGCGGGCGTGAGCGCCGTCCTCCTGCCCTTCACCCAGGACGGCCGTGTGGACGAGGCGGGTTTTCGCCGTCACCTGAAACGCACGCTCGCGGCGGGCTTGTGCCCCGCCGTGAACATGGATACGGGGAACGTGGACCAGCTCGCCCCGGAGGAAAAACAGCGGGTGCTCGAATGGACGGTGGAAACCGCAAGCGGCCGTGATCGGTCCGCCACGCCGGACTGGTTTGCTGGCGCGCTGCCCGCGGCGGCCGAAGGTCCCGCCGAGCTTGCCTATCTTCGCGAGTGCGCGGCGATTGCGAAAGCGGGCGGCGTGCCGGTGATTTTCCCATCGGCACTGACCGCCGCGCTCGATGACGCGGGCCTTCTGCGCTTCTTCCGCGAAATCGCCGCCACCCTCCCGCGCTTCATCGCCTTCGAGCTGGGAGCGATGTTCAATCCCCACGGGCGGATGTTTTCAGAAAATATTTTGCGGGGGCTGATGGACCTCGCGCAGTGCAGTGGCCTGAAGCACTCGTCACTCGACCGTGCGATGGAATTCGAGCGACTGGAATTGCGCGACCGCGTGCGCCCGGAATTCGTGATTTATACCGGGAACGATCTGGCTGCGGACATGATCGAATACGGAAGCGATTATTTACTGGGGCTTTCCACCTTCGCACCGGAAGTCTTTGCGGCCCGCGATCGGGCGTGGCGCGACGGCCGCGCGGAGTACAATGAGCTGCGCGATTTCATCCAGTATCTCGGCTGGATCGGTTTCCGCGAGCCCGTCCCCGCCTACAAGCACTCGGCCGCAATTTTCCTGAAGTTGACGGGCGGCCTCGACTGCGATGAGCCGCATCCGAGCGCCACCCGGCGCCAAGACTGGGATCGCGAGCTCCTTGCCGACGCCGCGCGACGGATGGAACAACTGAAGCGGCTTATGAATGCGGTTTGACGGTCTTCCTTCGGCCACCTAAGGGAGATGCCTTCTGCCTACTTCTTCTTCAAGTCTTCCGGAGCATCGCTCAACCGGCCGAGTAAATCGTAAACTTTGACGAGCGCGTGGTTGACCATGCTCTCGCCCGCGCCGACCTCAACCCAGGTGGAGGCGCTCGCCGCACCGTAACCTCCCAAGGACGCCATGCGCATGGTCGGGAAATAACCAAAGTAGCCGTTCGCGTAGCCCAGGAAGAAAGCGTCCCGCACCGGGCAGCGATTGCGCCAGTCAATCTGGAAATCCACAAAGGGCTCGCCCGGCATGGTCATGAAGGCGATGCGCTTGTTGATGAGCACGACGGCCACTGGAAGATGAAGATCGTCTTTGGGCAGCGAGCCGTATTCTTCGAACACTCGCGGGCCGAAGGCGACGATCAGGCCCTGGCGGAATTTTTCCGCGTCCCAGCGCAAATGAAACGTCATGAGGTCTTCGACAAAGTCGAGCGAAGCGCCAGCCTCGTCCGCAGTGTGAATCGCCTGGGCGACGCGTGCCGCTTCCTCACCCAACCGCTGGCCCGTCCAGTCGCGCAATTTGACGGCATCCTGCGCGAGCCGCGTCACGGCGTGATAGGGGTTGATATCACCCGGCGCACCCTGCAAGAAAAAACATAGAGCCCCACTTCCGAAACTCTGTTCAACGGTTTGAGCCGTCACGGCTGGAAAGTCCGCGGAGTACTGCACATTATCCGGCCCGAAGACAACGGGATGGCAGGAGTAGTTGACCAGAATTGCGAGCGGCTTTCCCTCGGCAGTATCCACACGAAGCACCGAGACCGTGGGGTCTACGGGCGCCGTCGGCGTCATGGTGGTATTGCGCTCGAACCAGGTGACGGTCCCGTCCGGATTGACGCGCAGCCGGTTGTGGCCGATGTAGGCTACGCCGCGCCCAGTGCCGATACGGGCTTCGACCAGGTTGTGGCTGGCTTCCGCAATCGCCGCGACGATCTTGTCGAGAACTGCTGTCTCCCACTCCGGCGCGCCGTTTGCATACTCGTCCTGAATCACCGGCCCGGAGTGCGTGTGCGAAGCAGCGGCAAGGACGTAGTCAATGCGGCTCGACTGGCGCGCCGCCTC
>CAYZVR010000174.1:0-8412 GCA_964481715.1 uncultured Acidobacteriota bacterium | reverse complement strand
CAGGTCACGAGGGCTCTCGATCAAGTACGCGAAAAATACTGGATGCTCGGCCGCATCGTGCGCGGCCGGCCGGGCGTAGAATACGCCTAGGCGCGCCGCAGAGGGCGGCGAAGGTTTTCGCGGTGCTACGAACTCATGAAGAATCTGGGTATATTGCTCTCCGGGCGGGGCTCGAACTTTGAGGCGATTGCCCGCAACGTACAGTCCGGAAAAATTCCGGCCAGCATCGCTTTGGTCCTCAGCAACCGCGAGGACGCGCCAGGCCTGGCGCTCGCAAGAGAAATGGGTCTCACCACGCGTTTCATTCCTTCAAAAGGAAAGGAGCGCGAAGCCTACGACTGCGAAGTCGTGGCGGCGCTCCAGGAATTTCGCGTGGACCTCGTATGCCTGGCGGGATTCATGCGCATCCTGAGCCCGTATTTTATACGGGCGTTCCCGCGCCGCATCCTGAATATCCATCCCGCGCTGCTCCCGGCTTTTCCCGGCCTCGACGCGCAGAAGCAGGCGCTGGAATACGGCGCAAAGTTCACGGGCTGCACGGTTCACATTGTGGATGAAGGCGTGGATACCGGACCGATCATCCGCCAGGCTGTGGTGCCGATCTTGGACGACGACACCGTCGAAACCCTCTCGGCTCGAATTCTGAAGGAGGAGCATCGCATCTATTCCGAAGCCATCTGCCTGATGCTCGAAGAAAAAATTCGGTTCGAGGGACGCCGAGCCGTGTTCAAATCCTAGAGATTGAGAGCCAGATCGGCCGGCCGATGAGCTATGAGGCGGGATTGCGAAAGATACCCCCCGAAAACTGAAACGAACAAGATGACGATTGACGAACAACTCGCTTATCTGACCAAAGGCGCGGAGGAAACTATCCGCGTCGAGGAATTGCGCGCCAAGCTCGAGCGCTCGGCGAAAACGCGCAAGCCCCTGCGAGTGAAGGCGGGATTCGATCCCACCGCGCCGGACATCCACCTGGGCCACACGGTTCTCATCCGCAAACTGAAACATTTTCAAGACCTCGGCCACACGGTGATTTTTCTTATCGGCGACTTTACCGGCCTCATCGGCGACCCCTCCGGCCAGAACGTGACGCGCAAGGCGATGACGCCGGAAGAAATCGCCGCCAATGGCGAGACCTATAAGGCGCAGGTCTTCAAGATTCTGGACCCGGAAAAAACCGTGGTTGACTTCAACAACCGCTGGCTGGGAAAACTCACGAGCCTCGACTGGGTTCAACTCTGCTCGAAATACACGCTGGCTCGCCTGCTCGAACGGGACGATTTCACAAAACGCATGAAAGAACAGCGGCCCATCGCCGTCCACGAACTGCTTTATCCCTTGTCACAGGGCTACGATTCGGTGGCGCTCGAAGCCGACGTGGAGCTGGGCGGCACCGACCAGAAGTTTAATTTGCTTGTAGGGCGGGTCATTCAGCAGGAATACGGGCAGGAACCACAAGTCATCATGACCATGCCCATTCTGGAAGGGCTGGATGGCGTGCAGAAGATGTCGAAGTCGCTCGGAAACTACATCGGGATTCAGGACGCGCCCGCGGAAATGTTCGGCAAGGTCATGTCGATTTCGGACGACCTGATGTGGCGGTACTACCTGCTGCTCACTGATTCGACTCCCATAGACATCGCAGAAATGAAGGAGGGCGTCAGCAGTCAGCGCCTTCACCCTTTTGATTTAAAGAAACATCTCGCGTACGGAGTCGTCGTCGATTTTCATGGGACCTTGGCTGCCGATGACGCACAGCGGAAATTCGAATCAGAAATCCAAGAGAAAGGTCTTCCTTCGGATCTCCCCGCATTTAGTCTTACCGCGCCGATCAAATTATTTCGGCTACTCGCGAACCTGCGTCTGGCTGCATCGAACACCGAAGCTCAGAGGAAAATCAAGGAGGGCGCCGTTTACATGGCAGCGGGAGATTCATTGCAACCGCAATGGCAGCGCCTTACCGATCCGAATTGGGAATTTGATCCTCGCCAGTATCCGACGGTGGTTTTCCGCTTCGGTTCCAGCAACATTCCGGAGAAGCTACGCAGGGTCACCTTCGGACCGCAATAAAGGCCAAGCCAATCTTTCCGATCCCTCCAACACCTTTTTTCGCCGGTTATCCGTCTAACAAACTGATTATAAAGGACTTACACGTAAAGAATTTGAGCGCCGAAAGCGGATATCTTTCATCCAATGAGTTCTGCGAAGGTGTGTTGAACAACGGAGGCTAAACATGGAAAACGTCACCGAGAATTTCCTCAAGGAGCAACTACTGGATCGGCGGCAGCGGCTTGAGTCCGTCATCCCCGGCTCCCTGGGGCACGCTCAGCTCACCCAGCTTCTCAATGAGGTTGACTCGGCGCTCGAGCGAATGGACAACGGTTCGTACGGCATCTGCGAAGTTTGCCACGAGTCGGTCGAAAAAGAACGGCTGCTTGCCGACCCTCTGACTCGCTATTGCCTGGACCATTTGACCGCTGAGGGGCGGCGCGCGCTGGAACAAGACCTGGCGCTTGCCTCGCAAATGCAGGCGGCCTTGCTTCCCAAGAAGGAATTGCGATGCGGCGGGTGGGAAATCAGCTACCACTTCGCCCCGCACGGGGCGGTGAGCGGCGATTACTGCGACGTCATCTTGCAGGAAAATTCGCCCGACAATTTCTTCTTCGCTTTGGGTGATGCCTCCGGCAAAGGAATCGCTGCTTCGATGCTGATGACTCAGCTGCATGCCATTTTTCGTACCTTGCTGTCAGGTCACCTGCCCCTCGAGAGGCTCTTGGAAAAGGCCGGCAGAATTTTTCGCGAGAGCACCCTGGCTCCCTACTTTGCCACGTTGGTTTGCGGGAGAGCCAAACCTTCCGGCGAAATTGAAATCGCCAATGCCGGCCACTGCCCGCCCTTGCTGCTTCGCGGCGGGAAGGTCACAAAGTTGGAGGCCAGTGGGCTCCCCTTAGGCCTGTTCTGGGAGGGTAATTACCCCGCACGAAATCTCAGATTGGAGCAAGGTGATTGCCTTGTCCTTTATACGGACGGTCTTTCCGAGAGCCATTCCCCCAACGACGAAGAGTATGGTGATGATCGCCTGGCACAGGCGCTCGCCCGAGGCCAGTTCGTGTCGTCGGATGAGATCATCGAAACCTGCCTGAAGGACCTGACAAACTTCCAAGGAGGAGCGCCGCCCCTTGATGATCTCACCCTTATGGCGATCCGGCGAACGAACTAAGTTTGTTATCTCAAAACCATTGGTCGTGTCGGGAAGGAGACTGAACAGTTCGTGAGGTGGGGAAAAGAAACTACTCCTTGGGCGGGGGAATCTGAAAATTCAGCACAATGCGATTGCGCGTGTCGAAGGTGCTTGCAGTCCGCACGTCCGAGGAAACGCCCTTGTAAGTGGCCTGAAGCTTGTAATCGTGATCCTCATCAAGACCGGAAAACTGGTACTGCCCGCTTTCCTGCGTGATCACTGCAATCTTTTTGCCCGTGTGCACGTCGGTCATCTCGACGATGGCGCCCTCGATGGGATTGTCGGATCCGTCCACCACGCTGCCCGTGACGACGCGCGAGACTTCCTTCTTCCTTTTCGCTCCGAAGGAAAATGCGGCGACGGCGGCGACACACACCGCGCAAGTGACAAGCACACGCAATATTTCCAGGCCGGCAATGGTTCGAGTGCCACCGGCCTCCGACTTACCAGACTTGCGCTTCGTCCTCATCCTCGTCCCCTCCTTCTGGGATAACGTCCAACACAAGCGGATTCGTGCTGACGACTTCGAGCCGGGCGTCACATTCGGGACAATCCACGGTCTGACCTTCTTCGAAGTCATCCCCCACGTCGATGGCAGCCTCGCATTCTGGACAGAACGCCATGAGTCACCCCAGCCAGAATTCTATGTTTCGCAAATCCCATCTGTAGTCACTTCCGGAGCGGATGTCAAGTGCCTACCCTGTCCATCCTCACGAATAGCAGCCATCGGCCCTTTAAGATTGCTTCTCATTCTTGTCCACACACGCCGGCCACTTCCCTGGCGGCAGCGCTAGCCAGCCGGGCCAACCGCCTCCTTTGTCTCCCCGCGTCTCCCCGAAAGTGGCCCTTTCCCTCGGCGGCGGTGAGGGATAATCTAGGCACGGTCCCCGAAAAATGCCTGAGAGGGAAATGCGAGGTGTCCGATGAAAGACAACCGCCAATTCGCGACGCTTGCTGTTCACGCCGGAGAAGCTCCCTGCCGCGTTACCGGCGCGCTGGATACACCCATCTATCAGTCCACCACCTTCGTCTCCACCGACTCGGACGAAATGGCGGCTGTCTACGGCGAGGAGAAGCCCGGCTTCATGTACACGCGCTACGGCAACCCCACCATCAAGGCGCTCGAGGACAAGGTCCGAGCGCTCGAAGGCGGTGAGGCGGCCCTGGCCACCGCGTCGGGGATGGCAGCGATTTCCAGCGCCATCCTGGGATTCATCAAGACAGGAGATCACGTCGTCGCTTCGCGGTCGCTCTACGGAGCGGCGTACAACTTCCTGAACAAAAAACTGCCTCGCATGGGCGCCTCCGCCACTTTTGTTCCGTCCCTTCGCGCGGAAGATTTCGAGAAGGCGGTCCAACCGAACACGCGCCTCATCTACTTTGAAACGCCCAGCAATCCGGCTCTTGACATCGTTGACATCGCGGAAATCGCCCGCCTCGGCCGCTCGCGCGGAATTCCCACGATGATCGATAATACCTTTGCATCGCCGGCCCTCCAGCAGCCCGTAGCGCTTGGTGTGACGGTCATCGTCCATTCGGCAACCAAATACCTGTGCGGTCACGGCGATGCCATGGGCGGGCTGATTGTCGGGCCTGTTCAATACATCCACGAATTGAGCCATGAAATTATCCGCGACTTCGGCGGCATCATCAGCCCCTTTAACGCCTGGCTTATCCTGCGCGGCATCCGGACCCTTCACCTGCGCATGCCCGCGCACTGCGCGAATGCCCAGCGCATCGCCGAATTCCTCTCAAAGCATCCGAAGGTTGAGCGCGTGAACTATCCCGGTCTGCCCAACCATCCCGGGCATGAGATCGCCAGGAAGCAGATGAAGGCATTCGGGGCGATGATCAGCTTCGAGGCAAAAGGAGGCTACGAGAGCGGCAAGCAGGTTATGAACCGAGTTAAAATCTTTGCCCGCGCCGCGAGCCTGGGCGATACGCGCTCGCTGATCGTCCACTCCGCATCCACAAGCCATCGCGCCGTGCCAGCGGACCAGCGACTGGCCATGGGAGTCACTGACGGCTTGGTTCGCTTGTCGGTTGGAATCGAGGCCGCCGAAGATCTGATCGCCGACCTCGACCAGGCGTTGAAATTCTGACGTGCGAGCGAAGCGGTTAGTCAACTTGAAATCTTCTCAACCACAGCGGACGTAAACTCCTGAGTGGTGCTTTTGCCCCCCAAGTCAGGGGTGCGGACTTTTGCCTCTCCGGTAACCACCTTGAGCGCGGACAAGATGCGCTCGCCGGCGGCCGGCTCTCCTAAGTGCTGCATCATCATTACCGCGGTCCAGATAGCCGCGATGGGATTGGCAATACCCCGGCCGGCGATGTCGGGAGCGCTGCCATGGACGGGTTCGAACATCGGAGGGCCAAGACGCTCGGTGGGATTCAGGTTGGCGCTCGCCGCCAGTCCCAGGCTGCCTTGCAAGGCCGCGCCCAGGTCGGTCAGGATGTCGGCGAAAAGGTTTGAGGCAACGACCACGTCCAAAGTCTCGGGATGGGTTATCATTCGCGCCGCGAGCGCGTCCACGTGATAATTCCCGACCGTCACGTCCGGAAATTCGCGCGCGACTTCGCGCAAGACTTCATCCCAAAGCACCATGGTGTACTGCATCGCGTTGGATTTCGTGGCACTGGCCAGCCACTTACGAGGGCGTTTGTGCGCCAGGTCAAATGCGTAGCGAATAATACGCTCCGTTCCCTTGCGCGTGAAAATCGAGTGTTGAATCGCCACCTCGTCGCCGGTACCGCGCTTGAATCTGCCACCCAATCCGCAGTACTCCCCTTCGCTGTTTTCGCGGACGAAAAGCATCCGGATGTCTTCCGGCACTTTCCTTCTCAAAGCCGGTTCCAGGCCCGGAAGGATTTCGACAGGGCGCAAATTCACATAGAGATCGAAACCGAACCGGATGCGCAACAACAGGTCTCGAAGCGAAACATGGTCCGGCACGCTCGGGTGGCCGATGGCGCCGAGGAAGATGGCATCGAACGGGCGGAGTCGCTCGAGGCCATCCTCGGGCATCATGCGGCCGTTGCGAAGGCAGTATTCGCAGCCCCATTCAAAGTCTTCGAAGTCGAAAGTGAAATGGTCCGCCGCAGCTTTCAGAACGCGTACGGCCTGGGGAACGACTTCCTTCCCGATGCCATCTCCTGGAATGAGAGCAATCTGAAAATTTTTCATAAGGTGTCCGACCAGGCGCGTGGAATCCTTTGCGCGGGTCATCTCTCATTGTACAATCTCTCCCGCGCCAATCGAAGGCTTAAGCGGGATTCAGATTCGTCTGATTCGACACAACAGCGCGCCCCCGGGCAGACGCAATGCCGGACCGCAAAAGGAAGGCGAGTGCCTTGAAAAGAAACACGCTGAGAGCAATCGTCACGGACAGCCAGTTGTGGGTTCCCCTCGTCGTTTTGGTGTTTGGCGTCACACTGCTCATTTACCTTGGCTGAGGAGAATCCGAAGCTGCCCACCGAATCGGCACGAACTTCATCAAACACCTCGCGATCCCTCCACGCGCTCGGCGTGCTGTCGGGCTTAGCTGCGGGGGCCTGGCTCGGCGCGGCCGAAGCTCCGACCAAGCTTGTCACGATCGGCCTCTCCCCTTTTGTAATTTCTCTCGCCATGGTCTCCGGCGTATTCGTCGCGCGCTGGACTCTCCCCACAATTTTGAAGGGCACAAGCTACGTTTTAGTCGACCTCAAGGAAAAGCCGCACCTCATGGTCTGGGCGATTTTGGCTGGGGCGCTGTGGGCCGTTGCCAACACGCTGACCGTCTTCGCCATCCGCGACGTCGGAATCTCCATCGCTTTCCCTCTTTGGAATACCAACGGCCTGGTGGGTGTTTTCTGGGGCTGGTTCTTTTTCCGCGAATTGCGCGGCGCTGGATGGGGCCAGTGGGCAAGAGTCCTGGGAGGTGGCATCGCGATTTTCGGAGGCGCAACGCTGCTCGCGCTGGCTACGTCTCACTCAACGTCCACGCCCGAGCGTGCTACGACCGGAATCCTGGCGGCTCTCGGCGCGGCGCTCTTGTGGGGGACGATGTACATCCCCTACCGCAAGGCCTATCTGAGCGGGATGAATCCACTTTCATTTGTCACCATCTTCACAGTGGGCGAACTCGGAACCATGACGACGCTAGCCCTCGCCTTCAGTGGCGGCGCGGGCCCCTTAATCGCGGAGATGGGGCGCGCTCGCCCGGCGCTCTTTTGGCTGTTTCTCGGCGGGTTCTGCTGGGTGGTGGGGGACTTGTTCCAGCAATTTGCAGCAAAATACATCGGCATCGGGCGCGGCATTCCGCTTTCCAACACAAATCAGATTTGGGGCCTGGCCTGGGGCGCGCTGGTTTTTGGTGAGCTGGCGGGACAAAGCGGCACGACACGTACGCTGGTCGTCGCGGGTTCACTCGTGATGATACTCGGCGCTCTTGCTATTTCGACGGCCGTCGCACCCGCGGGCGAGCAGGCGGCGCGGCTAACCGCCGTCGAGCGCGAATGCCAGCGCTACGACCTCAAGGCAGACCGAATCGCAAAAGCTCTGGAGGGAGAAGATTTGATAACAGGCGAGTCCGCTTCGCGACGCTGGTGGGACGTTTTGATCGTCGCAGTCGCATTGGGGATTTTCATCTGGCTTGCGCGGGGCACCGAACGCCCGCCCATCGCGATGAGTGGGGGCTGGACTCTCGCCCTTGTCGCCGCCATGCTCGTGATGCTCGTTTCTTGTGGGATCTTCCTCTGGAAGCGAACACGCTTCTCGTAGCTGCTCCAAACGCTACGGCTTTTCTTGCCTGACCCTCGCCCAGGCGGCGAAGACAGTTTCCAGGAAAAATCCCACTAGAAATCCCCACATCAGGTTTGTTGTGGCAAGGGAAACCACTCCAACACTGACGGCAATGAACAAGGAGGACCGGCGACGGACGATGTCGCGCAAATAAGCCGCGTGCTGAATCCCCACATAGACGAGAAATACTCCCAGGATGGCGGTCGGAATCAGATGCAGGAGCCCGACCGCTCCTCGCCCGAACAGCGCAAGGAGAATGCAGACGCCGCCGATGACATAACTGGATTTGGGCGTGCGCGCTCCAAACTTGTAGTGCGCGGTAATGCCCCCCGAACCATGGCACATCGGCGCAGCCTGAAGAAATGCCGCCAAGACGTTTACGAACCCGATG
>CAYZVR010000173.1:0-8418 GCA_964481715.1 uncultured Acidobacteriota bacterium | reverse complement strand
ACCGTTGTACGGTCAAAAGCTGTACCCAGGGTTCGAATCCCTGCCTCTCCGCCAGTTTCCAGTTCCTTCGCATTGATCGTGTTTTGCGGTTCGCGGGCTGGAACTCATCCTACTGCAGTTAGAAGGGCAAGCGGGTCGCAGCGCCTCTCTCAAAACTACAAGAAGCAGCCGCGAACGGCGATCAAAAGGGATTGTAAGGGATGGTCAGTCATCCGGTACCGAAGCGCCAACTCCAACCACTACGGAGTCCTCAGTCGGGCGTGGTGGCCTTTTTGAGTTTCTCGAGATATTCGGGCGCGATCCATCTTCTGGAACTCTTCGCCCGACGCACGACCTCGCGGGCCTTGTCGTAATCAGGCTTTTCGATGAGATAGATCGCAAGCAGCGGATTAACAGGCTCCCACTGGCAGCCGTCCGCAGAGCTTCCGATCTCGATCGACTTTTCAAACATGGATACAAATTAGTCCAGCGATTTTCGTCGCCCATACGCTGGCACAGACTTGCTGTGATATTTTAGATTCGCGTACCTCATGGAGGGGTCTTCTCGCTTATGGCAATGAAAGGCAAAATAGCGCTGGTGACCGGGGCAGGCAGCGGTATCGGCCGCGCCGTGAGTCTCGGCCTGCAAGCGGCGGGCTACTCGGTGGTGCTGGCGGGGCGCCGCGCCGAGCAACTCGAGGAGACCACCGGACTTGCCAGCCCCTCCGGTGGCAAGATGCTCGCCGTCCCGACCGACATCAGCAAACCGGAAGGCGTCCGCGCGCTTTTTGACAAGCTGCAGGAGGCTTTCGGCCGCCTGGACGTGCTGTTTAACAACGCCGGCGTCAGCTCTCCCGCCGTTCCAATGGAAGACTTGACGTTCGAGCAGTGGAGCGACGTGGTTGCCATCAATCTCACCGGAGCGTTCCTGTGCGCCCAGGAAGCGATCAAGATCATGAAGTCGCAGGAGCCCCGCGGTGGCCGGATTATTAACAACGGCTCAATTTCGGCCCACGCCCCGCGGCCAAACTCCGCGCCTTATACCGCGACCAAGCACGCCATCACGGGCCTTACCAAGTGTATCGCGCTCGATGGCCGCGAATACGACATCGCCTGCAGCCAGATTGACATCGGCAACGCCGCCACCGAAATGACGCGCCCCATGCTCTCTGGCGTGCCCCAGGCGAACGGGTCGAGATTGCCCGAGCCGCGCTTCGACGTCCAGCACGTTGTCGACGCGGTTCTCTATATGGCGAACCTCCCCCTCGACGCCAATGTCCAATTCATGACCCTCATGGCGACCAAAATGCCGTTTGTGGGGCGGGGGTAGTCTGAATGAGGGAGCGCGGTCCGCCAATCGGGGGACTGCTCGCGTGCCCCCGGGACGGGCGCGCTCCCCAAGCGGCGGCATGAAGCTGCCATCGTGCCAATTCGCACCTCATTCCATGTTGCTTGATAATTGACAACGTTCGAAGGCCTGTGACAAAATGCTGAGTTTCAGACGCAGCACCAGAGCATTCCTGCAAGGCATAATCGCGGATGGCAGACGAAACCAAGGTTCCGCCGGCAGGCGGAGGAAGCGAGCCCACTGCAAAACCAGCTCCCGCCGCCGGGGCTCCGGCAAGCATTCCTCCCAAGCCTGTCACCGCCGCTCCCGCAAAACCCGCCGTACCCGCAGCGCCGAAGGCTCCCATCAAGCCCGAGCCGTGGTCGGGCCCGGTGGTTGAAGAACTTCAAAGACGATTCCCGGGGGCGATCAGCGACCCGCAGATCTTTCGCAACCAGCCCGCGATCACTGTGGCTGAAGATTCCCTGCTGGGTGTGTGTGAATTTTTGAAAAGCCAGGAGGGCGGGGAATATACGCTCCTCACCGATGAAACCGCGGTGGACTATCCCAAGCGCGAAAAGCGGTTTGAAATCGTCTACCACGTTTATTCTTTTCAGCGGAACGACCGTCTGCGACTCAAAGTGCTGGCGGGAGAAGGCGAGAAGATTCCCTCGGTAGTCGGGATTTGGCCGACGGCCAATTGGCTCGAGCGGGAAGTCTTTGACATGTTCGGAGTTCAGTATGAAGGCCATCCGGATTTGAGGCGAATTCTATTGCCCGACGAATGGGTCGGCCATCCCTTGCGCAAAGACTACGATATCTTGCGCCAGGACGATGCCTGGGTGCAGGCGAACCTCCACATCAAGAGCGGTCAGTGAAGCCAGTCGAAAAGTCAAAGGTCGAAGGTCGAAAGAGGGAAGAAGAGGGATTGCGCGGTCCGGAACCATTGACTTTCGACTTTCAACTGTGAACTGGTTTTAAGATGCCTGAAGCCACATTCCTCGACGCCAACGAGCTGATCATCAACATGGGGCCGCAGCACCCGGCGACCCATGGGGTTTTGCGCATCCGGCTGAAGCTCGACGGTGAGCGCGTCATCGGTTCGGAGTGCATCATCGGCTACCTCCACCGGGGCGTTGAAAAAATCGCTGAAAATCGCACCTACGTGCAGTTTGCGCCTTACGTTGACCGCATGGATTACGTGGCTGCGGTGACCAACGGCATGGGCTACTGCGAAGCGGTAGAAAAACTCATGGGCGTGGAGCTGCCGCCCCGCGCGCAGTACACGCGGATGATCCTCGCGGAGCTGCAGCGAATCGCGAGCCACTTGCTCTGGCTCGGCACCCACGCGCTCGACCTGGGCGCCATGACGCCGGTTTTCTACACTTTTCGTGAACGCGAAGAGATCTTGAAGATCTTCGAGAATTATTGCGGCGCGCGGCTCACCACTCACGCCTTTCGCATCGGCGGATTGCAATACGACCTATACGACGGGTTTGAGAAGGAAGTCCTGAAATTCTGCGCGACCTTTGGCGCCCGCGTGGATGAGTATGAGAAACTACTCACGCATAACCGCATCTGGGTCAATCGGACGAGAGGCGTGGGCGTGATTTCAGGCGAGGATGCCATCGCGCTTGGCGTCACCGGCCCCGTGCTGCGCGGCTCGGGAGTGAAGTGGGACATCCGCAAGGTGCAGCCTTACGAGGCTTACGACAAGGTGGAATTTGAAGTCCCCACCGGCCAGCACGGCGACACTTATGACCGTTATCTTGTCCGCGTTCAGGAAATGCGCCAGTCGATTCGAATTATTCGCCAGTGCGTGGAGCGCATCGCGCCCGGGCCGATTTTCGGCAAGGTGGGCAAGGTGATCAAGCCGCCCGTGGCCGAGGTTTATCACTCCATCGAAGCGCCCAAAGGGGAGCTTGGATACTTTGTGGTGAGCGACGGCTCGACGCATCCCTACCGGGTGCGCGTGCGGCCGCCTTCGTTTGTCAACTTGCAGGCCTTTGACAAGATGGCGCATGGAACTCTGGTGGCCGACGTCGTGGCTATCGTCGGAACGCTCGACATCGTGCTGGGCGAAGTGGATCGGTAAAAAGCTGGAATTCAGGCTGCGCAACATTTGTTGAAGTCGTACCGTCTTTCGACATGGTTCAAAACGCGCTCCAATTTCTCGAGACCCACCCGCTGATCCTGGCGACCATCAAAATCCTCATCGTCTTTGCCGCGCTCTCCGGACTCGTCGCCTACCTCGTCTTGATGGAAAGAAAAGTTCTGGCGTTTATGCAAGCGAGGCTCGGCCCCATGCGCGTCGGCCCCTGGGGATTGCTGCAGCCCCTGGCAGATGGGCTCAAACTTCTGCTCAAGGAAGATATCGTGCCGTCGGGCGCGGACAAGTATATTTTCCTGCTGGCGCCGGTCATCAGCATCATCGCGGCCTTCACGGTTTTCGCCGTCGTTCCGTTCGGCCCTCCCGATAAGGGTTTCGTCATCACCGACATCAATATCGGCCTGCTGTTTATTCTTGGTGTGTCGTCGTTGGGAATTTACGGCATCATCCTGGGCGGTTGGGCATCGAACAGCCATTATCCGCTGCTCGGCGCCTTGCGTTCTTCGGCGCAATTGGTGAGCTACGAAGTTGCGGCAGGCCTCGCCGTGGTCGGCGTGCTGCTTTGGTCGAACTCGCTCAGCATGGTCCAGATCGTCAATAACCAGCAGACAGCCGCCTGCTGGAATGTCTTTCGCGCGCCCGTGGCCTTTGTGATTTACCTCATCGCATCTGTGGCGGAAACCAACCGTAACCCCTTTGATCTGCCGGAAGCGGAGTCTGAGCTCACGGCAGGCTTTCACACCGAGTACAGCGGATTTCGCTTCGCGCTTTATTTCATGGCCGAATACACGGCCATGGTGCTGGTCTCGGCGATTGCCGTCACCCTTTTCTGGGGCGGCTGGCTGCGGCCGTTTGCGAGCGTCCAGTGGCTCAATTTCCTGGACTTCACTCCGGTCGTCGTCTTTCTGGCCGCTGGGGTCGCCGTGGTTTTGGGAAGCATCAAGAATCCGGTGCCGGGCGAGAAAATGTTCCTGATGGCAGTTGCCGGGCTCTGCTTTCTGCTGGCCCTCTTTGTTGCGGTCCCGCTGGTGAACGCATGGATTCAGGGAGTTTTCTGGTTCGTTGCTAAAGTGATGGTGTTCCTCTATGCGTTCATCTGGTACCGCGGGACGTTTCCGCGGTATCGCTACGACCAACTCATGAACGTCGGCTGGCGGGTCATGATTCCACTCGGTCTGGCCAATATCATCGCCACGGCGGTGATTCGTTACTGGCTTTCACCGCCGCACGATGCGGCGGCAATCATCATGATCGTCAGGTGAGAAAATGGGTTTTAAGGAATTACTTCGCCGAATCTTCCTGCTCGACCTGATTCAGGGTCTGAGGCTGACGTTTTCGTATCAGCGGCCGAGCGCCACCTACACCGAGCAGTATCCGCGCGAACGGCCTCCGGTGGCGGAGCGCTACCGCGGCGCGCCGCGCCTCAACAATCATCCCGAAACGGGTGAGACGCTCTGCATTGCCTGCAACCTTTGTTCGCTGGCTTGCCCGGAGAACCTGATCGTGGTCGGCTGGGAGCGCACCGAAGACCGGCGCAAGAAGCTGACGACGTTTACCTACGACGTGTCGCGCTGCATGTTCTGCGGGCTGTGCGAGGACGCTTGTCCGGTGGACGCGCTCGAGCTGACCCAGGATTTCGAGATGGCCAACTACACGCGCGAAGGGATGATCTGGGACCGCCAGATGCTCGAGGAAGGCCCGTCCCCCGTGCGATACACGAGATAGGGGACTGGAGTCAGGAGTCAGAAGTCAGGAGCCAGAGGGAACGAAGGATCATCAGCATGGAACAATTGAAACCCATTAAAACTTTCAGAGACGGGAGACAGGTCCGATTGCAGCTTCTTAATTCTGACTCCTGACTTCTTCGTGATTATGCTTCCGCAAATCGCATTTTTCGCGTTATCGGCTTTGGCGTTAGGTTCAGCGGTCCTGGTGATCACCCGGCGGAACGCCGTTCACAGCGCCATGTGGCTGATCGTAACGTTGTTTTCGGTGGGCGGCGTGTTCCTGATGCTGCATGCGCCGTTTCTCTTTGCGGTGCAGATTATTCTCTACGTCGGCGGCATCATGGTGTTGATCATCTTTGTCATCATGCTGGTAAGCGTGGAAATTTCTTTGAAGCAGCAACAGTACAGCCGCCAATGGGCGTTGGGTCTTTTTACGGTCCTGGTCCTTGCGGCGGAACTCGGTTACGCGCTCTATCACGGAAGGGGCGGATTCGTTCTCGCGCAAGCCTCGCAGTCAGTCCTTTCCGATAAAAATACGGAAGATGTGGGGAAGATGCTTTATAAGAATTACATGCTTCCAGTCGAAATCGCGTCTCTTCTGTTGCTCGTGGCGATGGTCGGCGCGGTCATCATGGCCAAAAGGAAATTGGATTGAATCCTGGAGCGATTCCGCCATCCTGGTACGTTTATCTGGGCACGGGCCTCTTTACGGTCGGCGTGATCGGTGTCTTGACGCGCCGCAACGTGATTATCATTCTGATGTCCATCGAACTCATTCTGAACGCCGTTAACATTAACCTGGTGGCCTTTTCGCGATACTTTGGCGCCGTGGAGGGCCAGGTATTTGCAATCTTCGTCATCACAGACGCCGCCGCCGAGGCGGCGGTCGGCCTGGGTTTGTTGATTGCGCTGTTCCGCAACAAAGAGACGGTGAATGCGGACGAGATTGATTTGTTGAAGTGGTAAAAATGTACTTTCTTGATAAGATTTGGCTGATTCCACTCCTACCTGCGGCGGGCGCGGCCTTCCAGCTTTTCTTCGGGCGGAAGGCTTCGAACCGCATCGTGTCGCTGGTTTCGGTGGGCTTGCCCGGAATCGCCTTCGCCTGGGCGCTTGGCTGTTTCTCGCAACTTCTTGCGCGGCCCGAGCACACGTTTGTCAAAACGATTTACTCCTGGCTGCCCGCCGGAGCGTTTCACCTTTCGAGCGGCGCGTTGGCCCAATTCAACGTCAACGTTGGGTTCCTGCTTGACCCGCTTTCGGCGGTAATGCTGCTCGTCGTTACGGGAGTGGGTTTTCTAATCCACGTTTATTCCATCGGGTACATGGGGCACGAAGGCGGCTACTACCGTTTCTTCGGGTACATGAACCTGTTCATGTTCTCGATGCTAACGCTGATCCTTGCCGACAATTACCTCATGATGTTCATCGGATGGGAAGGCGTCGGTCTGTGCTCTTATCTGCTCATCGGATTTTATTTCCACCGAAGGTCGGCATCGGATGCGGGCAAGAAGGCGTTCGTCGTCAACCGCATCGGCGACGCGGGGTTTCTCATGGGCGTCATGCTGATGACGGTTACGTTCGGCACGCTCAATTTTCACGAGATCACCGAGGCAGCGCGCGCAGGCAAGTTTCCGATCTTCGACCCGGTTATCACGGCCATCTGCATTCTGCTGTTCGTTGGCGCGACAGGAAAGTCCGCGCAGATTCCGCTCTATATCTGGCTGCCCGACGCCATGGAAGGACCGACGCCGGTCAGCGCTTTGATTCACGCGGCCACCATGGTGACGGCGGGCGTTTATATGGTCGCGCGCTCGAATGCCCTCTTCGTGCTCGCGCCGGAAGCGATGTCGCTGGTCGCGGGCATCGGGGCAGCCACCGCGCTGTGGGCTGCGTCCATCGCGCTCGTCCAAAACGACATCAAGCGCGTGCTTGCCTATTCAACCGTGAGCCAGCTCGGCTACATGTTCCTCGCTTGCGGTGTGGGTGCTTTTTCTGCGGGGATTTTCCACTTGATGACACACGCCTTTTTTAAGGCGCTGCTCTTCCTCGGCGCCGGCAGCGTCATCCATGCGCTCTCCGGCGAGCAGGACTTGCGGAAGATGGGAGGACTTCGCAAGAAAATTCCCGTCACGTTCATGACGCTTGCTGCGGCGACGCTTGCCATCAGCGGAATTCCGGGCTTTGCAGGCTTCTTCAGCAAAGATGAAATTCTCTGGCAGGCTTACTCCGGGCCTTTCGGACATACGATTCTGTGGGTAATCGCCTGGGCCACGGCGGGTTTGACGGCCTTCTACATGTTCCGGCTTCTCTTTATGACCTTCGCCGGGCCGTCGCGCGTTTCGCACGAGGCAGAGCATCACCTGCATGAGTCGCCCTGGTCGATGCTGGGGCCGCTGGTGGCTCTAGCCGTCCTTTCCGTCGTCGGCGGTTACGTCAATTCGCCTGGGGAAAAGTTCGGCAAATTCCTTGAGCCGGTCTTCGCAAACCCCCGCGCCGCGCACGCGCACGAATACGCGCACTCGACCGAGCTGGGGCTGATGACGCTGTCGGTGCTGATTGCGCTTGCCGGAATCAGCGTTGCTTATCTTATGTACGTGCGGCGGCCGGTCACAGCGGAGCGCGCTGAAGCCCCGCTCGGGGCAGCGGGCACGATTCTTCTGAACAAGTATTATGTGGATGAGCTTTACGACGCACTCTTCGTCAATCGTGCGAAAAACCTGGGGAACGCCTCGGCGGCGTTCGATTCGGTGGTGGTGGATGGCGGGGTGAACGGCGTTGGCTGGATGACGCGCTTGACCGCAAATCTTTCGCGCCTTTGGGACCTGTATGTCATCGACGGCTTTGTGAACGTGATGGCGTTTTTCACCAAACTCCTGAGCTATCCGGCGCGCGTCCTCCAGACCGGCCTGGTGCAGACCTACGCCTGGATGATCGTGCTGGGGGTACTGATTTTCATGGGGTATTATCTCGTACATTTTTGATTTTGGATTTTAGATTGCCGGATTTTCGGGCAGCCGCCTTGGGCGAGTGGCTTAAAGGACGAAGTGTGGTGGCAAATACGATGATCTTGATGGCCAAATCTAAAATCCAAAATCGCAAATCCAAAATCGGCTGAGGCTGCGATGCAATTCTTTCACGACCACGTCCTGACCGTCATACTCTTCACGCCCCTGGTGGGAATGATTCCGTTGTTCTTCATCTCCGGCGAGAACAAAACCGCCGTCCGCTGGTGGGGCAACATCGCGATGTTTGTAAGCTTCCTGGTCTCCCTG
>CAYZVR010000172.1:0-8501 GCA_964481715.1 uncultured Acidobacteriota bacterium | reverse complement strand
GTACGAGCGTCGAGATTCTCGCCCAGGGCTTGCTCGGGTGACATGTAGGCGACGGTCCCCATCGCAACACCGGGGCTGGTGAGATGGGCCGGGTCAACCGCCGCCGTCGGGGTATCCTGAAGTGGCGCCGCCTGCTGCGCCCCCGCTGGCGGGGCAAGCCCCGCCCCCACGTTTAATTTCGCCAAGCCAAAATCCAGAATCTTTGCCTGGCCCTGATGCGTCATAAATATATTCGCAGGCTTGATGTCGCGATGGACGATACCCTTCGAGTGCGCCGCGCTCAACGCGTCGGCAATTTGAATCGCCACGCCCAACAGCTCGTCGCTCTTGATCGGCTTCGCAGCAACGCGGTGCTTGAGCGTTTCGCCTTCCAGGAACTCCATGGCAATGAAGGGCTGCCCCTGGTGCTCCCCAATCTCATAAATCGTGCAAATGTTGGGATGATTCAACGCCGCAGCCGCGCGCGCCTCGCGCTGGAAACGTTCGAGGGCCTGCGGGTCTTTGGACCACTCCTCGGGCAGGAACTTTAGTGCGACGTTGCGACCGAGGGTGGTATCCTCGGCTTTGTAAACCACACCCATCCCGCCGCCCCCGAGTTTTTCAACGATTCGATAGTGAGAAACGGTTTTGCCAACCATGGATTGAGGACCCTGTTGGTTCGCCATCTTAGGCGGGAGAGCATAGCAAGTCAACTTGCGCTGACCCGACGTCCAGGAGAAAGCCTGGGTTGCGTCTGCTCGTTGAAGGAAGTCGACTGTCGCTAATTTTCAGGTCGTCGGGGAAGGACTGGAGGAGGCTGTATTTTTCCCTTGGGGAGCGCCCGCCCGGTCGGCCGCGGGGGGCTTCTGCACGCTATCGGCAGGCCCGGCGCCCTCGGTCTGTGCGCGTGGGAGGTGGCAATCGGCAAATGCTGCAGAGCTGGTCAGAAATGCGCGGTAGACATTCGCATCGCGGAGCACCCTTTCGACATAAAGGCGCGTCGAGGGAATCGGAATAGTCTCGAGAAATTCTGCCGGGTCGCGGAAGGAAAATTTGCCGCGCCAGAAAATCACGCGCGACTCACCGGCGTGGTAGGCCGCCAAGACCTGTTCCATGTTTCCGTCGAACGTCGCACTCAACCGGCCTAGCAAATCCGTTCCGGCGCGAACGTTGTAATCGGGATTCATCAATTGCCGGGCCGCGGCTCGCCGGCGGCTGCGGCGGTTCGCCACGGTCTTCGGAAGGATTTGCATCAACCCGCGCGCGTTGGCGACCGACACGGCGTCGGGATTGAAGGCCGACTCCTGCCGGATTAATCCCATCACCAGATAAGGATCGATGCCGCGCGCAGCCGCTTCGCTCTGAACCAGGTCCCAGTAAGCGCGCGGATAGAGCAGGTCCCAGACTTGTTTGGGGAGCGCGTTGAATTCGAACTCGGAATAGTTCTTCACGGCGCGTACCGCGTCGAGCACACCGGGCGCGATCTTTCCCTGCCCCGTTTCAAACTGGCTGAGCGCCAGAAGGAGTTCGGGCTGGTCGGGATGATCCGAAACCGCCGCGCGCAGGGACGCTTCGGCCAAATCATCCAGACTCAGTGCGGCGAGCGTTCGGAAGCGCGCGAGTTCTTTGGTGGTTTGGGCGGGAGCACACGGCGAGACCGGGGGCGGACCGAGCGGAGGCAATTGTCCCGCAAGCGCCGCCACTTGCGACCAGGCCGCCGCCCGAGCGGTATTATCTGCAAAACGTTTCTTGGAGAGTTCCGCCAGCCGGCGCCGAGCTCGCACGGCGTAATAACTTTGCCCAAACCGTTTCACAAGCGCTTTGTCGAGCGTTTGCGCTACGTCCGGCGCACCGTCTTCCTCCGCAAGATTCGCGAGCCAGTAAAGGGCTCCCGCGGCGTGCCGCGAATCAGGATACCGGCGAAGATGATTCAGAAATGCCTGGCGCGCGCGGGTTGTGTTCTTCGTGAGGTAATAGGACCAGGCAAGCCGCCAGTTGGCTTCCTGGCCCCAGGTGGAATCGGGAAATTGCCCGGCGAGGGGCTCGTAGGAGTGCGCGGCGCGGGACCAATCGGCGCGGCGGACATAATAGTCACCGGCCGAATCGAGCGCCGAGGCATACGAGAGTGAAGTCGGGTAAAGACGGCTGAGTTGATTCAGAATCAGATCCATCGAATCGGAATCATCCTGCCGTGCGTATATATCTACGAGCGCCGAGAGCCTCTCCGCGTCCGCCGCCGGGTTATCGCGGATAGTCTCCTGGAGCGCGTCGAGCGCCTGGGACGTCTGGCGAAGGCGGTACAGGCAGCGGGCGCTGCCCACCTTCCATTGCGGGGCAAGCGAGCTCGCGGAATGGTCGCGCAGAAGCGCTTTGTAAGCGTCGAGTGCCTGCTGATAATACGAGCGGCCGAAGAGTTTTTCGGCGCGGGCCATTTCGGTGGCTTCCGTAACTTGCGGGAAACTTTCTCCCAGTTGCACACGCAGCACGTCGAGCGCGTCGCCCGCCACGCGGGCTTGGGAAGAAGTTGAAAAGGTGTAATAAATATCCTGGTAGGTTCGCGCCGCCTCCTGTGCTTTTCCCATTTGGCGGTAAGCATTGGCTAGAAGCAGCGTAAGAGAGGGTTCAACACGAAGGCGCGGCCCACCTTTCAGCACTTCCACGGCGCGTCTTGCCTGATTGGTATCGAGAAGCGTACGCGCGTAAAGCTCCAGCGCGTTCTGGCGGAGAGAACTTTCCGGAAAGCGGGCGTTGAAACCGGCCAGAGCTTCGAGGACGTCGTTCGGCCGGTTCGCTTCCTGGGCCGCGGCCGCCAAGTAGTACTGCGCGTAATCGGCGAGCGAGAAGTCGATTTCGGCAGCCTTCTTAAAATTGCTGATCGCAAACTCGTAACTGTCCGCGTCAAATTCGCGATAGCCCAGAACAAAATAGGCGAGGCCCTGTTCTTCGGGATCTTTTGCGGATTCCGCAAAACGGAGCAGCGGCGCCCATGCGGACTTTGAGTTGGCTTTGGAGGCGAGGGCGCGCAACTCGGCGCTGGGGACTTGCGCCGCCATAAGCGCCGGCCAGGCGCCGGAGAGCAGGGCCAATAGCAGCCAGAAATTCGCCTCGATTGTGCGCCGGGATTTCACGAGGAAGGCCCTGGATACTCCGAGCCGAGAAGAGAAGCGTCGCTTCCAGCCAGGGTCCTAACCAGCTCTTCGTGGAAGTAATCAACTTGTTTGGCGGCAGTTTTGGCAAAGCGCTTCTCGTAAGTCTGGCGGCTTCGCTCGATGTCGGACTTGAGCCGTTTGTAAATGTCGCTATTCTTGCGCCCGTCGGCTACTTTGGTCTTGTTGTACAGCTCGATTTCGGAAACCAGCAGCCTGGCGAAGCGCTTGGCATCCTTGTGTGCCTTTTGATCTTCCTCGCTGAGCTGAGATAGATCCGCACCCGCCGGCGGCGCCGGTGGCGGAGGAGGCGTCCCGGGAGCTGGCGCAGGCTCGGGCACGCTGGCCGGTTGCGAAACCTCTTGAGTTGGGGGGACAGCTGCTTCGACGGGTTCGGGCTCAGCGGTTTCAACAGGAACTTCCTCTGGTTCAGCTTCCACTTCAACTTCCGCCGGTGCCGCTTCTTCGCGCGACGCTTCGGTCGGGACTCCACCGCTCAGCGCCATCAGGCGGTCAAGTTGCGCGCCGGCGAACTCCGCCAGAATTTTCAGGCCATCAACGGGAAGCCCTTGATTGCCGCCAGAGTCGGCGTAGAAAATCGCAGAAACTGACCCCGTCGAGCGGATGGGGAGGAGCAGAATAGCGTCGTTCGCGCCGGGTTTGAACTTGTCGAGGAGGTTGCGGTTTTTCTTGAGCGAGTCGGCGGTCGCGTCCACGTGGCCGCCGGTTTCGAAAACCTGGCGGAAGGGGTTGTCCTGATTGAGCGGAACGATAAGGCCGCGCACCGCTTTCTCTGAGAGCGATGGCCCAAATCCCCGCGCCGCTGCGCCCCAGGCCGCCTTGCCGCGCACATCGAAGACCGCGCCACGCACACCCATCTGCTCAGCCTCTTCGGTCAGTACTTCGAGCACCTGCTCGGGAATGGTCGCGGTGATGAGATTGCGTACGGAACCCAACAACTTGTCGAGCGCGCCTTCCGAGGGCGCAGCGGGCGCCGCCGCCGGAGGCGCGGGCGGCTCAAATTGTGACAGCACATCGAGCTGCGAGTGGATGGCCTCTTCGAGCTTTTTCTGCTGCGTACGAAGCTCTTGAAGCGTCTGCTCGAGGCGCGAAAGTTGATCGCCCTGAGCGGTAATCTCCTGGCTCAGGCGCTCGCGGGCCTCGCTAACCAGGCTGGCGATATTGGCTGGATTGGTTTCGGACAAGATGGAAACCTCATGGGATTGAGATGCAACCCATTATGTTACCGCCTTGCGGGCGCGTGTCAACTCCATTGTTCGCAACCATGGCACCGTCACCAGCCTCCTCAAGAGACCGGCATAAGGTAGAAATCTCGGTAGTGGGTCAGTTTCCGAGAAAGGTGCTATCCGCTTGGTGCCTGAAAGATTACCTCTCCAACTCGCCTTTTCGGGCGCTATGAGCTTGCGGGCCAAATGCCCAATTTGGCGGCTTCGCGACCGGGGATTGAAACGTGGCTTAATGTGTCACGTCAGCATCACCCACGTATACCTGGCAATTGAGGTTGACCCCAAGGCAAATCCTGTTAGACTCTGAGCCAATTTCTTGTAAGTAAACGACCCAGCCGGAGGGCGACCCGCATGAGCAAGGAAGACGGGATTCCCCTGCAAACCGGAGTCAGAGAGTGGCAAACGGGATTCTGGAGCCTGATCGCCACTCAGTTTCAGATTGCCTTCAACGATAACGGCCTCAAGAATCTCATTATCTTCATCATCCTTGGAATGGGATTAGGCCAGCTCGAACGCGAACGCCTCGTCCTGGTGGTGGGGACTCTATTCTCTCTCCCCTACATTCTATTTTCCATGACGGGCGGATACTTTGCCGACCGCTACAGCAAACGCTCTGTCACCATTGCCACCAAGTTTTTCGAGATCGCTGTCATGCTGCTGACGATCGTGGGCCTGGCTTTACAAAGCCTGCCTCTCGAATTGGCCGCAGTGTTTCTAACCAGCACACAAGCGGCGCTCTTTGGTCCTTCCAAGTACGGCCTGCTCCCGGAAATACTCCCCCAGGAACGCCTTTCCTGGGGAAACGGCGTGCTCGAGTTGGGCACCTTCATCGCTTTGATTCTGGGAAGCGTTGCGGGCGCCATGATGTCGGATTTCTTTCACGACCAGCAGGCGTGGTCGGGGTTGATCTTCTTCGGACTCTCGATTGCGGGCTTGTTTTGCAGCCTGGGAATCACCAGGGTACCGGCTGCCAATCCTGCAAAACAATTCCGTACGAACTTAGTCGCCGACTTAGCCGCCCAGGTTCGTGTGATCCACCGAGACCGCGTTCTCTGGCTCGCAGTTTTGGGCAACACTTACTTCTGGTTTCTGGCCGCTTTCCTTCAGTTCAACATCGTTTTTTACGGCAATGACGTGTTGAAAATCAGTGCAACCCATAACGGGGCTTTGCAGGCGGCAGTGGCGATCGGTATCGGGGTGGGCAGCCTTGCCGCGGGGTATCTCTCCGGAAATAAGATTGAGTATGGACTGATTCCTCTGGGCTCGATCGGGATGACCATCTTTGCGGCGATTCTTTCGATGCACGGCTTATCATTTCTTGGAGTGTTCATTCTCCTGTCGGCCATGGGCTTTTCGGCCGGCTTTTTCATTGTCCCCATCAGTGCCCTGGTTCAGCATCGGCCGGATGCGCGGCAAAAAGGCAGTGTGATCGCCGCCGCTAATTTACTTTCGTTCGTCGGCGTCTTTGCCGCGTCGGCGGTCTACTACGTCGTGACGAGTTACTGGAAACTTGGTCCCGCAGCCATCTTCCTGTCGGTTTCAATCGTCACCATCGCCGCCACTCTCTACGTGCTCTACCTCCTTCCTGACGCGCTGCTCCGTCTGCTTCTTTGGATCGCCACTCACACTTTGTATCGCATTCATGTTGAGGGCCGTGAAAATATTCCGGCGAAAGGCGGCGCGCTCCTGGTCCCCAACCACGTCTCGATCACGGATGCCGTCCTGCTGATTGCTTCAACGGATCGCTACGTCCGTTTTCTGATGTTCAAGGACGCCTACGAACACCCTTTGATCAAACCCTTCGCCCGCATCATGAAGATCATCCCGATTTCCTCGCAGCAGCGGCCTCGCGAGATGATCCATTCGCTCCGAACGGCCACGCAGGCCGTTCAGGACGGGGAGGTCGTATGCATCTTTCCTGAAGGCCAGATGACGCGCATCGGACAATTGCTGCCGTTCCGGCGCGGCATGGAAAGAATCATGAAGGGGGTTGATGCGCCCATCATTCCGGTGTGCATTGAGGGCATCTGGGGTTCCATCTTCAGCTTCGAGCGCGGGCGTTATTTGTGGAAGTTACCTCACCGATTTCCTTACCCGGTGACGGTGACCTTTGGAAAACCGATGCCTTCCAGCGCGACCTCCCAGGAAGCCCGACAAATCGTGCAGGAACTCGCGGCAGAGTCGTTCCAATACCGCAGACGCACCATGCAGACGCTCGACCGCTCGTTTATTTCGACGGCGCGACGCCATCCCTTCCGGTTTGCCATGGCCGACGGAACGGTTCCCCACCTGCGCTTCATTTCACTGCTCATGCGCACCGTTTTCCTGGGTCGTCGTTTGAGAAGCGTCTGGCGTGAGCAGCAGATGGTAGGAATTCTGCTCCCGCCTTCTGTCGCCGGAGCAATCGTCAACTTCGCGGCGCTGTTAATGGGCAAAGTCCCCGTCAACCTGAATTACACAGCTTCCAAGGAAATTCTCAGCTCATGCGCCGCACAATGCAGTCTCCAGACGGTGATCACTTCCAGGGTCTTTCTCGAACGGATTCGTCTCGAGCCGCCGGCCCGTGCCGTCATGATCGAAGATCTTGCCGCCAGCCCGCGCTCGAGCGAGAAGCTGGCGGCGGGGCTGATTTCATGGCTCCTGCCGGCGAAGCTAGTCGAAAGGACGCTTGGGAACAGAAAGCGGATGGACCTGGACGACGTTGCCACCATCATCTTTTCGAGCGGTAGCACTGGCGATCCCAAGGGGGTGATGTTGACCCACTACAACATCGGTTCCAATGTGGGGCAGATCAATCAGGTTTTCATGCTGGGGCGCCGCGATCGTATCCTCGGGATACTGCCTTTCTTTCACTCGTTTGGATTCACGGGAACACTTTGCATGCCGGCGGTCGTCGGCATCGGAGTGGTTTTCCATCCCAATCCACTCGAGGCCAGGGCCATCGGCCCTTTGGTCAGCCGGTACGCAGTGACTTTCCTGCTGGCGACGCCAACCTTTTTGCAAGCCTATGCCCGCCGCTGCTCGCCGGGGGATTTCGGGGGTCTGCAGTACGTGATGGCAGGCGCGGAGAAGCTACCGGAACGGGCTGCGCTCGCTTTCGAGGACCGGTTCGGCATACGCCCGCTGGAAGCCTATGGGTGTACGGAATGTTCCCCCGCGGTGACGGTGAATACCAGGGACTTTCGTGAAGCGGCCTATCGTCAGGTCGGCGCGAAGCGTGGGAGCATCGGCCATCCGCTGCCCGGGGTCAGCGTGAGGATTATGGATCCCGAGACTTTGCAGCCCGTGCCTGCCCATCAGCCGGGTGTGTTACTGATCCGAGGTCCGAATGTGATGCTGGGCTATCTCCATCAGCCGGAGAAGACGGCCGAGGTACTACAGGGAGGCTGGTACAATACCGGCGACATAGCTTCCATTGACGAAGATGGGTTCATCTGGATCACCGATCGTCTGAGCCGGTTCAGCAAAATCGGCGGCGAGATGGTCCCGCACATCAAGGTTGAAAACAAACTCCATGAGCTGGCGGACGAAACCGAGCACATCTTTGCTGTGACCGGTATTCCCGATGAAAAGAAGGGCGAGCGATTAGTAGTCCTTCACACGCTCCCGGAAGCGAAGCTCAAGGAGTGCCTGGCCCGGCTGGCCGAATGCGACTTGCCACCCCTCTGGAAACCTCGTCCGGATCAGTTTGTGCACGTGGAGGCTCTGCCGTACCTCGGCTCCGGCAAGGCCGACCTGCGCCGTATGCGGGAGATCGCGCTCCAATCATCGGATCAATCGCCACGGCGGGAGCACCTTTAGATGACAACACCTAGCTCGGCAGGCAGCCAGCGCGTGCGGCGGATTGCAGTCCGTCTGGTCGTGACGGCCGTCGCCATCGGCGCCTGGTTCCTGACCCAATCGCTGATCAGCAAGAGACCTTTTCCTTCGTCTGGGATCAGCGACGGCATGCATCTCCTCACCGCTCCTTTGAACTATTATCTTCTTTTGCATCCAAACATCGCAGACGGGCTGTTGATCGTTAGTACGGGCCTCATCGATCTTCTGGCGATTTTTGTTCTCGCGGAATGGGTTTTCGGGCCGAGTGTTCGCCCCTTACTCGGCATGTTCATCCTCTTCGGACTGCGCC
>CAYZVR010000171.1:0-8518 GCA_964481715.1 uncultured Acidobacteriota bacterium | reverse complement strand
GAAATCCACATTCCAATGGCGAGCAGCGCAGCGCCGTAAAGGAAGAATCCCAGCGCGCTTGCGATCAGCGGCTTGGCGTCTGGATTTCCGAAAACGAACAACAGACCGATGTAAAAAAACGTCACGAGAACCAGCGCGGAATAAAGGGCCAGCGCCCCCAAAAATTTTCCCAGGATGATTTCGAGGTCGGTTAACGGTGAGGTGAGAAGCAGCTCAATGGTTCCACTCCGCTTCTCTTCAGCGTACAACCGCATAGTGACGAGCGGGAGCAGGAAAAGCAGGACCACCATCAGGAAGCCTTCCAGCATGGGCCGGATAATGTAATCGTTCACGCTGATGCTCTGCTGGCCCATTCCGCCCATCATCTGCATGCGGAGCGAATTGCTGACATAGACGGCCGTGTAGCTGTAGAAAACAAACCCGCAGGCCAGCGCGTACACGGTCATCACCAGATAGCCGATCGGAGAATGGAAATAAGCGCGCAGCTCTTTCCCCGCAATGGCTAGAATATTGCGCATGAAATCTCCCTTCGAAAATTAAGAGTTGCCAGCTTCGAATTCCGCCGGCGTCTCTGCTTCACGCGTCGCCCCCGATTTCCGGGACGATCGCAGGCGGAAGAACATTGTCCACAGATTCCTCACTCACGTCTTTTGTCGTCAGTTTCAGGAAAATGTCTTCCAGGCTCATCCCGCTGGTTTTGAGCTCGAACAGTTTCCACTGCGATTCGACAATCGCCCTCGCGACTTCGGCGCGGACGTCGTGACCCTTGTCCGCCTGAATCTCAAATGTCATCTGCCCACCGGTCGCGTCGCGCGGCTCAACCAGGTTGACGCCCGAGACGCGTTGCAGCCGGTCCATGATTTCAGCCGCAGGTCCCTCGACGCTGACCAGCACCGTCTCAAACCCTTGCAGCCGCTTGTTGAGCTCTTCGGGCGCGCCCGCCGCCACGACTTTTCCCTGATTGATTACCACCACTCGCTGGCAAGTCTTTGAAACTTCCGGCAGGATGTGTGTGCTCAGAATGACCGTATGCTGTCCGGCAAGATTTCGGATCAGCTCGCGGGTTTCGATGATCTGCTTGGGATCGAGCCCCGCCGTCGGTTCGTCGAGAATCAGTACGTCGGGGTTATGAATAATGGCTTGTGCTATCCCCACGCGCTGCCGATAACCTTTGGAAAGCTTGCCGATGGGCCGGTCAAGAACTTCCGTGACGGCGGTCTTTTCGGCGACTTCGCCGAGCCGCGTTTTCAACTCGCGGCGCGCCACGCCCTTGATGCGCCCCACAAACGCCAAATATTCGCGGACTGTCATATCGGGGTAGAGCGGCGGAGATTCGGGCAGGTACCCGGTGCGTTTCTTCGCCTCCAGCGGCTCTTCGATCACGTCGAACCCGGCCACCCGCACGCGTCCGTCGCTCGGCGGTAGAAACCCGGTGAGAATTCGCATGGTGGTGGTTTTCCCGGCGCCGTTTGGCCCGAGGAATCCCAGGACCTCGCCTTTCTGGACTTCAAAGCTGATGTCCGAGACGGCCAGCGTCGGCCCATAATTTTTTGTCAAGTGTTCGACTTCGATCATGCGGCTCGGTCCTTTCCCGATTGTGACGCGCGCGGCAGATTGCGTTCACGCGTGACGCGACCCTTTGATACCTTAACATCCCTCGTGCCTTCTCCGGGACAGCCGGGTGTATTTCATTAAACCTGTTGGAGCGGACATTCGCCTGGCTGCGAAAGACCCCGGCGCTTCCTGGAGTGTGGCGGAAGGCTGAAGTTATAATGATTATCAAAAAAACGAAGAGGTTGCCAGCCATCTTAAGCATAACGGATACTGTTGGGCGTGCTCGGGAGATTGAAACCGATTCCGGGTGAGGAGGAACCATGGTTCTCGAAGGTCAAGTGGCATTGATTACCGGCGCGTCGAGCGGCATCGGCCAGGCGACGGCGGAGGCGATGGCGGCCGCCGGGGCGCGAGTCGGCGTGAATTATCACAAGAACCAAGCCGGAGCCGAAGCAACGGTTGAGGCGATTCGCAAGGCGGGCGGCGACGCGATGGCCATCCACGCCGACGTTACTTTGAGCGCCGAGGTCCGCGCCATGGTCGAAGCCGTGCGCAAGCGCTGGGGACGCGTGGATATCCTCGTAAACAATGCCGGTGACCTGCTGGCGCGCAGCACCCTGGCGGACATGACTGAGGAATACTGGGATCAAATCATGGCGCTCAATTTGAAAAGCGTTTTCCTGTGCGTCAAATCGGTTTGGGAAGAAATGGCGGCACGCAAGAGCGGCTGCATTATCAACGTTTCATCCATTGCGGGACGGAACGGCGGCGGGCCCGGCGCCGCGGCCTACGCGGCGGCCAAGGGCGGCCTGCTGACTTACACCAAAGGCCTTGCCAAAGAACTCGCGCCCTACGGCGTTCGCGTCAACGGCATCGCGCCGGGCGTTATCGCGACGCCCTACCACGACCGTTACAGTCCGCCCGAACTCTTTGCCAAATACATTGCAAGCATCCCGCTGGGCCGCGCCGGAACGTCGGAAGAAATCGCCGAGGTCATCGTCTTCCTCGCTTCGCCCGCCGCGCGCTATATGACCGGCGAAACCGTGGAAGTGAACGGCGGGATGTGGATGGATTGAAGGAACATTGACAAGGGGCGAGTGACAAGCACGCAGCGAGTCGCTCACTTCTTCGACTCCGGGTTATTCCCGCTATCGCTTGACGGCAAGGATAGCGTCGAGCGGTGCGCCGGTCTTGCGGCCTTGAACTTCCGCAAAGCCGGCTCTACGTAAGAGCGCCGTGTATTCGGAAAGCGTGCGCTCTTTGCCTTCCGTGCAGACCAGCATATTCAAAGATTGCAGAAGAGCCGGGACGGGGCCGGTCTTGTCCTCATCGAGAAGCCTTTCCACAATGAGCAGCGCTCCGCCGCTCGGCAGGCGCTGATTGATCTTGGCAAGCAAGGCGCCGATTTTCTCTTCGGACCAGTCGTGAAGTATCCGGCCGAGCGAATACAGGTCTGCCTCCGGCAACGGATCGCGGAAAAAATCGCCGGCAATCGGTTCCACTCGGTCCGCAACCCTTGACTGGGCGACATATTCCCGCGCCGACTCGATGACCGGCGCGAGGTCGAAAATCGTTGCACGAAGCCCGGGATAACGCTCGCACGCGGCGACAGCCAGGTGCCCCGTCGCGCCTCCCAGATCTACCAGGTGATGGAATCCACTCAGGTCGAATGCTTCGACGATGCGCGGCGAACTGATCAGCCCGAAGCCGTGCATGCCGGCCACAAATTCGCGCCGCGAGTCGTCCGTCCTGAAAAAGTGGTCGAAGATGAGGCCGTCGAGACCGAAAGTCTGCCGCCAGCGATGTGTCCCTTCGCGAACCGCGTCTTCGAGATTGCCCCACATCGGATAGAGCGCCCGGTCCGAATAGAGAATGTAACCGGCCATCGTCTGCGGGCTCGACCGGCGCAAATATGTCTCCGCCACCGGCTGATTAGAATAGACACCGCTCTTTTTCAACAAAAAGCCCAGACCGACACAGGAATCTAGAAGGCGTTCGAGAGCGTCGCCATTGGCGCCTATTAGCGCCGTAAGCGCCTTGGCGTCGGCGGGTGCTTCACCCAAGCGGTCGAAAACGCCGAGAGCCACGGCGGCGAACATAACTTTCGAGCGCCGGAAGGCTTCGATAAGGTCTACGACCGGCGACGGGTCGGGGGGATTCTCGGGTTGTGAGTTTAAATCGTCCATGACCGATGCACCTTTCAATGGAAGATACCATTGCTTCGAAATGGTTAGGGTTGCCAACTCGCGTCCATCACAGTCACGAATCAAGAAACCTGCGGATGTCGCGGAAGACCCGGCGCATCATCGCTGGCGTCAGCTTTCCAGTCTGCGTGTTTTGCTGGCTGGGATGGTATGAAGCGACAAGACGCGGCAACCCGTCAGGGAGATCGAAACTTGCGCCGTGGGCAAAATGGAAAGAAGAAAGTGGCGGAAAATCTTCTCGATTGCCCACCGTGCGCAGGTAGGTCTCAAAGGCAATACGCCCCAGCGCCAGCACGACGCGAACGCGCCCGAGAAGCCGCAGCTCTGCTTCGAGGTAAGGGCGGCAATTCCGAAGTTCCCGGGGAGATGGCTTATTCCCCGGCGGCGCGCAACGCACGACGGCGGTGATGTAGCAGTTGCGCAATTCCAGTCCGTCACCGCGATGCTCGGAAGTGGGCTGGCTGGCGAACCCTGCCTGGTAGAGCGCGCGATAAAGAAACACACCCGAGCGGTCGCCGGTAAACATCTGTCCTGTGCGGTTGGAGCCGTGCGCGCCGGGCGCGAGCCCCAGAATCAACAGCTCGGCGCGCGGGTCACCGAAACTCGGCACAGGCTTTCCCCAGTAATCCTCGTTGCGGTACATGCGGCGCTTTTGGCGCGCCACCTTGCGGCAGTGGCGGATCAAGCGAGGGCAACGCTCACAGGAGACGACGCGGTTCTGGAGAACTTCGAGCGCGCAGTGCTCAGGGTCGGACTTGAAAAGCCACTTGGCAGCCATGGGATACTTCGCCCCTTTGCCCGCCCCAGTGCGGACGCCGGGCTATTCTAAGGCAAAGCCCGGTGTTCGGCCAAATTGTGGAACAGGAGTCGCGATCAGGTTTAACGAAGGGTGTTGGTTTCGATCCACATGATCAGACGGCGCAACTTCTCGCGGTCCTGTGGGTACATCTGGCTAAACTCGAACCCTACGCCGACCCCGGGAATGTCCCGCTTGGCTGTCGCCGCTACTCGCAAAGTCTCATGTGCGACCTTGATCCCGAGACGGCCGATGTCACCAATCTGGATTTTTTCAGGACAGCGAAGCAGGCAGCCGGTCGTACTGATGTCAATCAGTTCGGCGGTGAAGCGTGTCCCCGCCCCAATAAATCCCACCGTAATCTGCGCCGGAGTGCGAAATCGCTTTGCTCGTCGGCCTGGCATCTCACCACGGAGGATACTACTTTAGAATCAAAACGGTAAGCAGGCTACACTAACATTGTCAACGGTTTTAAGTCATCAAGAAACGCCTATCTTTCTTCCGGGGACACTCGTAATCTTACCGCTATTCTTCGTGAGCCTACGCTTTTGTTGCCCTTGTGATAAGTGCCGACCGGGTGGGCCGACGGATTCGTCCGCAGAGGGTTTGTCGCGCTGCCGCGCGGGCGAGGAGGGAGTTCCACTCAGCAGAAGATATTTGGAAGAAGTAGTCTCGCGGGCCGCAGTTCTCCGTTGAATTTGGTCGGAAATCAGCCGCTGAGGCATTCGCCTCCGCCGGGGTTATGTGGAGGGACGGCCGCTCAGGACGTTGGGCGCATTGGCGATGAATCCCTTGGGAGCGCTGACGTAACCGGCAATCGTGTTCTTGCCCACTTTGTTGACCACAAGTTCCAGAGCGCTCGAGGCGCCCTGAACGTAGAAATAAACGGGCTCATTAATTGCCTTGTCCTTGCGCACCGTTCGTTTGTCGTCGAAAAAGAGATTGACCGTGAACAGGTTTTTCTTGGTGTTGGTTCCTTCAAGCTCGAGCATCACCGTTCCAACTTTTTGGCGGGCGTGCCGGCTGGCGATATTGAACTCGAAATAGTCGCGGTCGGAGCGGTGAGCCAGCTCGACGAGTTCGTCGTGCGTGCGGGCGATGGCCCCTGAAAGCTCGCCTTTGGCGCCCATCAGGGCTTCCTTGGTGGATTCCAAATCTTTCTTGGTTCCCGCCAGGTCACCCGAAAGATTTCCGAGCTTGGCATTCGAGTCGGACGCCAATTTGTTCAGTTCGTCGGCACCCGCCTTCTGCTGAATGGCCGCGTTCAGTTTTTGGACGGAGTCCTGCTGCTCCTTTTGAATTTCCGAGGCAAGCGAGCGAGCCCGGGAGAGTTCCTGCTGCGTCATGCCCAATCTCTCCGTCGTCACCTGGAACTGCCCCTTCAGCTGCGCGTAGCGTTCGTCGGAGGCGTCCAGGCGGCGCGTGAGCAGGTCAAGCTGGTCCGAGGACTTGGAATTTGCGGTACTGAATTTCTGCCATCCGAATATAAGCAGACCGAGGTTGATCACCGAAATACCCACGAGCGCTCCCACCGCTATGGATAGGCCTTTGCTCGGCGACGCGGCAACGGGCGGCGGAGGCCCCTGGACATATATGTACTGTGGCGCACCGGGAGCGGGCTGTGTGGGCGCCTCGGCTGGTGCTGCCTGGCGCGGCTCCGGGTTATTCAGTCCAAACATGGCATAAGCGGCGCCGGGTTTCTTGTTCTCATCTGCCATAACTGCTCCTGTTCTTTATATAGATACTCCAGCGCGCAAAGCTCGCTTCAACCCTCTGCGGGGACGCGTGCATTCGCCTATCCCTAGGATGCAAGTTTTTGGGAAAAAGTTTCGATGTCAAGGCGATGGATAACTTCCGACAGGCAGTATCGCACCATCCGTTTGCGAATACAAGAGCACAGCAGCCTCGGCCTTTGGCGCGTTCGTGCGGGATTTATCAAACTTCCACGTAATTCACCGGCCTGCGGCTTCCCTCTTCCCTCCCGCGCGATGCGCCAGAAAGCGCTTTTGGCATTCGACCGCGGCGGAACGAATCGAAGCAAATTCGGGGTCGCCGCGAAGATTGGCAAGGAGCGGATCGTGGTCGAGGCCGTAAACCTGGCAGTAGTTCTGCTCCACCGCTTTCCGCAACAGCCGCAGCGCCACTTCCTTCTGGCCGACATAGGCCAGAAGGGTAGCGGACCAATACTTCGGCTCGGGGTCGCGTTCGGTCATGACCCCGCTCTCTGTTTCCCGTGCTGCGACTGCCAGCTCCGGACCCATCTTGTGGCTGGCAAACAATTCCAGCTCCTTATATCCTCCGTAGCGAGTTCCACCAATTTCGGCCGCCTTGTATCTATTCGACGCCTCCTCAATATTTCCCTGGTGCAAGTAGATGTCTCCAAGATTGCCAGCCACCCAGACTGAACCTGCATCCAGTTGGAAGAAGTCCTTTGCCCGGTCGTATTTGCCCAACGCCTCGTAAGTGATGCCGCAGGACCGGAGCCCGTAATCCTTTGGGTCGAGTGCGTAGGCTTTTTCACATTGTTCGGCTGCATCGTCCAGCAAGCCGGCGTAACGATAAACGTAACCTAGGATGAACTGCGCCGACGCATTGTCGGGCCGCCGCCTGACCAGGTCGCGCGCTTCATCGTAGGCCCCGTTCAAGTCTCCTTTTTCCGTACGCAGCACAATCAGTCCGGCTGCCGCCTCCACCAGATTGGGGTCGAGGGCGAGCGCGCGCTCCCCGTCCGCCTCGGCCACATCAAAGTTGTTTTCGTAATAACTCCGGTTAGCAATCTGCCACCACGCAGGCGCGTAAGAAGGATCGAGCTTCACCGACTCCTCGAGCATGGCGATGGCTTGCTTATTGGGCCCAGGATCGTGCGGCACCGCCAGGCTGCGCAAGTACAAATCGTATGCCTGGGAGTTTTGGGGTCGCGTGCCTGCTTCCGAAGGAGCGCCGGATGCTCCGAGCAGCGGAAGCAGGCCCTGCCGGACGCGCGATGAAATCTGTCCCTGCAGATCAATCATATTTTTCGCCGGCCCCGTCACGCTGTCGCGCCACAGGACGCGGTTCGAAGCCACCTCCACCGCTTCCAAAGTGACCTGGAGCTGGTCGCCATTCTGCAAGAAGTGCCCGGTGACTACGTCCGAGACTCCCAATTCTTTGCCTGCCGCCTGCGGGTCAAAGTCGTTGCCGGAATATTTCCTTGTCGAAGCAAATGGCCGGATAGAAAGCGTTGGGGCGTAACTGAGCGTGGTGGCGATTTCGTCGGAAAGCGCATAGCGCAGGAAGTCCGCGTCGTGGTCCGACCCGATGTTCTGGAGCGGGAAGACGGCAACCGAAACCTGTCCGGCATGACCGGCGGGCGGCGCGCTCGCCCGATGCATCGCCCACCACGCGATTGCGGCTCCAAGCGTCACAGCGGCTAAACCAGCCAATATCAGCGGCCACTTGATTGCCCCGGTCCGGCCGCTGCCCGTCGGCTGACGGGTTGCGCGCGCCGGAGATTCTGCAGCCGTCGCCCAGCCGGACGAGGACGTGGCCGCGCTGAGCCTTCCTGAATCCACGTCGCGTTTCAGCCGCTTCAGCGTTGCGTTCAAGTCAGAAGCGGTTTGCGTCCGGAGCTTCCTGTCTTTTTCAAGAAGCTTGCCGATGACCTCTTCGAGTTGGAGCGGAATCTCAGGATTCACGCGGCTGGGCGGAAGCGGCGCGCGGTTGAGGATCGAGTCGAAAACCACGGCCGTAGTGTTGCCCGGAAAAGCCTGCCGCCCCGTGACCATCTCGTAAAGCGCAACACCAAAGCTGAAAAGGTCGGTACGCGCGTCGAGCTCTTCTCCCCGCGCCTGCTCGGGCGACATGTAGGCCATGGTGCCCATGGCGACGCCCGGGCTGGTGAGGTGTGCCTCATCAATCGTCGCCGTGGGCGCGTCGGTAGCACGGGCATCCTGCCCGTGATTGCCTGATTCCACGGGCGAGACGC
>CAYZVR010000170.1:0-8528 GCA_964481715.1 uncultured Acidobacteriota bacterium | reverse complement strand
TTTCACGACTGGTGTCGCGCCAAGTTTCAGACGCTCGACGCGCTCAATCGGGCTTGGGGGACAATCTTCTGGGGGCACACTTTCTCCGACTGGTCCGAAATCCCACTTCCCTGGAACACGCTTTACCACGCGCACAATCCCAGCTTGGCGCTCGACTTTCACCGCTTTTTCAGCGACTCCACCCGCGACTACGTCAAGCTCCAGGCAGACATTCTGAGAGAGACATCTCCCTCGAAGGCGATAACCACTAACGAAATGGGAATGTTCGACAACGTGGATTACTCCGAGCTGAACCGGCAGATTGATTTCGTCGCCTGGGACAGCTATCCGTTGTTCGAGCAGGACCCGACCGACTATTTCGGCACGGGAATGGCGCACGACCTCATGCGCGGTTCGAAGGAGAATCAGAACTTCATGGTCATGGAGCAGCAGGGCGGCTTGCCGGGCTGGAATGTGTTCTGGGGGCACCAGGTCGCGCCGCAATATTACCGGCTGTGGGCGTATCAGGCCATCGCTCACGGGGCGGACGGAATCTGCTATTTCCGCTGGCGCACTTCGCGCTACGGGACCGAGCAGTACTGGCAGGGCGTGCTCGATCAGGACAGCGTCCCGAACGAGAGATATAAAATCGTCGCCCAGACCGGAAAGGAAATGGAGAAGCTGACGGCGGCGCTCGAGGGATCGCGCCCTGTTTCCGAGGTTGCGCTGCTCGTTTCGCCCGACAGCCGGTGGGCGTTTCACATTCAGCCGCTCACCAAGGATTTTGATTACAACCGCCAGATGCGCAGTTACTACGCCGCGTTTCGCCGCCTGGGCGCGAACGTGGACGTGATTTTCCCCGGCGATGATTTTTCCGGCTACAAGGTCCTCGTGGCGCCTTCGTTGTTCGTGGTGGATGCGCCGCTCGCCGCGAAGCTCACGAAGTTCGTCGAGGACGGAGGAACGCTCTTCCTCACCTATCGCTCGGGCGTAAAAGACGAGCACAATGTCGTTACCGACCTCACCCTTCCCGGCCCGCTCTCGAAGCTCGCCGGCATCGCCATCCACGATTACGATCCCGAAACGAATCAGAAACAGGAAATCGTCGGCCTCGATGGAAAGAGTTTTCCCGCCGACGTCTGGTTCGATATTCTCACCCCGGCAACCGCCGAGCCAATCGCCAGCTACGGCCAGGGGTATTACGCCGGCAAACCGGCGGTCGCGCTCAATCACTTCGGCCGCGGCAGCGTCTTCTATGTGGGAACCGAATCCACCTCGCCGGAGTTCTACGACCATCTCGCCGCGCAGGCTGGCCAGGCAGCCGGCGTGGCTCGTGGGCCGGAGCTTCCCAAGGGAGTTGAAATGGCCACCCGGCAAAAGGCGGACAAGAAGCTAATCTTCCTGATGAATTTCACGGACACCGCCCAGACCGTTTCGCTCAAAGCGAAAACTCGCAACGCTGTAACCGGCGAGAGCGAGCCCGCTGAGATCACGATTCAGCCCCTCGACGCAATGGTTCTCGTCGCGCCGTGAGCCTGGAATGTCGTGCAAGCCCGCGGGCATCCCGCCGCCGACGCGCGTTGCCCGCCCGGTTGCCGCCTTCGCTCGCAGGGCTCGAATTTCGACTTTGTTCCTGAAGGTTAGCTATTCGCGTGGCTGACCCCAATCACCATCCTCCCCCGTGTGCATTTGGCCCTGCGCCTCGCCACGTGCTAGACTCTGGGCATTCCCTTCCGGAGGTTTGCCATGCCACACGATAGTGTTTCCCGACGCAAGTTTTTGCAAAGCTTAGCCGCAGGCTCGACGGGAGCCGCGCTGGCCGCGGTGCCCATCGCCGCCTCGGATATTGCAGCGCCTGCGGGCGCTCCGTTCCCTGCCACCGTCGAGTCCTACCCTCTGGCCTCACCCGGCCGGGGCGCGGCGCTCGATCGTCTGAAGATCGCCACCCAGGAAGAAATCGCCGGCCGGTACCAGCAGAAAATACAAGGCGTCTCGCCGGGCGTGGAACTCAAGTTCTGCTCGTCGGAGACGGACTTCCGCCGCGAGGTCGAAGACGCGCAGGCGATCTACGGCCACTTCACCCGCGACGATCTGAAGGCGGCGAAGCAGCTTCGCTGGATTCAGTGGGGGGCCGCGGGCGTCGAGCACACCCTCTATCCGGAGCTGGTTGAAAGCCCCATCGTGCTCACCAACATGCAGCGCGTGTACGCTCCGGCCATTTCGGAAACCGCCATGGGGCTTGTGCTCGCACTCGCCCACGGCATCAACCGCTACTCTCTCCAGACGCGCGAGCGCCTCTGGAAACCCCTCGACGGCCTGTTCGACATCAGCGGTATGACCATGGGCGTCGTGGGCCTGGGCGGCCTCGGCACGGAAATCGCCCGCCGCGCGCACTTCGGCTTTGGGATGAAAATTCTCGCCGTCGATCCCAAGCCGATTCCCAAACCGCAGTTCGTCGAGGAACTGCATTCAGTAGATTGGCTGCCGCAGATGGTCCCGCAAGTGGACGTGCTGGTCTCTTCCGCCCCGCACACGCCGGCGAGCGAGGGGATGTTCAACGAAGCCGTCTTTCACGCCATGAAGCCGAGCGCCTTCTTCATCAACATGTCGCGCGGGAAACTGGTGGATACTCCCGCACTCGTCCGCGCCTTGAAGGAGGGGTGGATCGCGGGTGCCGGGCTCGACGTAGCCTACAAAGAACCCCTTCCCGCCAATGAGCCGCTGTGGACGGCCGGAAACGTCATCATCACCTGCCACACTTCAGGCTGGACGCCGCGCACGCCCGAGCGCCAGATGGCCGTCTTGACGGAAAACATCCGGCGCTACGTCGCGGGGCTGCCGCTCATCAATGTGGTGGATAAGAAGAGAGGGTACTAGCTCGGCGGGGCAACGGCACCACGCGCCACCTGCGCATGGTCATGCCATGTGTGCAAAGAACTCCTTATATTTTGCATCCAGCAGCGCGTTGCCCCAAGATACCTCGCGTCTCAATTTCTCTCTCGCAAATAGCTGCAAAAAGGCGGAGAAGTCAATCCCATACCATTCCTGATTTTCTTCCTTGCATGCCAGCAGATCGCTGAAACTGACATCTTCGAGAAAGTTGAATACCTCCTCAAAATCATAGATAGAAATCACGTGGTAGCAGGGGACAAATCCCAACCGCTCTTTTAGCTCGCGGTCAACGATGACGCGGTAGGGAGAAGAATTCGCCAAGAAAGAATAGTCAAGAGTAACAATAACACAATGGATTCGTTGCGGACCTCCTAGGTCCTCGAGACCGCTTGCCCCCTGGCGAATATGCTTCTCAGTCCGATGACAAGTCGATATTCCTTTGATTACGCGCTTGCGGAGGTCCGATTGGAGGACCGTGTGTTCAGCGAAGGTTTTGGCCGCCTTTGTGAGATCCGCGGATTTACATTCCACCAAGACGAGCGCGTCACGATCCTTTATCATCCAGTCTGCAGTATCTAGGCCACGTGCATAGCGTCGCTCGCGCAGAACAATCCCGTGTTTATACAGTTTCTTCAGGAGCATCCCGACGTACTCTTCAAATATTTCTTTCCCGAAAAAAGAGGCGAACGGATTGCGCTTGCCACCCATGTTGAATTCGTCGAGCAAATCATAGTAGAGCCCCCGCGTAACTCGATGGGCGATTAATAGAGGGATTGGAGCAATGATGCGCTTGCTCCGTTCCGTTTTGATTAAAGGGTACTTCCACAGGCAGTTGAATTCGAATGTTTCATAACCCTCCCGTGTGGGTTCACGGTGTTGAACGTCGCGGAAGGTTTTGTAGTCAACCATCGTGGCCGCGAGGAACTTATCCACTTTCCCTTGCTGCAGGTACGGCTCGAGCTTCGGCAGTTCGGTCCTAACGGGCACCGGTAGTTCCCCGCTTGTCATACTGGCGAACAGCGCAATCCCGATCACCATGAATTCCAAGATTGAAAGGCCCCGAAGTTTTCGAAACTGCTCATTGATATCAAATTTCTCTAGCCCTACAGACTGATTAATATCCAGATACAGGTATAGGGAGCGGCCGAAGTCGTTTCTGATGCTTTGCTGATAAGGGAACTGCTGGTACGCAGTTCTCAGTAAGAAGTTGTAGGCGTCCTCGACTGTTCTTTCGCTGCCGTTCTTGGTGACGAAAGGGTCGTCGAGGTCATTATACAGATTGGCACATTTGAAGAGTTCCCGTTCATCAAGAGACTTTGCCCTATAATCATTTGAGTGCAATATGAGCGTCTTCGCAAGAAACGCAAGTTGCCAGAGGTTTATGGCTTGGGGCACGTACTTGCCAATGGGAGACCTAGCGAATTGAGGTGTGTCATCAAAGATTGCGCGACCAATACGCGCAATGAAGGATAGGCTTTCCTCCAGGTTGTAACGCCGTACGAATTGAACAAACTCCTGGGTTGAGACCATCAGATCGCGGGTAGCGCATACATCGTTTTGTGATGTGTGCGCTCAAGTTAGAAAAGCCGCAGAATCATGACAAGCACGCTACCTGCTTCAGCTCTGCGCGCCCCGACCTTTGCCGCTTGCTGTTTGCGCCGCCAATCCGGACGCGTACCCGGCGTGGTGTGATAGGCCACCTTCAATGCGCCGTGATGGTCATGGGAATGCGCACCAAATCACGGTCCAGGAAGGGATCGTTGAAACGCGTGAAGTAAAGGTACGGAGTTTGCCCGGACCTCTCGAAGTTCACGCTGGCATCGTTGTGGTCGATGATCGAGGAGTACGCGGTGCCAACCGTCTCAGGTGACCAACACGTTTGAATCCACAGAAAGTTTGCGGAGCGGAGGAGGCGCCTCGGCGTCCAATTAATCAGGTCGGAAGAGAGCATGTAACCCGTGCCGCAAACGAATTCGGTGGGACCTCCCCAGATGGTGCTTCCGATCATCAGATACTTTCCAAAGTACGTGTTGTAGGTCAGGGTGGGCTGGGACATAACGTCCGCGGGAGATACCACGGCGCTGCAACTCGCGGGCGCCGGTCCGGTATAGGGACTGGTCATATGGAGATTGAATGCCGTCCCGTCCCAGGCCCGCCAGCTCGTCGGGTCGCCCAGGGTTTGGGTGCGCATTACGCAGAGGGACTGGTTCCGGCTCCGGTCGATTACCATGAAAATCGAATAATAGAAGCTGTCTTGCCCTTGCACGATGTTGGAGGGATTGAAGGTGCCGTGCGGGGGAGGAGTGCCCTGTGGGTCCCACTGCACCGGCGGCGGTGCGACGACGTGCTCTGGCGGAGTTGCGTGCGTAAACGTGTGGCCGCCGTCCGTCGAAGAAGCGTACGTGATCGAGTTATACCAGCAAGGATTCCCCGGACTGGTGTTGCCCGGCGAGCAGTTGGAGGCGAAAGGATCGTGGTATTCGTTGTGGATCAGAGCGTGGATGACATCGCCTTCGCGATAGATCGACGTAAGCCATTCCTGGTTGTCGTAGCTGTCCGGAAAGGAGTTGTCGTGGGAAACCAGCGCCGGTGCAGCACAATTGCGCTTCAGCGAGGAGAACTCCGCACCGAACGAGGCGAAGTAGCGCGGCGCGTCCCCGTCAATGAGCACCAGAGTGCCGTCGGCGAGGCGAACCACATGGGCGGGAGCGTCGGGGACATCCAGAGGCTCACAGTTATCGGTAGTCCACGTGAATACAGTTTCCTCCGGACCAAAGGAAAACGTGATCCCGGCGTTGATAGTCAAAGAGAGGAACCCCCCGACGTTCCCGCTACCGGCGGAGATCGAGACGGTGCCCGGCGCGAGGGCGGCCAGGAACCCGTCCAAAGTCACCTTGGCGACGCTCGAGTCGGATGATGACCACTTCAACGAGGTCGGCGGGACCGCGTTCCCGTAAGCGTCCGCTGCCGCCGCGGCCAGCTGCACCACGTCGCCTGTCTCCACGGGATCGCCGGGTGGCGTAATGTCAATGCTGGTCGGTGGACCCGGAGTGCCCGTCGCCGTGAATGACACAGGCGCCAACGCGCCGGTCGCCGCGGCCAAATCGTTTGCCCCCGCCAGGGTGCCAAGCGTCCAGCGCGCACTCGCGGTTCCGTCCGATCCAGTCACGCTGGAGGCGTGGTCAACGGTCCCAGCACCAGACGTGACCGTCCATCTGACGGTTGCGCCCGGCAGCGGCCGCCCGGTTTGATTGTCAACTCTTACCACCACCAAACTCGGAAGCGCCTCGCCCACCGTGCCCGTCTGGTTGTTTCCGCCTGTAATAGCAACCGTCGTTGCGACGGAAGGTCCCGGTTGTCGAGGTCCGTCTCCGCCGCAACCAGCCAACACGGCGAGCAAGATCGAAGCGGCTACTGCACGCCCAATCGTCTCAGCCAGATTTGGCTTCATTGGTTTGATCCTCCTTGCCTCGCCTCGCCGTGAAATGCAGCGTGCGGTCGGAGGAGCGGCGAGTTCTGCTTTGCGCTTATCCCAACCGGAATTTCCGATTTGAGCATTGCCTTCGGCTAAAAACATACACCAGCCGCGCTGTTAAGGCAAAGTCGGAACGTCATACCCTCTTTGGGGCGGCATCGCGGTTTGCTTTGACCGTTCCGGATTTAAAGCTTGTTGCTTGCGCCGTAATTCTGCACGCAAGGCGCGTCCTGCCACACTGCTCAATCGTCCGGCCACAAACCAAGGCTGACCCCTCACTTTGACTGACCCAAAATCGCTTGACACCCTGCCTTGCCGGGACTATTCTATATACGACCAAATTGGTCGGACTTGATTATGCTGAAGTTGAGCAAGAAGGCGGACTACGGCTTGATCGCCGTCAGGCACCTGGCGATGAAGCATTCGTCCGGGGCGTGCAGTTCCAAGGAGATTGCTAGGACTTACGGCATCCCGATGGAGCTGCTGGCCAAGATCCTTCAAAAGCTCGTGAAAAACGGGCTTTTGGTCTCGCATCAGGGCGCCGAGGGAGGCTATTCCCTGGCGCGCGACCCGGCGACGGTGACGGCTTTCGAAGTTATCCGCGCCATTGACGGGCCGCTGCTGATCACTTCCTGCGTGACCTCGCATGGCGACTGCTCGCAAGCGCCGACCTGCACGGTCAAAGAGCCCCTGGGCAAGGTCAACGATATCATCGTCCAGGCGTTGAATTCCGTGACGATTTCGAGCCTGGGCGACGATGGCTCAGGCCACGCCCCAGGTGGAGCAGGGTTTGTGCAAATCGGGGGCAGTCCGCGGTGAACGCCGAGGCCCAAAGAATCTTGACCTTTTAGTACGGATTGCATAGCATGGACTCGAGCGCGCCCAATTCGAAATCATCTGCCATCCGGGCGGATCAGACAGCGGGCGCAATTCTTTTAGCGAGTCCACAGAGAGGAGTTCGATGACAACTCCAACGAATGATGTCCAAACCCTCGCCAACCGCGAGTACAAGTACGGCTTTGTGAGCGAAATCGAAGCCGACACGATCCCCGCGGGGCTGAACGAAGACATCGTCACCATGATCTCGACCATAAAGGGCGAACCCCCCTGGCTCCTCGAATGGCGCCTGAAGGCGTTCCGCCACTGGCTGACCATGACCGAGCCGACTTGGGCTAACGTCCATTACCCGCCCATTAACTATCAGGCGCAGACGTACTATTCCGCGCCGAAATCGCAAAAGGACGGACCGCAGCGTTTGGAGGATGTGGACCCGGAGTTAATCAAAACCTACGAGAAGCTGGGCATTCCGCTTCAGGAGCAGAAGCTCCTTGCTGGCGTTGCCGTGGACGCGGTGTTCGACAGTGTTTCGGTGGCAACCACGTTCCGCGAAAAGCTCGCCGACGTGGGCATCATCTTCGGTTCGTTTTCGGAAGCGGTGCGCGAGCACCCCGAGCTCGTCCGCAAGTGGCTCGGGTCGGTGGTTCCCTACACCGATAATTTCTTCGCCACGCTCAACTCCGCAGTCTTTAGCGACGGCTCGTTCGCCTACATCCCCAAGGGCGTGCGCTGCCCGATGGAGCTTTCCACTTACTTCCGCATCAACGCCAAAAACACCGGCCAGTTCGAGCGCACGCTGATCGTCGCCGATGAGGGCGCGTCCGTGAGTTATCTCGAAGGTTGTACGGCGCCCATGCGCGACACCAATCAGTTGCACGCGGCGGTCGTCGAGCTCGTGGCGCTTGACAACGCCACGATCAAATATTCGACCGTGCAGAACTGGTATCCGGGCGATAAGAATGGCAAGGGCGGAATTTACAATTTTGTGACCAAGCGCGGGAAGTGTCTGGGCAAGAATTCCAAAATTTCCTGGACGCAGGTCGAGACCGGCTCGGCCATTACCTGGAAATATCCGGGCTGCATTCTGCAGGGTGAAAATTCCGTGGGCGAGTTCTACTCCGTAGCGCTTACCAACAACTACCAGCAGGCCGATACGGGGACCAAGATGATCCACATCGGCAAAAACACCCGGAGCACCATCATTTCGAAAGGCATCAGCGCCGGGCACGGGCAGAACAGCTATCGCGGCATGGTGAAAATCCTGAAAGGCGCGAAAGGCGCGCGCAACTACTCGCAGTGCGACTCGCTGCTGCTGGGTGACAAGTGCGGCGCGCATACGTTCCCT
>CAYZVR010000169.1:7623-8536 GCA_964481715.1 uncultured Acidobacteriota bacterium | reverse complement strand
TTGCGAGCGGGGCGATCCACAGGCTGTTCACAAAGTAGAGGCCGACGACGAGTGCAGCCACCGCCAGGATGCCAATCAGAAATTTTTTCGAATTCACCGAACCTCCCCTTGTTAAAAGCCGCCGCGCAAACTTGACCTGCTATTATGCCACGTCCAGCGCCGCCTTCGATACGCCTTCAGCCCCGCGCGCGTTTGGTCTCGGCCCAGGCGCCAGACGGCCCGGCCGCCTGCCGCGCGCGGCCGCGCAAATAGAACGACAGGCCCGCGGCGACTAACAGCGCGATGACCGCGATGAATTGCGAAGTCGAAAGAAGATGGTTGAACACAAACCCGCGGTCTTCATCGCCCCGCAGAAATTCGAGGTAAAATCGAGCCGCCGCATAAAGGCCCAGATATTGGACGAATATTTGTCCCTCATACATCCTGCGTCCAAACTTCCAAATGAGATAAGCGAAAATCAGAAACGCTGCCGCAGATTCGTAGAGCTGCACCGGATGCACGGGAATGTTGAGAGGCACGCCGCCGATGCGAAGCGCTTCAGGATCGGTGAAGACAACGTGCAGCGGAAAAGTGGTTGCCTTTCCGTAGTCGTCACCCGCCGCGAAGCACCCGAGCCTTCCGATAGCCTGGCCAAGCGCGATCGCCGGCGCGTAAACGTCGAAAACTCGCCACAGCGGCATCCGGTTGGACCGCGTGTACCACCACGCAAAGAGAACGGCAGCGATGAAACCTCCGTAAAAAACCCCTCCTGCCTGGAACATCCCCCAGCTCACCAAACTCCCGGGGTTTTGCCAGTAAAACCGCCAATCGGTAATCACCATCAGCGCTTTGGCCCCCACGAGCGCCGTGATGATCAGCCAGGTGCTGAAGTCGAACAACCGGCTGGTGTCCAGCCCTTCGCGCTTTCCGATGC
>CAYZVR010000169.1:0-7613 GCA_964481715.1 uncultured Acidobacteriota bacterium | reverse complement strand
CGTAAGTTGGCAATTGAACCGAGCCCGCTCTGAATAAAATCGGATGCACGACCCAGGACCTCGGAAATGATTGCAGGGCGCCTGCAACGGCAGCCTCTGTCCGGCTACAGCGTGAAACGGTTTAGGAACGTAAGATACCCGGAGAGGACGGTGAATTTGTTGAACGCCATCAACACGCCGAGGCCGATCAACAGAACTCCGGAGGCCACCTCCACCGCCTGCAAATGTTTCCGGAACCTGCCGTAGAGTTTCAGAAACTGGCTGAGCCCCAGTCCGGTCAGGAGGAACGGAATCGCCAGGCCGGCTGAATAAACGGCCAGCAGGAACATGCCCTGGAAGACCGTGTCGCGCGTGGCGGCAACCGCCAGAATTCCAGTCAGAATCGGACCAATGCAGGGCGTCCAGCCGAAGGCGAAAGCGAACCCCAGCAGAAACGATCCCGCCATGCCGCGTTTCGGAGCGCCCGTATCCATTTGCTTGGACCGATAGAGAAAAGGAATTTTGATCAGCCCGGTCAAGTGCAGCCCGAAAATGATGATGATGACACCGGCAACGATGTTGAAGAGCGATCGCTGCGCGAGCAGGAACCGGCCGACGGCCGACGCCGAAGCGCCCAGGGCGATGAAGACCACCGAGAAGCCCACGACGAAGGCAAGCGAATTTGCAAAAATCCGGCCGACCAGTGAGCCTCCCGCATCGGCCTTCATCACTTCGATGGATTCGCCGGACAGCATCGAGAGGTAGCCGGGAATCAGCGGCAGCACACACGGCGAAAGAAATGAAACAATTCCGGCGACGAAAGCTATCGGAATGCTCAGATTATGGGTCATGAGGCGCTGTTCCTTCGCGGTGCCCTCTCTCCCATTGGATGCAGTGAGTGCAAACGCGGTCACAAAAGAGCAGGGCTCGATTGAAGGACAACCGGACAAAGGTTCTCGCCAACGTTTCTACGCCTTGCCGCAACCGAAAACCAAAGTGTATCATAGCGCGCTGCTCGACGGCTCGCGGTTCGGCCCGCGCATCGGCAATTGTCAATTGCAGGAACGCAGCTGGACATACAATTCTTTAATGGAGTCATCAGGCTTGCTACGCGCCATCATCTTCGATTTCGACGGAGTCCTGGTCGACAGCGAGCCGCTTATTTTCAAGATCACCGTGCAGATGGCCGCGCAGGAAGGCTGGACGATGACCGAAGAGGATTACTTCCAGAATTACCTGGCGCTCGACGACCGCGGTATCGTCGAGCACCTCTACCGTAGCCACGGACGCGCGGTTGACACCGCGCGGCGCGACGAGCTGATCGCGTGGAAGTTCCGCACCTACGCCGAGGCCATTCGCGACGGCCTGCCCGCGCTGCCGGGCGCTGTCGAATTCGTCCGCCGCGTGGCCGCGCGCTTTCCACTCGCCATCGCGAGCGGCAGCCTGCGCAGTGAAGTCGAACATTTACTCTCGAAAATCGGCTTGCGCGAGTCCTTCCAACTTCTCGTGACGTCTGACGACACAGAAAGGTCAAAGCCCGATCCGGAGATTTTTCTGAAAGCGCTTGCGGGTCTGAACCGCCTGCCGCAATTTCAGGGAGACCCGCTCAAAGCTTCGGAGTGCCTGGTCATTGAAGACGCGCCGGCCGGGGTTCGCGCCGCGCACTCGGCGGGCATGAAGTGCCTGGCCCTGACGCATAGCCGCCCCGCCGATGAACTCGCCCATGCCGAATGGCTAGCGCGGGAATTCGCTGAAGTCATTCTCGAGAATATACAGAAGGCGTTCGCGTAACGGCGGCTGGGCAGTCCGAACCCTTCAATTCTCTTCCGAAAATTCAGCTCGGCGATTTGACTCGCGAGTTTCTTAACGGGAGGGCTGCAGCGAGCCCACCGTCTGCTCCTCCGGTGGCTTCACGCGCCGAAACGCGGCGAACAAAAGAAAGTCGTAAACGATCTTCAGCCCGCCGCCGAGGAAGAGCGGCGTCGCGAGCGCCAGGTGCTGCATCACGTAACCGGCAAACGTTGAACCCGCGGCCCAGCTGAGGCCGCGAGTCAGGCCCGTGAAGCCGCTCGCATAAGTGCGTTCTTCCGGGCGGACGACGGCGACCGTATACGATTGTCGCGTCGGGACATCCATTTCCACCAGAAATTCTCGAACGATAAATAACGCCACGGCCCATCGGAACGAAGGCGCTAGCGCCGCCGCCATCAGAAACAGGCTTGAAGGAATGTGCGTGAAAACCATCGTGTTGATCAGCCCGATGCGCCTCGCCAGCCACGCCGCGATGAGGTAAGAGCCGGCGTTCACGACGCGCACGGCGAAGAACAGCGGGCCGAGGCTCGCCTCCGTCACGCCGAACCGGCGGAAGAACCAGTAAGCGACCAGCGTGCCGGTCAGAAATCCGCCGCCCAGACCGTCCAGGCTGAAAAGCGCCGCGAGCCGCATGACAATTCTTCTCGACTCAGGTGAGACGCGCGACGCAATGCCTTTCGCCGCGCCCGCGCTTACCACCTCCATCTGAGGCGAAAGGAAAAGGTAGAAAATTCCGCCGAGCAAATTGACGGCGGAAAAGATGGCGAAGGTCATCTGGTAGGACGCGATGGGAGTGAATTCAAACCACTGCCGGAGCAGGTACGGCGCAAGCGCCAACAGTGCCCCCGAGGCGTGCCCGGCGTCGAGTACCAGGTTGTACCAGGCCAGCGCCATGGTGCGGCGTTCGTCGGGGATGGAGCCGGGGAGAATCGCCAGCTCGAGCGCGGAGGCGGCGCTGCGGTCGCGCCCCATGCCATTGACCATTCCGATGAAGGCGAGCAGAAGAACGAAAAGCCGGCTTGTCGCGAGCGCGACTCCGCCGCCCAGAGCGGCGAGGAGGGAAAGCACAATCAGCGTCCGCCGGCGGCCCAGCCGGTCAGCGTGATAGCTGACCGCGAGCGTCGCGAGTGCCGCGCCGACAAAGCCCGCCGCCACGGCCACGCCAATAAAGGTCGCGGAGAATCCTCCCTGGCTGAGGTAGATGCCGAGGATGACACCCGTCAGGCCGACGCCGCACGCCCGCAGAAACGCCGCGGAGTAAATCAAAAACAGGTTTCGGTTGAGCCGCAAGGTGTGACGGCCTCTTGCCGCTGTGATGCGCGCTTCGAGTTAGTACCAGCTACTTTGTATGAACTTTCTCGAGCGCCGCCTTGATGCCACCCGCGACCGACTCCACACTGCCCACAGCCCAGAAGTGCATGAAGAAGAGGCGCGGCGTTTCCTCGAGCATGTGGTTGTGCAGCGCCGTCACCTGGATGTTGTGCGCTTCGAGCGCAGAGATGACGGGATTCACTTCGTCCGCGGTCAGAACGAAATCTCCGGTGGTTGCCACTTTATTCTTCCCCGCTTCCTGAAAGTTGATCGCTTCCGCGATGCCCATGGAGGGAAGAATGAGCGTTTCGTGCATGGTAACAATCTCACCGCGCGTGATGCCGAAGGCGAGGACGCCGCCGTGCAGGGCGCCTTTGCGCCCCAAGATTTGTTCGACGGTTTTCACGAAGGCGGGCTGTGACTCCGGTTTGCTCGTGGCTTCCACGGGTTTGCCCAAAGGCGTTTTTGAGACCTGCAAAGCCGCGCGAAGTGCCTTGGCAAGGTCCACCGCACGGCCGCTCCCCATATAGTGCATGTACATCACGTGTGGGCGTTCGTTAAGCAGATGATTGTGGAGCGCCGTGATTTCAATTCCGCCCTGCCGGAGCTTCGCCATCACGGGGTTCACTTCGGCTTGGAGGAGAGCCAGGTCGCCCATCACCGCCGCGTTCGAGTCGGTGCCGGAGAATGCCGCCCACGAGCCCAGCGCAAGACCCGGCTTGATGACCACCCTGTCCAGCTTCACGCGAAGGTCGGTCCGAGGAAAGCCCACTTTGTAGGAATCCCCCATCTTGGTTCCGGATCGGCCCAGAGCCTGGTCAATGGCGTTTGTGTTCAAACCCTGAGCAGCGGACAACACGGGAATCAGTAGAATCGAAATGAGAGTGGAAATACACCGACTGGAATACATGGGAGCCCTCCTACTTAGAGTCTATGGCGCAGCCTCATATTCTAACTACGTCTACCTGCCTAACGACATTATCTTGGAATTTTTCCGACCACCTCAGCCAGAACGAATGATGAATGGAGAGACCGCTACCCTTACGAACCAAACAAGCTGTCTCTCGAAGGAATCCGTTTTTCAAGCTCGCCGGCTATCGCTCTCGCGCGACGCGTGGCGCCTCCTTCGTGCTCGCCGGCGGCGGGCTTCAAGGTCAAACCGATGGCGCCGATGATCTTGCTCGTGGCATCGTGCAGCGCCAGCGTTACATCAAAATTCTCACCCTCCTTGAGCACAACCGGCCGTCCTGTCTTCATAGCCTGCAAGTCCTCAGGGTCGGACTTCTGACCGAGCTTTGCCGCGACGTTAGACGCAACGATGATGTTATCCGAATTGCCAGGCGGCGTCACATGGAGTCCGATGCGCACGAGTTCCGGATGTTTTTTCGCAAGTTCATCAACGAGCCTTTGGGCCAGGGTCTTTCCCAACGGAAGCGTGCTGTGCCCGCTGCCCAGGTCTTCCACCGTGAGGTCGTCAAAGTAAATCACCGAATCGGCTTTGGTCCAAAGGCCAATCTTTCCCGCGTCCTTGAAGGTCCCGTCCTGAGCCGTAATCTTCAACTGGCCATCGTAATAGCAGCGAAATTCGTTGCCGCGCGCTTCCACCCGCATCTGGTGCCAGACTCCTGGCGCGACCTTGAAATTCGACCCGGCAAACTGAATACGCCTGCCGTTGACGACGTGATACAAGCGATAGTTGTCCTCCAGTGCGTTGGCCCGCACGATGTAGTAGTTGTCCTTGTCCTGCAAGCGGAACACGAGCCCGGCGCCTTGATCAACCGTCCCTGAAATCGTTTTGAACTTCACGCTGAGCGCGAAATCCTTGTAGCTTGTGCCTTCGGCGATTGCCAGCGGAAAGCGATAGTCGGTTTTGTCCTCGGACGTCTGCGCCAGAACGTTGGATTTCGACGGCGCAGACTCATCTTTCTTGACCATCCACTGACCGTCGCTGCCTTGCCCCGTCCGAGCAAAAGTAAAACCTGCTGGCGGCTTCCCTTCCACGTCGCTGTCAAAACTCCATTTCTTTACACCCGACTGTGCGGCAACCATCAGAACAGGCGCCAACGCCAAAAATGTCCCAAGAAGAATTCGTGCCTGCACGTAATGAAGTTTCTTCATTTGGTGTTACTCCTTTCGAAAAGAGGAAGTACAGCAAATACTTTCGCAGCGTGGACGGTGTCGTTGCAACATCAGATGCCGGGCCAAGAGCATCGCGATCCACGTCCAAGCCTCATTCTATTCCTGGGCGCACCCAGGGTGAGGTGAGCCGCCGCCAATCAAAACCTGAACGTCCAGCGGAGCTTTACGGCGATCATCTCGCTATCAGGAATGAGCATCAGATCACCGGGCCGTAGAGCGAGTTTTTGCCAGCCGCGGTTCCACACGATGAACAGGTCATTGCCTGGGCGGATCGTCCAGCGCAGTCGGGTGTTCGTGCCGACCTTCTGTGATTCCGTGTCGTACTGTACGAATGACGTAAGCACCAGGTTGGGATTCCAGGAGAAGCCGCTTTTCAGTTGCCAGAGCCGCTGGACAAAGTTTCCCTCTCGGAGTCGGCCAAAATCATTCTCGGTGCTAATGTCAAGATTCCAGCGCGCACCCGGCGAAGTCCATCGGAGGTAGTTCTCCCACTGCGTAAGCGTGCCGTCGTAAAAATTACCGAACCAGGTGGTGGAGCCCGCCTGGAGCCGCCGATGCGGGCTCGTCTCACCTTCCAGTCGGAATCGTGAGAAGTGATAGGGGCCGGGCGGAAGCACGACGCCAGGCGCGATCTCAAATGGCGCAGGAAGGAACTCGTACTCGGGCACCCAGTTGAACTCAAAGCGGTCGCCCGTTTCAAGGCGAACGTTTACCGGCGCCATGAAGTACCGCCACGTCTCCACTATTCCCTGCGCATCTGTGACGCGAGTGTATTGGTTCTCGAAAAACTCCTGCCGAATCCAGCGCAGGGACCCACTCTTGGAAGGGCGCGGTTGCCAGTCGCACCCTACGTTCAGTTGCCGCGTCCCGGGGCGGGGCAAGAAGCCCAGTGCAGGGTCGAGCGCTTCGCCATACTGGTCTAGCAATGTGAAACAATCCCACAAATCGTTTGGATAATCGATTTTGAAACCCCAGCCCTGGCGGCTTCCGGGGCCCAGATTTCCTTCGGTTCGTGCAGTCCATGCGCCGGCCAGGAGGTTTTTATTACCCATGAATGTCGATGTCCGCCAATTAGCGTCGAACCCGACCAGCCGATTTGTACGCAGCCCCTCCGGGTCTCCGTTCGTCAAAATCGTGCCGACCCGAAACTTGTCGGTCACGTCGTAAGACACGCGTGTGGCAAGCAGGTTGGTGCTCGGCACATCTGCCGTGCTGGTACGCACCTCTCGTGTTTGGACATCGAGGGCTGCGACGTTCAACCTGCCGATTCGGCCATTCAGCTTGATCCCGGCGTCGATTGGTATCACCTCTCCGTTCAGCAGACCGATACGCCGACTGAAGAACGGTATAAACTGCGAACTGACGCCGAAGTCGTACTGGTTGGCTCCTTCAAGAAAGAATGCGCGCTTCTCCGGAAAGAAAAGCGGGAAACGAGTGAGGTTGATTTGCCGCGCATCGACTTCGGTCTCCGCGAAATCGGTGTTGGCGGTGAGGACCGTCACCAGGTGTGGCGTAACCTTCCAGGTGAACTCACCGCCTTCGGCCCCTTGCCATGCCCGCGGATTTTCGTGAAAACGGTCATTCATTCGGCCGGTCGCATAGGGGCTCAGCTCGAACCCTAGTCCCTGCTTCATTTCGCCCAGGCCGCGCAACACGCCCGCCCTGCTAAGGTCGGCGATAAATGCGTCGAGGGTCGGCGACGCCCAGCGCAAGGCAAGGCGATCTCGCGCGATGAAACGCTCCAGGTTCAGCCCCCATTGATCAAGCCCGCTGGTGAAGCTGAGGGTGCGCGCGGGTATGACGATCTCGGCCGTCCATCCGTCCCCCGTCCGCGCCGCACGGGCATCCCAGATGCCATCCCAATCCAGCGACGGGTTTTCGGGGTTCGAAATAAGGCCGTCGGTGCGCGCCCCCGCAGCATTGATCTTGAAGAAGTATCCGGTGCGGCGGTCCCCGTACGTGTCGAGCACGACCGTGACGGTGTCATCGCCGGGCATCTCGTCATCACGCTGCATCGTATGGACTGCGATACGGCTGGGTTCAGGGTCGCGGCAGAGAAAGCCGAAGTACATACGATCCTCGGTGGCGATCACGCGAACCTCGGTTACAAAAGGCGTTGGGGCGCCCGGCTTTGGCGATTGCTGCGTGAGACTCACGACCGGAGCGTCGCGCCAGGCGGGTTCGTCCAGTCGGGCGTCGAGGTTGATCTCGGCCGACCGCGTTTGCCGCACGGTGACGCTCGGTGGATCGGCCGCCTCCACGACTCCCGTCATTCCAACCAACACGACTAACGCGGTGCAGATGATGGCACGTCTGGTCATTCTCAATGGAAGAATATCACGCGGATTGTACGTGCTCAGCGCCTACTATCA
>CAYZVR010000168.1:0-8553 GCA_964481715.1 uncultured Acidobacteriota bacterium | reverse complement strand
GGCGCTCGGCCTGCTGACCGTCAACGCGCTGGTGGCCGCCACGCACCTGCTTGTGCCGATTCAGGCGGCTTATTACGCGCTGGAGGGGACCGACGACCTGCTCGAAACGCTCGAGCGCATCCGCCAGCGGCCGAATCCCGAGCTTCAACTACTCGGCATCGTCGTGACGCTATACGACAAGCGGACGAACCTCGCCCGCGACATTCACAAACAGGTTCGAAAAGTTTTCGGTGACAAGGTTTTCAAAACCGTCATCGGTAAAAACGTGCGCCTGGAGGAGAGCCCGGCGTACAAGGAAACGATCTTCAGCTATGCGCCGGATTCCTCGGGAGCCCAGGAGTACGAGAAGCTGGCGCGGGAGGTTTTGCAACGTGTCACCAAGTAGACGAGCCGGATTGCCCGTAACCGTCAAGATGCGGCACAACGCGCACTACGTGGAGGAAATCATCTCGCGCAGCGGCGCCGCGATCGGCAAGATGATCGCCATCGAAAAAATTGTGCCCAACGCCGACCAGCCGCGCAAAGACCGCGGCGACCTGAAAGGGCTCATCGAGTCGGTGCGCGAGAAAGGCGTCCTCGAGCCGCTGCTCGTGCGCTATCTCTCCGAATCCGAGAAGTACATGATCATCTCCGGCGAGCGGCGGTTCTTCGCAGCGCGCTCTGCGGGCCTGGCCGAAGTCCCTTGCATCGAGAAAGACGCCGACGACGCGGAAACGCTGGAAATCGCCCTCATCGAAAACCTGCAGCGCAAGGACCTGACGCCCTTTGAAGAGGCGGATGGCATCCAGGCGCTCGGTGACCGTTTCGCCCTGACGCACGAAGAGATCGCGAAAAAAATCGGAAAGGGTCGCTCGTCCATCACCGAATCGCTGAGCCTGCGAGGCATTCCGGACGAAATCAAGGCGCTGTGCTTTGAGAAAGCAATCGTCTCCAAATCTCAGTTGCTCCAGGTGGCGCGCCAGCCAAGCGAAGCGAAGATGAAAGACCTTGTCCGGCGCTTTGCGCTCGGGATGGTCACGCGCGACCAGGCCCGCGAGGAACGGCAGCCCGACAAGAAGCCGCGCGACGCAGTCTTCCGCTTTGTCCCTCCCACCAAAGACTTCAAGCTGGTCGTGCAGTTCCGGAAGAACAGCATCCAGCGCGAAGAAATCATCCAGACTCTGCGTCAAGTGATCGAGATGCTCGAAACCGGGGGCTGACCTGAACTCAGCAGTCTTCTGGGGAAAGCCGATCGCGATGCATCGAGTCGCCGGGATCTGCCGTCCCAACCGCCGCCAAGTTCTCTTGCGGCCAATTCCCGGCGGCGACTAAACTGCATGCTGGCATGAATGAGACCCCGCCAACCGAACTGACCCCCGGGCAAATCGCGGTCCTCGGAAGGCTGCTCGCGACCGGTTTCCAGTTTGTGGCGATCGAGCACGTAGTGCGTTATCTGCCCGTTGAGAAGAACGGTTTTGTCGCGCTGCTCGACCCTTCCGGCGGTCGCCTGCAAATTTTTGGCGAAGCGGGGTATCGCATTGGAGAAGGCGTCGGCATGCTAATCGAGAAGGCAGGGGCGAAGAAATTTGTTTGGAAAAATCAATCGGTTGAGGCAACGGTCGCGATTCTCGAATCGTTCGACCGTTTCAAGAAAGAGCTGAGCGAACTGGTGCAGGCGTCCGCGCAATAGCCTGAGCTTGAAGACGAAGACCCAAGACAGCATGGAGGAATTGAACTCGATGGCGGAAATCTACGATGTGCTGGTGGTGGGGGCGGGGCCGACGGGCCTGGCGTGCGGGATTGAAGCACAGCGCGCCGGGCTGAAGCTCGTGATCGTTGAGAAAGGGTGCCTGGTCAACTCCCTCTTCAGTTATCCCGCCAGCATGACGTTCTTTACAAACCGCGAGCGGCTGGAAATCGGCGACCTGCCTTTTACGAGCATTAACGTGAAGCCGGCGCGCGCGGAAGCGCTGGAATATTACCGCCGCGTGACGGATTACTACCGCCTGCCCATCCACTACGAAGAGGCTGTCCTCGCCGTCAAGGGCGCCGATGGCGCGTTCCGCGTAGAAACGCTGTCGCGAGATCGGGAAAAAAAGAATTACACCGCGCGCAAGGTCATCATCGCGTCGGGATATTACGACCTCCCGAACTATTTGGGAATTCCGGGCGAGGATTTGCCCAAGGTCTCGCACTACGCGCTCGAAGCGCACGCGTTTTATGGCAGGAAAGTGGCGGTCATCGGCGGCGCAAATTCCGCCGCCGTAACCTCGCTCGACCTTTTTCGTCACGGCGCGGAGGTCACGCTCATTTATCGCGGGAGCGAACTGAGCCGGCATATCAAATACTGGATCAGGCCGGACCTTGAAAACCGCATCAAGGAGAATTCAATCCGGGCGTTGTTGGAAACCCAGGTCCGTGAAATTACCCAGGGCTACGTTGTGGTCGAGCGGAACGCGGGTGAGCGGCAGCGGCTGGAAAATGATTTTGTCTTTGCGCTCACGGGGTATCACCCGGACGTTGATTTGCTGAAGAGCGCGGGAGTCGAAGTGGATTCCAAAAGTTACCGGCCGCAATGCAACCCGAAGACCCTGGAGAGTAATGTCCCGGGGCTTTATCTCGCAGGGGTTGTCGTTTCCGGCAGGCACACCAACGAAATCTTTATCGAGAACGGACGTTTCCACGGCAAGAACATCATTGCAGATTTGAAGCAGAAGCTGTAACGGTGGGCTGGTCCTAATTCGGCGCGAAGGGCAGGATGGGCGCGCCCGATTCTTGGAAAGGCTTTTATTGCGAAATAACCATTGGCGGCTCTTCGGCCGATTTCTTGCCCGTGATGTTTCGCGTGACGACGAAGGTGAGATCGGTCCCTTGCGGCAAGATAAGATCCTTTTGCTTTTTGCCCACGTTGTGAAGAATCCCGGCGATGGCTCCGATCCCGAGGCCGTAGAGACTGCCCTTACCGCCGGCGGCGATCGCGCCGACGCCCGCGCCGACGCCCGCGGCGACTCCACTTTCAACCGCGGCGGCTTTGACGCTCTTGCCCGGCCCTTGAATGGTGCCTTCTTCTCCGATCACTTTGGCCCCTTCAGCCCCGCTTGCGTCCTGCAGGCCCGCGGTAAGTGTGTACTCCCAATTGTCTGTGGTCACGATCCTGTCCGCCACGAGCCGCATCTCGGCCTTGCTTTTGACTCGGCCCGGGTCCTTGATGTAGGCAACGTGACCTTCCAGAGTGCTTCCGGCGGGGACAATCTGTTCACCCTTAACGAATACGGGTTCAACGACCTTGGCCATGAAAGGGTCGCCTTCCTGGCTGGTCTTGGTGCTCAGCAGGGTCGTCAGAGTCGCTTCGATATCGGTTCCTGCGGGAATCGCGCGGTCCGCTTCGGCTCCGTATGAGAGCGCTGTCATCGCCATCCCTGCGGCGACCAACAGCGCCAGAAATTTCGACCACCATTTCATGAAGCCTCCTCTTGACGGGTTCCGCAAGCGCCGGGTTTCAATTCGCGGGGAAGCGGGCCGTGTTTCGAGCATCAGCTCAAGCCCAATCTACCCTTTCTCTCACGGGCTGACAAGCTCTGCATAGCCCTGCATAAATAGATTCGTTCCGCCCGGAAGCCGTTGCATCGCTCGGGCGGAAATCTCCGGTGTTGCCTCGACCAGCCGATTGATTGACCTGTGAAACGCGATCTCATATACTTGGCACTCAGGGAATTCATGCCGAACATTCTCAGAGAAATTGCCGACTCCGCTGTCGCGCTGACTAAGGGTTTCGCCGTCACTTTCAAGACCATGTTGCGCCCAACGGTGACGGAGAATTACCCCGCAGGAAAAGCGCAGGCCGGCGACGGTTCGCGCCTTACCTTCACCAAAGTGGAAAACGGCCGGGTTGATACCGAGGATCAGGGAATCTCTTTCGAAAGCCGCTATCGCGGTGTGCACGTTCTGCGCCGGGACGAAAACGGACTGGAGAAATGCGTTGCCTGCTTCCTGTGCGCGGCGGCGTGTCCCTCCAATTGCATCTACATCGAAGCGGCGGAGAACACCACTGACCATCGCATCAGCGCGGCGGAGCGCTACGCCAAGGTTTATAACATTGACTACAACCGCTGCATCTTTTGCGGCTATTGCGTTGAAGCCTGCCCGTGCGATGCCATCATCCACGGACAGGGTTTTGAAATCGCCGCCTACGATACCAACGCTCTCATCTGGCGCAAAGAGCAGATGCTCGAAGCCCTACCAGCACCCGCCGCCAAGAAATAATCCCAAGCTTCTCAGAAGGACGACCGGCAGTTCCTAGTCCACGATTCGATTTGCGGAAGCCCGTCTCCCGTGCTAGTTTGGGGCCAGCCACCAAGGGATGGGCCTGGAGAGCGGCAGTTTTAAAGCTCCATCCATCAAACACCGGGGCTGAGAGGTGACGTCATGAAGAGACGGGAATTCATCAGCCGATCGGCTATGGGACTCGGGGCGGCCTGGCTTGGGTCGCGCGCGCTCGCTGGAGCACTCCCTGCGGCGACGGGTCAATTCAGCGCTGCGGATTCCGTGGTATTGGGCAAGACGGGAATTCGCACCACTCGCCTGGCTATGGGCACCGGCACGGTCGGTTATGACCACCATTCGAATCAGACCGCCCTGGGGATCGAGGGCTTGTCAGACCTGCTGGTCAACGGCTATGACCACGGGCTGCGTTTCTTCGACGTCGCAGATTCTTACGGCAGTCATCCGCACGCCGCCGCGGCGCTCAAGCGCGTGGCTCGCGACAAGGTGACGGTGCTGACCAAATCCTGGTCGCGCGATGCCGCCGGCATGCGGTCCGACCTCGAACGATTCCGCCGCGAGCTCGACACCGACTATCTTGACATTGTCCTCATGCACTGCTTGACGGAGGAAAACTGGAGCACCAAGTTCCGCGGGGCTATGGACGTCCTCTCCGAGGCGCGCGAGAAGGGAATCATCCGCGCGCACGGCTGCTCGTGCCACTCGATCGGCGCGCTGCGCGAGGCGGCGCGAACACCCTGGGTGCAGGTGGACCTCGCGCGGCTCAATCCCATCGGCTCGCACATGGACGCGGACCCGCAGACCGTGCTGTCGGTTTTGCGCGAAATGAAAGCCGCCGGAAAAGCCGTTATCGGCATGAAGATCCTCGGGCAAGGCGACATGCGCACCCGCGTGGATGAGGGGTTGCGGCACGCGTTCGCGAGCGGTGTCCTCGACGCCTTCACCATCGGCGCCGAAAGCCGCGCCGAGCAGGAAGACTTGATCAAGCGAATCTCCGCGGTCTAGGCGCCGCGTCGCGCCGTGGTCCGCAATCTCAACCGACAACTTCCGAGCTTTCCAACCACGGAGTTCCTGGGATGAACCGCAGGATTTTCCTCCTGTCACTTGCTGCTGCGCCGGCGCTGCGGGCTCTTCCACTTCAGAAGGCGCGCATCACCCACTGCACGCTCTCGACGATTGAGGGCCGCTTCCACAAGTTTGTCGCCATGAATTCCTATGACAAGGAGCCCAAGGGGCAGACGTATTCCAACACATTAGTTCGAATTTTCACCGACCAAGGTGCGGAAGGCATTGGCGTCATGGGTTATGTGCCACCCGATTCCGCCTTTCTCAATTCGCTCAAGAGTTTGGTCGGCGCCGATCCGCTCGCGCTTTATGAGTGGAAGGAAAGTCGAATTGTGGGCCGAGCGCCGGCCTTTTCCCGCTTGCTCGAAACCTACATGCACCTCGATGGCCCGCTCTTCGACCTCATCGGAAAACTCACCGAAAAACCCGCGTGGAAATTGATCGGCGAGAGTGTTCGCGACCGCATCGAGGCTTACGACGGGACGCTTTATTTCAGTGATGTTTGGTTTAAAGACCGGGGCATCCATGCGGTCATCGAAGAAGCCGAGGAGGCTGTTAAGAGCGGATACCTGGGTCTGAAGTTCAAGGCCGGCCGCGGATGGAAATGGATGGGAAAAGAAGAAGGGCTGCGGAGGGATATCGAGATCCTTCAGACGGCGCGCCAGGCCCTCGGGAAGGAAACGAAGATACTTGCCGATGCCAATGACGGCTATCGCGACGACCTTGAGGGCGCTTGGAAGTTTTTGCTCGAAACCCAGGATGCGAACCTCTATTGGATAGAGGAAATATTTCCGGAAAACGTGGATCGCTACCGGCAATTGAAGCGGCAGATGTCCGGAGCCGGCATCAAGACGCTGATCGCCGACGGCGAAAACCTCGGCGACCCGAAAGGCTTTGAGCCATATCTCAAGCCTGAGCGCTTGATGGACGTGCTGCAGATGGATATCCGTCGCGGCGGGTTCCTGGGAAACCTGGAAATGGCGCGGCTGGGAGCGGCGGCGGGAGCGATCGCGGTTCCTCATAACTGGGCCTCGCAGGTCGGCAAGTTCATGGGTCTGCATTTGGCGAAAGCCGTTGAAAACGTCACCGCGGTGGAAGATGACCGGTCAACCTGTGACGCCATCATCGCCGAAGGATATTCCTTCCAGAATGGCTTCTATACGGTCCCCGATTCTCCCGGGTTGGGCCTGCGAGTCAACGAGGAGATTTACAAAGAAAAGTATCAGTCGAAAGAAATTGTAGTGTCGTGAAAACGAGTCTTCCAATCAATTTGACATTTGAACCCGCGAAAGGAAAGAAGTCCTCCGATCGGTCACGAATTCCGTTCACATATTTTAACGAAGCGCGCGCTGCTGGAAGAATGCCGTCCCTTTTTCGCTTGACGCGGCTTGCTTGCGGCGCGCAAAATTCACACTCGCTTTCCGGCGTTCAATATCCGCGCAAAGGACGAATCGAACGTAAACTGATTCTGCTGGAGGAGTGAGCCCATGACGATGGGTGAAGGAGCGGTATCCCGCCGGCAATTTTTCGCCAAAGCATCTCTGGGCCTTGGCTCTGCGTGGCTCGCGGCGAATTGGCCCGCCATCGTTGCCGCGCAGGAACACGCGCAGCACGCCGCGCAATCGGGCGCGCCGGCCAAGTTCGAATTCTTCACTCCCGAGCAGGCCAGGGAAGTGGAAGCTGTCGCGGCACAAATCATTCCCTCCGACGGTACCCCCGGAGCGCGCGAAGCGGGCGCGGTTTATTTTATCGACCGCGCGCTCTCGACCTTCGATCGCGACAAGCAGAAACCCTACGCGGACGGTCTCACTCAGCTCAGCGCGAAATTAAAAGAGCTCTACCCCGGCGCCGAAAGTTTTTCCGCAGCGACCGCCGAGCAGCAGGTGGCTGTTTTGAAGGCGATTGAGAAGAGCGATTTCTTTGAGCTCATTCGCACTCACACCATCATGGGCTTCTTTTGCCTGCCGGAGCGTGGCGGCAACCGCGACCAGGTCGGATGGAAACTTATTGGGATGGAAGACGCGCACGTTTTCACGCCGCCGTTCGGGACTTACGACCGCGACTATCCGGGCTGGGAAAGTTCGAACTCAACAAAGGTGAAGGAATGATCCGGTCGCGGCCTCACTTCAAAACCACCGACCGAGTTGATTTCCTAATCATCGGCGCGGGCGCCGCGGGTGGCGTCTTGGCAAAGGAATTATCCACGACGGGTTTCCGCGTGGTGGTGCTCGAGCAGGGGCCGTACCTGCAGCCTTCGGAATTCGTGCACGATGAAGTCAAAAACGTTTGGGAGGCCGCCCTCGTCAACGACTGGAAGCGGCAGCCAAATACTTTCCGCAGGACGGAGCAGGAAACCGCGAAAATAAAACCGGCGGTCTTCTATGGGCGTATGGTGGGCGGCGGGACGGTGCACTTTACGGCCAACTACTGGCGCTTCCACGAAATTGATTTCGTCGAGCGCAGCAAATGGGGGCCGATTTCGGGCACGGGTTTTGCCGACTGGCCGATTACCTACCGTGAGCTCGAACCCTATTACACCAAAGTGGAAGAAGAAGTGGGCGTGTCGGGCCTGGCCGGGGCGAGTCCATTTGACTCCTGGCGTTCAAAGCCTTACCCCATGCCACCGCTTCCGGTGAAGTCTTCCGGCGTGCTGTTTGAGCGCGGCGCGCGCAAGCTTGGTCTGCATCCGTTTCCGTCGCCCATGGCGATTGCTTCCCAGCCGTATCGCGGCCGTCCGGGCTGCGTTCACTGCGGCTTTTGCGAGGCCTTTGGTTGCGAGGTCAGCGCAAAGTCGAGCACGCTTGCGACCGTCATCCCGATGGCGGAGCAAACCGGGCGATGCGAGATTCGGCCGAACAGTTACGTGCGGCAAATCAAAGTTGACGCGCGCGGCCGAGTCTCAGGAGTTGTCTACTTCGACGATAAAGGGCAGGAAAAATTCCAGGCGGCCCGAACCGTGATCGTCTGCGCGAACGGCGCGGAAACGGCAAGGCTGCTGCTGATGTCGAAATCCAACCTCTTCCCGAACGGCCTGGCAAATTCCAGCGGGCTGGTAGGGAAGTACCTGATGTTTGATTCCTTTGCTTCGGCCTCGGGCCTTTTTGAGGAACCGCTCAACGAGCACAAAAGCGTGCAGGTCACGCGAGTCCTGCACGATTTTTATGACGCCGACCCCAAACGCGGTTTTTACGGTGGCGGGGGAATCGACGCGCGGTTTGATTTCTATCC
>CAYZVR010000167.1:626-8601 GCA_964481715.1 uncultured Acidobacteriota bacterium | reverse complement strand
GAAAACGGGCGAGACCGATACCAGGTCCATGTTGGCTTCGTAATAGGCCTCAATCGTTCCGATGTCCCGCCAGTATTTTGCTTCTTTCTGGTTTTCGTCGATGAAATTGTAGGCGTAGACTCGACGATCCTTCTCGAGAAGTTTTGGTACAATGTCCCGGCCAAAATCGTGGTCTGAGTTCGCGTCTTCCGAGTCGGCGAGGAGGGCATCAATCAGCAAGTCCCGGTTGAAGACATAAATGCCCATCGAGACGTGGCACTTATCAGGGTTGTGCGGCGACGGCTTGGGGTTGGCAGGTTTTTCCTCCCAGCCGACGATGCGATCCTGCGCGTCGAGCTGCACAATTCCGAAGCGCGACGCTTCCGAGCGGTCGAACTCGATGGTTCCGATGGTGACGTCCGCTCCTGCGTCGATGTGCTGCTTGAGCATCAACTGATAATTCATCTTGTAAACGTGGTCGCCAGCGAGAATCAGGACATACTTGCAGGGCTCGCTCCCGATCGAGTAGAGGTTCTGAAAAATCGCATCCGCCGTCCCGCGATACCAGTATTCCCCGACGCGCATCATGGGCGGCAGGACTTGAACGAACTCGCCGAGCTCTCCGGGCAGCATGGACCACCCTTCACGGATGTGCCGGTTGAGCGAAAGCGCCTTGTATTGGGTCAGAACGAAGATGCGGCGCAAATCGGCGTTGATGCAATTGGACAGGGTGAGGTCAATGATCCGGTAAAGCCCGCCGAAGGGGACGGCGGGCTTGGCACGGTCGCGAGTGAGCGGAAAGAGGCGCTCTCCGGCGCCGCCGGCAAGCAGGCAGACTAAGGTGTCATGCACCACGGTTCAGGGCTCCTACACCAGAAGCGGGACCTTCCAGCCGTCCCCTGGTGGTTGGCGATGTCCCTTCGGGAATTACACTTCTCGGAAAACCGCCCTTATTATACCCGTCGCGAGCCGTTCCAAGATTCTAATTTCGAGAAGCCAGAATTTTCGCCCGATGGGGTGCTGATCGTTCCGACAAAAGGTAACAGCACCGCGACAATCCCTGCCGCTTGATATGCTATAGTTCCTCCGAAACGATTTTTTTGATAAATCTATGAAGCACTGGGACCGGCACGACCTCGCCCGTTACGCCATGCCCGTCGAAAAGACACGAGGGAGGCGATTCCCCGAGCCACCGCATCCGTATCGCAACGAATATGAACGCGACCGCGACCGGATTCTTCATTCGCGGGCTTTCCGGCGGCTGGAAAACAAGACCCAGGTTTTCACGCGCCGCTACTCCGACCACTTCCGCGACCGCCTGACGCACACGCTTGAAGTCGCACAGATCAGCCGCACCGTTGCCAAGGCGCTGGGCTTGAACGCCGACCTCGTGGAAGCCCTCGCCCTCGTTCACGACGTCGGCCATCCGCCCTTCGGCCACACGGGTGAAGACGTTCTCGATCGGCTGATGAGGCGCCATCACGATCGCTTCGACCACAACCTGCATGCCTTGCGGATTGTCGAGAGCTTTGAGCAGAAATACGTGGAGTTTCCCGGACTGAACCTCACGTTCGAAGTGCGCGAAGGGATCATCAAGCATTCGCGCCGCTACGATCCGGAGGAATTCCCGGAGCTTCAGGAGTACCGCCTGGACGAGCAGCCTCCGCTCGAAGCCCAGTTGATCGATGGGACCGACGAGATTGCCTACAACTGCGCCGATCTTGACGATGGATACGAATCGAAACTCTTAACCCTGTCGCTGATCCGTGAGGGGGTTCCGCTTTTCGATCGGCTCTATCGGCCTATCGAGCGTAAGTATCCTTCGGCGCCCGAGAAACTGAAGTTCAACGAAACGCTCAAACGCCTGATGGACACGCTGGTTACCGATCTGATTGACGCGACACGCGGCCGCCTGAAAAAGGCCGGCGTGCGCTCGGTCGAGCAGGTACGCGTTGGGCCCGGCCGCCTGGTGGCAGCAGGGCCGCGCCTCGCGCGCCAAAACAGAAACTTGAAAAAGTTTCTCTTCCGGCGGCTCTATTCCCACCGTGAAGTGCGCGCCGAACGCGAAAAAATCGTCAAAGCTCTGGAAGGACTTTTCGAATACTTCGTCAAGCACCCGCGCAGCCTGCCCGCCTCAACCTTTGCGCGGACTGAGCACGAGCCCATCCACCGGATTGTCTGCGACTACATCGCAGGCATGACCGACCGTTACCTTCAGGAGCGATACGCAAAATACCTGGGTGGGTGATTTCGTCTCTCCCCGCAGCTCGAATTCCCGCATGAATTGTGGAAATAAGCCAGCGCGCGTTCCGGACGCCGGACTTCGCCTGTGGCCGGCTGTGTTAAGATAAAATTTTCGGGGAGCGCAAGTGGTTTTCTGCTGGCCATCCGCCGGCAAATCTGCTTGCAGGCTCGACGGTCTTCAGGAGGTCCTCGATTGCAAAAGGGCTACAGGGGTTTGGACGTTGCACCGCGAAGATGGCCCGTCTTTTTCCTGGTCATTGTCTTCCTGGCTCTCCTCGTCCTGGGCTGGAAGGTCTTCAGCAAGCAAGCTCCCACCATTCAACTCCGGGGACAATTGAAAGGCATCGGGCAGAGCACGCCCATCCAGCTTGAAGTGAGTGACTTCCGCCATCGCATCAAGAGCGTTAAGGTCGAAATCCTGCAGGGTGGCGCTGCGTTTCAGGTTCCCTATCATGAGGTGACTTTTGGCGAAGGTCCGCCGAGCTGGTGGAAATTCTGGGCGAAAGCCAAAGAAAACAGCATGAGCGTTGCGGCCGTTGTGGGCCGCAAACAGCTCCCCGAACTCCGCGAGGGGCACGCCACGCTTCACGCCGTCGCGACGAACGATTCGTGGGGGCGTTTTTTCCGGGGCGGGAAGAGCGAGTTTTCGCTCGAAGTCCCGGTCCGCTTCTCACCGCCGCAGGTGGAAGTGATGACGCCGCAGCATTACGTGAACCAGGGTGGCTCGGAGCTCGTCGTCTTCAAAGTTTCACCTGGAACTGCCGAGTCGGGCGTTCAGGTGGGGAAATATTTCTTCCCGAGCTGGCCGGTTAAGGATTCAATGCCCGAGACTCGACTGTGCCTGTTTGCCTACTCCTACGAAGTCGATCCGAATACACCGGCCAGAATTGTCGCCCGCGACGACGCCGGCAACGAGACCGTTTCGAACTTCAACTACCGCGTCTTCCCCAAGCAGTTCCATTCGGACACCATCAACGTTACCGACGACTTCATGGCGCGGGTTGTTCCCCCCATCATGAGTCAGACCGCGGAAATCCAGGACCAGGGCAGCCTGCTTAAGAATTTTCTGGAAGTAAACGGACCCCTGCGCGAAATCGAAGCGAAGGAGCTCGTCAACTTCTCCCGCCAAACCAGCTCGCACTTCCTGTGGACGGAGCCTTTCGTGCAACTCGGCAACTCCAAAGTCGAAGCCTCGTTCGCGGATCGCCGCACCTACACGCACGACAACGAAGTGATTGACCACCAGACTCATCTCGGGTTCGACCTTGCCGTTACCGCGCACACGCCCGTCAAGGCGGCGAACGACGGCGTGGTGGTCCACGCATCCACCTTCGGCATTTACGGCAACGCCGTGGTGATTGATCACGGTTGCGGCCTGCAAACCCTTTACGGCCACATGAGCTCCATTCAGGTGAAGCCCGGAGAAAGCGTGAAGCGCGGCCAGGTCATCGGCCTGAGCGGCCAGACGGGGCTTGCGGGCGGCGATCACCTACACTTCTCCGTCCTTCTCGACGGCATTCCGGTAAATCCTGTCGAATGGTGGGACCCGCACTGGATTCACGACCGGATCGAAGCCAAGCTCGCGGCGTATCGCTGAAGAAAGCGGCCGGGCGCGTCGTTCCAATCGCGGTGAACGTCACGGCGCTACACGGTCGAGATAAAACGTCAAAAACTTTGCTGCGTCGGCACGCACTGCCACCGTAGTATTGGCGGGCTTCCCCTCCACGACCCGCGTGAAGCCCTTCGCGTCAACTTCAATGGCGAGCGGTTTCGTCTCACAAAGGTTCGGATCCAGGAGCAGCGCCACGGCCATCGGGTCAAAGAGCGTCGGCGTTTCGTGGTTCCAGAGGTGGTAAAGGAGGGTCAGCGCGTTGGTGAGTAGCGAGAGGTGCGTAAATATCCGGTGACGCGCGTCGGCATCGAGCTTCAGCATGGCCGTTGCGTCGAGCGGCGCCATGAGGATCGGGACTCCCGATGAAAAAACATCGCGCGCCGCCTCGGGATCGAGCTGGATGTTGTACTCAACTTCCGGCTGTGAGCCTGGCTGGTAACCGCGGAAGACCGATCCGCCCATCAAGGCGATTTGTTTGATCTTCCTCGCCGTCAACGGGTCCTTCTTGAATAACGCGGCGACGTTGGTAAAAGGACCCAGCGCAATCAAGGTGATTTGTTCCGGACGTCGGTTGATTTCCGCCTGCAAAAAATCCGCAGCCCTGGCCGGCACAAGCGACGGACTCTTGAAGCCGTCGGCCCAGCGGGTTTGATCGATGGGCAGCGATTTGCCGGGTTCGCCCGCCGCAACAGGGACGTCCAACCGCCCGGCAACTTCGAGCATTTTGGCGGCGAGGCGCGCCCGCGCCTCCGTGTCACCGCTTACGGTCGTGACTCCCAGGAGGTCGAGCTCGGGACTCTCCAGAATCAGCGCCAGCGCAAAGGCATCATCAACATCCGAGCCGATGTCCGTGTCGAGAAGGATCGGGATTTTTTCGGTGTCGGCGGCGTGCAAGACACACTGCGGCCACGCAAGTACGAAAGCCAAAAGGAGAAGGGCGATTCTTTTCATCATCCAGCCGACGGTTTCGTCTTCTCAGTTGATGACCGGCGCGAGAGCTATGGATGTCAGTCCGGCCACGAAGAAAATAAACATCAGCGCGAGAAGGCGCTTGGCTTCCGGCCCCGCGCCGCGAAATTCTTTCCAAACGAAAACTCCCCACACCGCGGAAACCATCGTCGCGCCCTGACCGAGCGCGTAGGACGCCGCGGGGCCGACCAGCGGAGTGTAGGAAGCGACAAAATTAAAATTCGTCCCGACACCCCAGATGATTCCGCCAAGGATCCCAAAAAGGTGAAGCTTCGTGGCCCCCGCCAGATAATCCGAGACGGCGACCGGCGACCCCGAGAGCGGCCTTCGCATCAGGCCGTAATTCACCGGGATGGTGCAAATGAGAATCCCCACCGCAAACATGAAGAACACGGTGTAGGGGCCGAGATGATTGCCCTCTTGAATTGCCTTGGCGATGAGCGGATAAAACACTCCGATGCCGATGCCCGCCAAAACGCTCAGAACGATTCCTTTGGTCGTAACTTTGGTGTCCTTGGAAATCTTGCCGTAAGCGAGCGCGTCGAAAACAATGGCCAGGCAAACCAGAGCGATGCCGCCGAACAAAAGTAGCGGGTTGCCTTTGGGCGTGACCAGATAATTCAGGACCGCGCCGATAACCAGCGCGAGACCGATCCCCACCGGGAAGGCGACGGCGAGCCCCACCGTTTCAATCGCCGCCACCAGGAGAATGTTTCCGACATTGAAAATGATCCCGCCCACGACAGCGTAAGCCAGGTTGCGCGCGTCTGCTGAGTGGAGGTTTTGAAGAAAACTGTCGGGACTGGCAGGGTCGGTACGGCCAAGCGTCGCGCCCAGCACCACCGCGATGATCAGGATTCCCCAGACGTAATCCCAGTAGAAGAGCTCGAACCGCCAGTTTTTGCAAAGCTTTTGCGTGTTCGCCCAGCTTCCCCAGCACAACATGCTGACGATCATCATGACGAGTGCGACAGCGTAAATTTCCGGGACGAACATGGGGAACCACCTTGAACCGCGGAGGCGTCTCTACTTCAGGACCGGCCTGTCACCTTCCCAGCGAATCTGTTCGAGCCGAGCAGGAGCTTCTGGAGATTGCTCGGGAATTTCCAAAATCAATTTCCCGTCGCGGCGCGCGCCAGATAATCGCGCATGTGCGATGGGGAAAACGGCCAGTCAGTGATGTCGAATCCGACAGGCACGCCCTGGTAGCGAAATTCCCACGGCGCGCCAAACGTGACGCCGATCATCTTGCCCATCCACGCGCCCTCGACTCTGTCAAGATATGTGTTCCATTCGAGGGTTCGCATTTTGAGGGGTGAATCGGGATGCGCCGGCGAGTGGGTGGAAGCATTCTGCGCGGCGGAAGCAGCAAGCGGGATGACGAGCAAAAGGGCCAGCAGAGTTCGAAGCGTCTTCACGGCCGGCTCCAGTGGAGAGTTTGAGGTTTACGGACTCTTGATCTCTTTCGCGTCCACGGTGATCCTGGGCGTCCTCGCCGGGGAAATAATTACTGCGCGATTTCTACTCTTCCTCTTCCTCTTTGCCGTGTCCTGCGGCGCGCGCGGCGGCGACAATCTTGTCCGCCGTCTGCTGCGGCACCACGTCGTAGTGTGAGAACTCCATCGAATAGGTTCCGCGCCCCTGGGTCATGGAAGTGAGGTCTGAGGCGTAGGTGAGCATTTCAGCCAGCGGCACCTGCGCTTTGACGATCGCCGAGCCGCTTTTCGAATCCATTCCCTGAATCCGCCCGCGGCGGCTGTTCAGGTTGCCCATGATGTCACCGGAATAATTTTCCGGGACCGTGATCTCCACGTTCATGATGGGCTCGAGCAGGCAGGGCTTGGCCTGCAGCATGCACGCCTTGAAAGCCTTCGACCCCGCTAGCTTAAAGGCCATTTCGGACGAATCCACGTCGTGATAAGAGCCGTCGTAAAGGATGACGCGGAAATCCACGACGGGATAACCCGCCAGGTATCCTCTGGCGGCGGCCTCGACGATACCCTTTTCGACGGCGGGGATATAGTTCTTGGGAATCGAGCCGCCGAAGATGTCGTTGACGAATTCGAATCCGGAGCCGTGCACCAAAGGCTCCATCTTGATATAGCAGTCGCCGTACTGGCCGTGTCCGCCGGTCTGCTTCTTGTGCTTGCCCTGCGCGTCGGCTTTGGCACGAATGGTTTCACGGTAAGGAATTTTGGGCGCCTTGAGCGTGACCTCGACGTTGTAACGGCGCTTGAGCTTCGAGACCGCCACTTCAACGTGCTGCTGCCCGGAGCCCGAAAGGAGAAACTCCTTGGTCTGCGGATCGCGCGAGAAGCGCAGCAACAAATCCTCCTCGAGCATTCTGTGAATCGCCGTCGAAAGCTTGTCTTCGTCGCCGCGCGACTTGGGCTCAATGGCGAACGAAATGGCGGGCTCCGCCAGCTTGACCTTGGGATAAACGATGGGAGCGGATTTGTCGCCCAGCGTGTCGCCCGTTGCGGTGTCCTTGAGCTTGGCCACCACGCCCACGTCGCCGGCGTGAAGCTCCGCAACCTGCGTCTGAGTCTTGCCCTGTAACACGGCGATGTGCGAGAGGCGCTCCGTCCCCCCGCGGTTGAAATTGGCGAGGTTCGCTTCGTTCTGCAACACGCCGGACATCACCTTAAAATAGCTGACGCGCCCTGCGAAGGCGTCCGAGACGGTCTTGAATACGTAGGCCGACACAGGCTGTCCGTCAGCGATTTTGCGCTTCCGCGCCTCACCGCCCTCGTGTTCCAGACCTTCAACTTCGCCGCGCTCGACCGGCGCAGGAAAGTAATCCACGATGAAATGAAGCAGGCTTTCGCTTCCAATGTTTGGCAGGCCCGCGCACGCCAGCACCGGCGTGATGCGCTTCTCTGCGATCGCCTGCTTCAGCCCGGGCAGTAGGTCTTCGACCGGAATCGTACCCTTGTCGAAAAATTCTTCCATCAACTGGTCGTTGCCTTCCGCGACCATTTCGACCAGCGCCTCGTGCGCCTTGCCGGCGGCTTCCGCAAGTTCCGCGGGAATGTCCGCGTCTCTGGCCTTCCCCGAGCCGTTCGCCTCGTAGAGCGCCGCGCGCATCCGGACCAGGTCGATGACGCCGGTGAAATTTTTTTCCTCACCCACGGGGAGTTGCACGGGAATGACCGACCTGCCGAAGGCGTT
>CAYZVR010000167.1:0-616 GCA_964481715.1 uncultured Acidobacteriota bacterium | reverse complement strand
AAAACTCGCCCGGTCGCGGTCCATCTGGTTGACCACCAGAGCCCTTGGCAAACCGTATTTTTCGCAGAACCGCCAGGTCTTCTCGGTCTGGACTTCCACTCCCGCGACGCCGTGCACCAGCACCAGCCCAGCGTCCGCCGCGACCAGCGCGGCCTCTGTCTCGTGCAGGAAAATATTGAAGCCGGGGGTGTCAATGAAGTTGATCTTGACCTTGCCCCACTCGGCACAGGCGAGTGCTGCGCTGATGGAAAAATTGCGCTCGATTTCCTCTTCGTCGTAATCGGTAACGGATGTACCGTCATCCACCTTGCCGAGCCGGTTCACCATTCCGGCTGTAAACAGGAGCGCAGAGACCAGTTGTGTCTTGCCCGTATCGGCGTGGCCCACCAGGGCGACGTTGCGGAGATTTTCACCCTCGTAAATTTTCACCGGGTACTCCTTGGGAGTCTGGACTTGAAAGGCTGACTGCTGTGCCTGCGAAGCAAACCGCCATGCTAGCACAACCCTTCCGGCGGCTTCAACGCGGCGAAGGAAGGGGTAGTGGACCAGATTGGCAACTCATGCTCCATTGACTTCTGCGGTCATTCCCGCGAAAGCGGGAATCTAAGCGGTGGAC
>CAYZVR010000166.1:0-8615 GCA_964481715.1 uncultured Acidobacteriota bacterium | reverse complement strand
GGCCCCGTCGGGGAAGGTAATCTTGACGTTTGACATTCCTCGGTTCGTTCCCTGATTCAAAATACAATCATTAAAAGTAGCAGATGGAGCCGTCGCGGGTCAAATTCCCTGTGCTCGAACGCCGGCAGTGTGGCGAGTCTCGAACCGGCGAATTGGCCTTCGAGAGTCAAACCTGCCGCAAGCTGGAAAGCTGCCCTAACTCCGCAGGTTTGAGTCTTTCGTCAGATACTGCTATTAAAGTTAACATCTCCTTTCGACAAAAAGTCTTTCTGGAGAAATATGTTGACAGAGAAGAATGTGAAATGGTAAAAGGCGCGCATCCCAGTCCTCACTTTTTTCGAACAAGATCTGGGTAGGAGGAAAAAATGACAGGTCTCGAGACCCGTGTGTCGAAATCCAGATACAGAACGTGCCTGGTTGCGGCTTCATTGCTGGCGGCTCTTTCGTCAGTGGCCACTGTGCTCATTGTCAGGGCAGATTCCGCAGGCATTTCTGGCCTCTCTTCGTCCCCGCGTGCCAGCAAGCAAACCCCGCTGAAATCGGCAGCCTTGAAAGGATCTGCAACGTCACCGCGCCTTGTCAAGGTATCCCGCAGTGGGCTTCCGCTTTCGTTCGAGCCCAACGTCGGACAGACCGACCCGCAGGTAAAATTTCTATCGCGCGGCAATCATTACGCCCTATTCCTGACGGGAACCGAAGCAGTCCTCACCCTTCGCGCCGACTCAAACCGCAGCCATGTCTCGAAAGGCTTGCGTGATCGGCTGCGGCGAAAGGCCCCTCTCGCAACCCAAGCGGACGTCCTGCGCATGAAGTTGGTTCAGGGGAATCCCCACCCGCAATTGGTCGGGCTCGATCCACTGCCGGGTCGGAATAACTATTTTATTGGGCAAGACCCCGCGAAATGGCATCGAAATGTCCCCACGTACTCCAGGGTGAAATACTCGGATGTTTATCCCGGCGTTGACCTCGTCTATTACGGTAACCAGCGGCAGTTGGAGTATGACTTCGTCGTTCGCCCGGGCGCCGACCCGAAAGCCATCGCCCTGACTTTTAATGGCAGCAACAAATCCCCAACGCTCACCATTGACGCTGGCGGGGACCTGGTGATCCCGACATCGGGTGGCGAAGTTCGTTTCCACAAACCGGTGATTTACCAGCCGCAGGAAACCCTAGCGGGCGCCCACCAGCCGGTCGCAGGCAGATTTGTCATGCTGGCTGAAAACCGTGTGGGATTTGAGGTCGGCGCTTACGATAAATCGAAACCGCTGGTAATCGATCCCGCGCTGAACTACGCCACTTATCTGGGCGGAAACGACGTAGACGCGGCTCTCGCTATCGCCGGGGACTCTTCGGGCAACGCATACGTCACCGGCCTGACCGTATCCACCGACTTCCCGACGACGAATAGTGGCACCGCTCCAGGAGGCGGCGACGATGTTTTCGTTACCAAGCTGAATCCCACGGGCACGCAAAAGGTGTTTTCAACCTATCTCGGTGGCACAGCGACCGAGGAAGCTTTTGGCATCGCGGTGGACGCCGGCCACAACGTGTACGTGACGGGCGATACCTTTTCCACAGACTTCCCTGGAGCCACGGGAGGGGATTTGATTAACGGTGACGTCTTCGTGACCAAGCTCAGTTCGACGGGTGCTGTGGTCTATACCAAACTCCTCGGCGGCAGCGGCATCGATTTTGGCCAGGGAATCAAGGTGGACTCAAGCGGAAACACGTATATTATCGGAAACACCACCTCGAGCACCTTCCCGATCGTCAATGGATTTCAGACCAATTGCTCCACTTGCACCACGACGACTGAGGCCGACGCCTTTGTAGCCAAGCTCAATGCCGCAGGTACAACTGTACTTTACTCGAGTTTCCTGGGGGGTGACTCGCTAGACCAGGGCAGGGGTATCGCAATCGACGGTGCTGGAAAGATGTTCGTGATTGGGACGACAGACTCCACCGATTTCCCAACCACTGCCGACGCTCCAGCACCGACCGATCCCGACTCCGGAAACTTCAAAGACGCCTTCGTATCTGAGGTTGATCCGACCAAGAGCGGCCCCACGTCGCTGATCTTCTCCACTTACCTCGGTGATGCGTCGGACGATGTCGGCAATGGAATCGCGCTAGACAGTTCCGGGAATGTTTTTGTCATCGGTGAAACAGATTTTACCGATACCCCGTCCGGTGTGCCGGGCTTCCAAACCACGAACGCCGGCGGAACCGACGCTTTCATCGCCAAGTTCAACCTTTCGACTAAGGATTATGTGTTCGCCACATTCCTCGGGGGAAGCTCGGATGAGGACGGCGCGGCAATCGCCGTGGATTCGGCTGGTAATGCCTTCGTCACCGGGGACACCATCTCGTCCGATTTCCCGACGATGAACGCGGTCGACAACACTTTCAACACCTCCGGTTCGCCGGATACCTTTGTCGCCAAAATCTCTCCCGATGGACTGTCCCTGGATTTCTCAACTTACCTGGGTGGAGAAGAAGACGACGAGGGTCAATCCATTGCCGTGAGCGGGACGGGCAGTGTTCTGGTGGCGGGAACGACGACTTCAACAAACTTCCCGGCAAGCACTGGCGCACTGCAGACGGCCTGCGGCGACGCCGGCACCTGCAACGACGGTTTCGTAGCCAGCTATAGCGGCTTGGCGAGTGGAACGGGGTCGGGGATCAGCTTCAATCCCACCAGCCTTAGCTTCGGGAGCCACCTGGTCGGCTCGGCAACCACGAAATCCGTCACGGTCACGAACTTGGGCACTTCGAACCTTTCCATTACTTCCATGACCCTTAGCGGGACGAATTCCGGCGACTTCACGTTGGATTCGAGTTCGACTTGCTCCACCAGCACTCCGGTTGTGCCCGACGGGACATGCACGGCGACCGTCAATTTTAAGGTCGGGGCCGAAAAGATTCGCACGGCTGCGCTTGCCATCACATCCAATGCCGTAAACGGCAGCGTAGGGCTTACGGGGCTAGGAGGGACATTGTCATTTGTCACTTCCGGCCAAACCACTGCCACGGTGGTGGCAGGCGGGACGGCAACCTATAACCTGATGGTGGAAGCGCCGATGGGTGTCGCCGTTCCACTTTCCTGCACGGGCGCGCCCCGGGCCTCGACCTGCACGACTTCAACCGGAATCGTGACCAATACCAAAATCCATCCCGGCACCTTCACGGTCACGGTGACAACCACGGCGCGTTCGCTGATCCTCCCACCATCGCCTGAGGGTCCAACCGCACCGGGATGGAAACTGCTCCAGATTGTTCCTTTACAACTGATGGGGTTGCTGGCCTTCCTGGCGCTTGCCGGCATCGCAACTCGACGCCGACGGGCACGGTGGGTATTCGCCACTGCGTTGTTTTGTGTATTGATGTGGGGCGCCTGCGGCGGTTCGTCAAACCCCAAGACGGGAACTCCGGCAGGAACGTACAACCTTACTGTCTCGGGTGCGGCCGAAGGAATAACCAAGACCATCGGCTTGACCTTAAACGTCAACTAGAGTCAACCAAGACTTGCCCAGCAACTGACGATGGCGCCGCCGGTGAATCCGGCGACGCTGTCCTTATCTGCCCGCCTGAAGGCAGCTTCTCCAACACCCGCCTTGAGACGCGGGCGGCTCTTTAATCAAAGACCACCGTCTTGTTCCCGTAAACCAGCACACGATTCTCGAGGTGCAACCGAACGGCGCGGGCCAGCACCACCTTCTCGAGGTCCCGCCCTTTGCGAATCAGTGACTCGACCGAGTCGCGGTGGCTCACGCGCGCGACATCCTGTTCGATGATGGGGCCGGCGTCGAGGTCGGCGGTGACGTAGTGGCTCGTCGCGCCAATCAGCTTGACGCCTCGCCGGTGAGCCTGGTGGTAGGGCTGTGCGCCGACAAAGGCGGGCAGAAAAGAATGATGGATGTTGATGATGCGGTTTGGATAGGGCGCGATGAAATCGGCCGACAGGATCTGCATGTAGCGCGCCAGCACGATGAATTCGATTTCGCGGCGGCGCAGTTCCTCGAGGATGAGCGCTGCGTGCGCAGCCTTGGGTTCCTGGCTGACCGGGAGCACCACGAATTCGATCCCGAAATATTCCGCTAGGTGTCGCAGGTCGGGATGATTGCTGATGATCACGCGGAAGTCGGCCCGGAGCTCTCCAGAGCGATGGCGGAAGAGGATGTCGTAAAGACAATGCTCCACCTTGGAAACCAGAATCGCGCTGCGGGGGACTTCGTCGGTGAAGCGCAATTCCCAGTTGAGCGAGAACTCGCGGGCCAGCGGCTCAAACGCAGGGCGAATCTCCTGCCGGGCGAGGGCAAAGCCCGCCAGATCCCATTCGATTCTCATCAGGAACAGGCCCGCTTCCTCATCAATGTGCTCGTCGGAATGCAGAATGTTTCCGTTGCGGCGGTAAACGAAATCGGTGATACGAGCCACCAGCCCCTTCTGATCGGGACTGGAAATCAGCAGCACGGCGCTGGCAGTTGAGTTGGGCATGCTCACCTCGTGCAAGTCCGGATCGCGAGCTGCGGCCGAGTGAGGCGACGCTGAAGCCGCAAAAAGTCACGGCCGGCGCCGGGCTTCGACCCTCTCGAATCTCGGCCGCCCGAGTAAACCACCTCGGGCGACACGCACATCGCATAGTATGCCATGCGTGCGGACCCTGGCCAACGGTCCTGGCACGCTCCGCCCGTGGTATTATGAGAGGAATTACCACCCGCAACGTTTCGTCCCAGACGTGGATCGTTGGCGATGGCATGACGGCGAGTGCCGCCGCGTTTTGAATTGAGACCGCCCGGAATCCCTTGGGGGTGCTTCTGGAGGGCATGCCAGGCGCTCGGCGCGGTTTGACAATTTTTCAGCCCTCCCCTAGACTGGTCTACTTCGGCTTCAACGGCTCGGACTCTCTGTGCGCCTTTTCGATGTCCGCAGGCGAAGTTTTCTCCGAAGAAATTCTTCACGGCCCAGGTAGAGAGCTCATGCCCGGAATTATTAAGGAAAGGCTTTTCACGCCCGGCCCCACGCCGCTCTTAATGGAAGCGCAGGCGCGCGCGCTTACCGCAACGCTCCACCATCGCACCGAAGCGTTCCGTAAACTGCTGCGCGAGACGCTCGAGAGCCTGCGCTATTTCTACAATACGAAAAACGACGTGGTCATTCTAACCAGTTCCGGCACGGGCGCGATGGAAGCCTCCGTCACGAACCTCCTCTCGCCCGGTGAGCGGATGCTGGTCGGGACTGCCGGCAAATTCGGCGAGCGCTGGATGGACCTCGCCGCGGCGTTCGGCGTCGAGGCGGTGAAAGTCGAGGCGCCTTACGGGCGGACTCTGGATATTTCGGAGTTCGCCAAACGACTCAAGAACGACGGACCGTTTCGCGCCGTGTACATTCAGGCGACGGAAAGCTCGACCGGCGTCATGCACGACGTGCGCGCGCTGGGTGAAGCGGTGCGCGCGCTGCCGGAAACATGTTTGGTCGTTGACGCCATCACCGGACTCGGCACGAGCGACCTCGAGCCGGACGAGTGGGGACTCGACATCGTGATCGGCGGCTCGCAGAAAGCGCTGATGGTCCCGCCGGGACTGGCCTTCGCAAGCGTCAGCGGGAAAGCCTGGAAGCTGATGGAAAAAGCCAAGCTGCCGCGCTATTACTTCAACCTCGCGCGCGAGCGAAAATCCCTGGCCAAAGGCGAGACGAGTTTTACCCCCGCGACTTCGCTGGTGGTGAGCCTGCACGCGGCGCTCGAATACATTCGCGAAGTGGGCCGCGAGAATCTTATCGCGAACGCGGCAATGCTCGCCGAGGCCACGCGCGCGGCGGCGCAGGCGCTGGGCCTGAAACTCTTCGCGGAGAGTTCACCCGCCAACGCGTTGACCGCCATCTCGGCGCCGGAAGGAATGGATTCCGGCGCGATCGTCAAAGAAATGCGCGCGCGCTTTGGAGCGATCATGGCGAACGGGCAAGGTTCGATGAAGGGCAAGATTTTTCGGCTTGCGCATCTCGGTTACTACGACGCGCCGGATTTGTTCGCGGTGCTCGCGGCGCTGGAGATTGTCCTGAGCAAACTCGGCCACAAAGTTGAACTGGGCAGCGGAGTGCGAGCGGCGCAGGAAGTTTATTTGCGGCAGTGTCAGTAATGTCGCCTTTATCCCCGATGTCGCGGGGGGCAAAATGGGGTTCCATGAACTACATACGTAGTAATAAAACTGGAGCGCGTGACCTATTAAAATGAAAGTTCTTATAGCCGAAAAAATCTCGGAAAAGGCGCTGGAAATTCTCAAGGCAGAAAAGTCCTTTCAAGTCATCAACTTGCCGTCAAAGTCCACCGCCAAGCTGGCCGATGAGATTTCAAACGCCGACGCCCTCATCGTCCGCAGCGCGACGAAGGTGACGGCCAAGCTGCTCGATGCCGCCGCGCGCCTGCGCGTCATCGGACGCGCTGGCGTGGGTGTGGACAACGTTGACCTGGATGCCGCCACGCGTCGCGGCATTGTGGTGATGAACACGCCGGGCGGAAATTCGACGGCGGTCGCCGAGCACACTTTGGCGCTGCTGCTCGCCATGGCGCGCCGTGTGCCGCAAGCCGACGCTTCACTCAAGCAAGGCCATTGGGAGAAGAAGAAGCTGGAAGGCATCGAGCTGCGCGGCAAAACGCTGGGCTTGATCGGTCTCGGCAAGGTAGGCACGGAAGTGGCCCGCATGGCGCGCGCGCTCGAAATGGAAGTCATAGCTTACGACCCTTACGTGTCGTCACTGATTGCGCGCGAGCAGGCGGTGCATCTTGCGCCACTCGAAGAGGTGCTCAAGCAGAGTGATTTCCTGAGCCTGCACGCATCGGCCACGCCCGAAACGCAACACCTGATCAACGCCAAAACGCTTGCGATGACCAAGCCCGGCGTGCGCATCGTCAACTGTGCGCGCGGCGAGCTGATTGACGAAGCGGCGCTCGTTGCGGCGCTCGACTCGGGCCACGTTGCGGGCGCGGGCCTCGACGTTTTCGAAACCGAGCCGCCTCAAAGTTCGCGCCTGGTCGCGCACGCAAACGTCATCTCCACGCCGCACATCGCGGGCTCAACCGAAGAGGCGCAGGAAGTCGTCGGCATCCGCATTGCCGAGCAGGTGCGCGACTATCTGCTCACCGGTGTGGCGCGCAACGCAGTTAACATGCCTTCGATTTCGGCGGAGGAATACAAAAAGCTCGAGCCTTACATCCAACTCGGCGAAAAGCTCGGAGCATTTCTCGTGCAGCTAGCCGGCGAGCGGCTGGAAGAGGTACGTCTCAGCTACGACGGCGGCCTGGCCGAGCTAAACACGCACCTCGTCAAGAACGCCGTGCTCAAGGGTGTGCTCAACCGAATGCTTTCCGAGCAGGCGAATCTGGTGAACGCGGGCGCACTGGCTCAAGCGCGCGGATTGGAAGTGGTCGAGATGCGCAGCGCGCGGCGCGCGGCGTTTTCGAATTCCTTGGGCATCGCGCTCAAGACGGAAACCGAAATCACTTCAGGGCTTGGCATGGTGGGATTGCGCGGTGGGCTGAGGATTCTCGGCATCAACGACATTGACATCGAAGCGCCGCTCAAAGGATTTATTCTTTTCATCCGCAACCAGGACGTTCCGGGCGTCATCGGGCGCGTGGGAACGATCCTCGGCAACCATAAAGTTAACATCGCGAATTTCGCCCTCGGGCGCGACCGCGAAGCCGGCGAAGCCCTAGGCCTCGTCAACGTGGACTCTCCCATCCCGGAAGATGTTTTGAATGAACTGCGCTCGATTCCCGCCATCCGCGTCGCCAAAGTTGTGGAAGTGTAATCTATCGATCCATTGAGTCATCGGGTGATTGGTTCATCGGGCGATTGCGAGTGCTTCGATCTTCCCGAGTCCCCAGCCCCCGGTCCCTGGCGCCGGCCCCCTGACTTTTTGTCCCTTGTTTCCTTCACGCGGCAGGTGTATACCGGCGGGCAGCTAACACGTTTGTTCGAAGTGTCGGCCGCGAAGTGCAAACCTTCTGCAAGCGCCGACTGTCTCTCGCATTGCACCTCGCCTTTCACTCGTAGCACAGAACGCGATGCGCTTCCCGCGCGGAGCGGTGCCGAGTGGCGTCGAGCCTACCCCGCGGGAACACGACCCGAAAGGATTCGCCATGTATAGAACTCTTTTAGCATTGTCAACTCTGTTTCTCTTCAGTTTGGGAGTTGCTAGAGCTCAAACACCACCCGACGTTCCGCAAGCACCCCCCGCCACCTCACAACTCGAAGGGGCGTGGCGGTTGACCCCCCTGGTCTTGAAAGGCGCGCCGGCGCCGGAGGCCAGCGGGCCATTCCAGGAATTTGGCGAGATTTACATCATGGAGAACATGCTTGCCTTCTGGGCCCGCTTTGGTCCGGCTGAAAAGGATTGGGGACTGTTTTCGGTGAAAGACGGGAAGGCCACGAAGATCTTCCTGGAGGACGTAGAATTCGTTGCTCCGGACTCACGAAAGATAAAGGCCCATCGTATCGGCTACCTACCGGCGGGCATCTTCCCGGCAAGACGCACCCTCTACATCTCGATCAGGTCCCCCCAGCACGTATACGGCTGGGACGGGGAGCGGTTGGTCCGGGTCCTGTGCGCCGGGG
>CAYZVR010000165.1:0-8727 GCA_964481715.1 uncultured Acidobacteriota bacterium | reverse complement strand
GGGGTTTAAAGGACAAAGGCTGAAGGATGAGGGATTCACTGTCGGTACTCGTAATTCAGAATTTGTAATTCATAATTTTACTTTCCGACTTTATCCTTTACCCTTCACCCTTTCTTATGCGCTTGCTTTTGCTGACAACGACCACCGGTTACCAGACGCGCGAGTTCGTGCGCGCGGCGGAAAAGATGGGGCTGAAAGTGGTTTTTGGCTCCGACCGCTGCCATCGGCTCGACGATCCGTGGCAGGACGGCGCGCTGCCGCTCAAGTTCGAAAAACCGGATGATGCGGCACGGAAGATCGTCGAATACGCCCGCGCGAATCCCGTTCACGCCATCGTGCCGCTCGGCGATTCCGCGCCGCCCGTCGCAGCGCGCGCCTGCCGCGAATTGAAATTACCGAGCCATCCTCCCGAGGCGGCGGATGTTTGCCGCGACAAATACCTCTCGCGCGACCAGTTGCGGCGCGCGGGGCTGAGCGTACCGGCCTTTACGCGCTTTCCGCTCGATGCCGACCCGCGCACGATTGACTGCGCGGGCTCAACGCCCGTTCGCTTTCCTTGTGTGCTGAAGCCCGTGGCTCTTTCGGCCAGCCGCGGCGTGATTCGCGCCGACGACCGCCAACAATTCGTCACAGCCTTCGAGCGCATCCGCGCGCTGCTTCGAAGCCCGGAGGTCCGCGTGCTGCGCCAGGCGACGAGTGACTTCATTCAAATAGAATCATACGTGGACGGCGTCGAGGTCGCGGTGGAAGGCCTCGTTGACCGCGGCGAGCTGCGAGCGCTCGCCGTTTTCGACAAGCCCGATCCGCTCACCGGGCCGTACTTCGAGGAAACGATTTACGTGACGCCGTCGCGGCTGAGCGCGGAAGTGCAGGCGCAGCTCTTGCAAACCCTCGCGTGCGCTGTCCGCGCGCTCGGACTCCGCCACGGTCCGCTGCACGCCGAGCTGCGCGTGAATTCGCAGGGCATCTGGCTGATGGAAGTCGCCGCGCGCTCGATCGGCGGGCTGTGTGCGCGCGCCCTGCGGTTTTGTTCAGACGCGCCTGGCGATTCCATTTCTCTCGAAGAGTTGATCATTCGTCTCGCGCTCGGCGAGGATATTCACACCTTCCGCCGGGAGCGTTCGGCTTCGGGAGTGATGATGATACCCGTGCCAGAAGCGGGAATTTTGAGGGAGGTACAAGGCATCGAGCAGGCGCAGGAGACGCCCGGCATCGAAGAAATCGTGATGACCGCCAAACCCGGTCAGAACCTCGTGCCGCTTCCTGAGGGTTCAAGCTATCCGGGCTTCATTTTTGCGCGCGGCGAAAGGCCCGAATTCGTCGAGCAAGCTTTGCGCGCCGCGCACCAAAAGTTGCATTTCGTCCTCGCGCCTGCCCTGCCGGTGATTTAGGCGAGAGCCAGTCGCCTGAGGACAAAGTTCACAGTCGAAAATCGAGAATTCAGAGAAGGAAGTCCGAAGCGGCAGCGAAAACCTTCGACTTTCAACTGTCAACTGTTAACTGACCTTTACGCCTTTTTCTGCGGCGGGACGTATCCGGGAGGAAGCTTTGCGCCTTCTCCGAAAAAGAAATTTTCCATCTGCTGGGCGATGATTTCCTGAGCTTCTTTGGTGGCGGGGCTAAGGCGGTATTCGTTGATGAGCATCTTCAGGTGTTCGAGCCACAGGCCCCAGGCCTGCTCGCTGACGTTGTCGTAAATCCGCTGGCCAAGCTCCCCCGACCAGGGCGCCTCGTCGAGGCCCGGAAGTTCCTTGCCGAACTTAACGCATTTGACCAGGTGTTCAGCCATCGAAACGCCTCCCGGGTGAAAACTTTATTGTGAAACGGCTTTGAAGAATATTGACGCGCGCGCCACAACGCCCAAATTTGGAACGCGCAAAATTCATTATACAGGAAAACGCCGCGCGCGGTTGCAGGCGTCCAATCAAAACATTTCAGTGATAACCCGCGCCGGGATAGAGCAGGTTGAGGCCAAACGTAAACAGCGGGTGAAAGACGTAGTCAAACACCCGCCAGGCAATGATGATCCCGATAAAGGTGAACGACGGGTGGCGGGTCAGCTCAACGAGGCGCAGCGCGGTTTTTGCGTTCAGGAAAATTCCCGCAGCCGCGCTGCCGTCGAGCGGTGGGACAGGCAACAGATTGAACGCCGCGAGCAGCAGGTTGAGCGAAAACAGGATGCTCAGAAAAGTGGCGAGGCCTTGCGCGACCGCACCGGGCGCGGCGTCCACGACGTGCGTGAAATTGATTCGCGATGGCAAATTGAAAATGCCGGCAAGCATTCCGGCGTGGATCGCGAGGCCCGCGACGATCACCAGCGCCATGTTCGCTGCGGGACCGGCCAGCGCCATCCAGGCGGCACGCCGGGGATATCGCCGCTGCCAGTTGGGATCGTAAGGCGCGCTCGCCCAGCCCATCATCCAGCCGCTCAGGAAATAGGTGATGATCGGAAAGAAAATCGTCCCAAAGGGCTCGCGCCGGATGTGTGGAACGGGATTGAGCGTAACCTGCCCGCCGTGAAATGCCGTCGGGTCTCCGCCAAGTTTCGCGGCGAGCGCGTGCGCCGCCTCGTGGCAGGTGAGCGACAGCAGAAACACCACGAACCACATCGGAAACAGCGCCAGGGTGTCGGGTCTGATGGCCATTCGTGCAGGAATCTATTGTACTCGCTTCACGTCCAATAATTCCGGTCGAGCGAGCGGTACTGGATGGCTTCGGAGATGTGCGTGGTCGAAATCTCTTCGGCACTGTCGAGGTCGGCGATGGTGCGCGAGACTTTCAGGATGCGATCGTGCGCGCGGGCGCTCAAGCCCAGGCGGGTCATGGCGCTTTCGAGCAACCGCTCGCACTCGGCCGAAATGTTGCAGTACTTGCGAATCATCCGCGGGCTCATCTGAGCATTGGAATAAATCTTCTCGCCCTGATAGCGCTCGAGCTGCCGATTGCGCGCGCGGATGACGCGCTCGCGGATCTCGTCGGAGCCCTCGCCCGTCGCGTCGTCGCGCAGCTCGCGGTATTTGACCGCGGGCATGTCAATGTGAATATCAATGCGATCGAGCAGGGGGCCGGAAATTTTCGAAACGTAGCGCTGGATCACGGGCGGCGTGCAGGTGCACTCGCGCGAAGGGTCGTTGAAAAAACCGCACGGGCAGGGGTTCATCGCCGCGGCGAGCATGAAGCGCGAAGGAAACGTGAGCGACATGGAGGCGCGCGCGATGGTCACTGTGCCGTCCTCGAGCGGCTGGCGCAGAACTTCCAGCACGTTGCGCTGGAATTCCGGCAGCTCGTCGAGAAACAGCAGCCCGTTGTGAGCCAGGCTTACCTCGCCTGGGCGCGGCACGGCGCCGCCGCCGATCAGGCCCGCGTCAGAAATCGTGTGGTGCGGCGAGCGGAACGGCCGCGTCCCGACCAGGCCGAGACCCGGCTCGAGCGTTCCAGCCACACTGTGAATCTTGGTGGTCTGAATGGCCTCCTCAAAGGTCAGCGGCGGCAAAATCGTCGGAATGCGCTTGGCAAGCATCGTCTTGCCCGCGCCCGGCGGGCCGATCATCAGAATGTTGTGGCCGCCCGCCGTCGATACTTCGATGGCGCGCTTGGCGTGGAACTGCCCTTTGACGTCGCGAAAATCTACAGGGTACTGGCTGGCCGCGGCGAGCATCTGGGCGACGTTCACGCGCGCCGGCGGGAATGGGCGTGTTTCGTTTACCAGGTCGAGGACTTCGACCAGCGAACGCAGTCCGTAAACTTCCAGCTCCTGCACCACCGCCGCCTCCGGAGCGTTTTCGACCGGCAGCACCAGCTTGCGGATTCCCTTTTGCCGCGCCATGCCTGCAATCGAAAGCGCGCCCTTGATGGGCCGCAGCCCGCCGTCGAGTGAGAGCTCGCCGAGAAATAAATAAGGCTTCAGGTCGCTCTTGAGCACCACGCCCGTGGTGCCGAGAATTCCCAGCGCGATGGGAAGGTCGAACCCCGAGCCCTCTTTTTTCACGTCGGCGGGGGCGAGGTTCACCGTGATGTTCTGAAAAGGAAATTCCAGGCCGCAATTCTTGATGGCGGACTTGATGCGCTCACGGCTCTCGCGCACCGCGGCGTCGGGCAGACCGACGGTTGTAAAGTTCGGCATGCCCGCCGAAACGTCCACTTCCGCCTCGACGAGGTAAGCGTCAATTCCGAAAACCGCGGCGCTGAAAGTTTTGAAAAGCATGCGCGCGAAATTCCTCTCCCGCCGGCGTTTTGAAGCGATCCGGAAATTTCCCTGCGGGCGGCCAGCCAGCGAGCCTCCCGGCAAGCGACGGGATTATATCAGAGGGAATATCGCGCTCGTTACCTATTCTTCCCGGTGCAGGGCGTCCTTTACGGAAATGTCTGGCTTTCCCCGCCACGCACTCTGGCGGTCTTCCTGTCCTTATGCGCGTGTCCTTTTGAGAGGGCCACGCATCCTGGCAACGCTGCGCGGGCGCGGCTGGCACCGCGGACAGAAGTGGCTCGAGCGGCCGGCGATGACGATGCGCCGAATCGGCGCGCGGCAGCGGCGGCAAGGCTCGCCCTCGCGCTGGTACACCTTGAGCCGCATGGCGAAATTTCCCGGCTGCCCTTCGATGTCAACATAATCGCGGAAGCTCGTCCCCTGAAGGTTCACGGCGCGATCGAGAATCCGGCGCACGGCTCGAAACAGGCGCCGCGCCGCATCCGGAGAAACGCGGCCGGGCTGCGCGAGCGGATGAACGCGCGCCGCGAACAGCGCTTCGTCGGCGTAGATGTTGCCGAGGCCGGCAAGCATCTGCTGGTTCATCAGCCAGCTCTTGATGGCGCCGTGGCGGCCGCGCATGGCGCGGAAGAATTGCTCTTCGGTAATTTCGCGAGCGTCGGGGCCGAGCGCGGTGAGAATTTTCTCCATCTCGCCGCTCGTCAGGATGCGAAGGTTGCCGAAGCGCCGCGCGTCACGGAAGCGCAGCTCTTCCCTTCCGTCATCGAGTGCCATCACAACGTGCGTGTGCGACTCGAGCGGCATTTGGCGCGGCTGCACGGTGACTTGTCCCGTCATGCCCAGGCGAATCATCAGGAATTCCGGCTCGCGCCCGTTGGCGGAGTCGAGCGCGAGAACCAGCACCTTGCCCTTGCGGCGCACGGCGGCGATCGTGCGTCCGCTGAGCCGCTCGGTAAAATCATCCGGCGAGCCGATGATGACGCCCGAATGGCGGACTTCCACCTGCGCCACGCGCCGGCCCAGCGCGCGCTTCTGAAGACCTTGCGCCACGGTTTCAACTTCCGGAAGTTCGGGCATTTAATTTCAGCGACGAGTTGACAGTCGCAGGTTGTCAGTGGCCAGTCACGACGTAGCTGGGCCCGAGTCGGGCTTAAGTTCTCTGCTCGGTTTTTATCAACTTGCAATTCGGAAACGGAGGAGAGATGCGCGGCCAGCGCGGGTCAGACAACCGACAACTGACCACGGACTACTGACAACCAATTCAGACCGCAACCTTGATTTCATTTCCTTCCACGCGGACTTCGTACGTCACGACTTTGAGGGAGGGACGATCCACCTTTTCGCCGGTCCGAACGTTGTATTCCCACATGTGCCACGGGCAGGTGACAACGTCGCCTTCGAGCATTCCTTCGCCCAGCGGCCCGCCCTGGTGGAGGCAAGTGTTATCGAGGGCGCAGACGGTTCCGTTCACATTGAAGAGGGCGATCATTTTGCCGGCCACTTCAACCGCTTTGCACGATCCCGGCGCCAGGTCCGACAAGCTGGCCGCATTTACAAACTCCGCCATCGTTTCGTCTCCTTAATCAGGATTCAGGAATGGCCGCGCGGCCGTCCTGTTGTGGATTTGCGATGCCCTGGTAGGAAAACCGATTACCCAATCTGAACCAGCTCCGGCGTTCCCGCTTTGCCGATGCGAATGGTCTTCTTGAACTCTTCCAGCATGCCCTCGTCAAGCCGGACGTCGGTCGGACGCCTGAATTTCGGGTCGATGCTCATCTCGTCGATTTTTTCTTGCAGCCTAAGGAGCGCGTAGAAAAGATTTTCGGGCCGCGGCGGACAGCCGGCGACGTAAACGTCCACCGGCACGATCTTGTCCACGCCCTGAAGCACCGCGTAGGTATTGAAGGGCCCGCCCACACTCGAGCACGCTCCCATCGAGATGCACCACTTTGGCTCCGGCATCTGCTCCCAGATGCGCTTCAGCACGGGCGCCATCTTGAGCGTCACCGTACCCGCCACAATCATCAGGTCCGCCTGGCGCGGGCTGGGGCGAAAAACTTCCGCGCCGAAGCGCGCCATGTCGAAGCGCGAGGTGGTGGACGCGATCATTTCGATGGCGCAGCAGGCCAGGCCAAAGGTCAGCGGCCACAGCGCGGACTTGCGCGCCCAGTTGAAGACGCGATCCACCGACTCGATGATGAAAGGCTTGTCGTGCTTGTCCTGCAAATATTCCATCAATCCGCCTCAGAGCCTTTGAGCTGAAATTTGGCCGCTGCAATCGCCCCGTTCCAAGCTGTCCCACTTATTATACCCACAGCAAGAGCGCCGTTCAAAAATTCTCGCAAAGGCAGCACCTAAGTTGCCGCGGAGCCCGGCTTCGTTCAGTCACCTTTCGGCTTGAGCTTTCTCACTCGCCGAGCGCCGGCGGCGTCACCTGCGGCTTCGAGCGCCTTCGCTTCGGCCTCAAAAGGCGCGCTTAGCGATGGGTCCAGCTCGCGCACCGCGCGGAACTGTTCGGCCGCATCGCCGAACCTCCCGAGCTTCATCCAGCAAGTGCCGAGATAAAAACGCCCGCCGTAGTCCTGAGGATTCGAATGGACGGCCCGCTCGAAATATTCCGCCGCCCTGGCGTAATCGCGCTGGGAAAAAAAGATGGAGCCCAGCGCATCGTAGGCGGCAAAAGGCGAAGGTGAAATCCTCACTACGGTTTCGAAAAGCCGGACCGCCTCGGCGGTGTTTCCGCGCAGATATTCGATTTGGCCGAGCCCCAGCGTGGCATCCGAGTCCACCATGGCGAGCGGCCTGATGCTCAAGGCGTTCAGTCGCATCGCTTCGTGATATTCGCGCTGGGCTGCGGCGAAGTCCGCGGTCTGGTATTGCAAGCGGATGCCGTTGATGAGATGCGGCACGGGAGCGCTCGGGTCTTGTTGGAGGGCGTGTTGAACAAGCGTTTCGGTGTTGCTCCACACGCCCAGCGCAAGCACCGTGCGGACGGCGGCCAATCCCACGAGCAACGCGAGAACTGGAAAGACGATTCGCGCCGATGCGAGTTGAGGCGCGCGGCGCGGCAGCCATTGCCAGCCAAGGTATGCGATTGCGAGACACAGGCCCACCGAGGGCAGATAAGAAAAGCGGTCCGCCACGAGCGGGATGCTCAACTGCCGGACGTCCAAACAGGGCAACAACGCGATGGCCCACCAGACGATCGAAAAGCTCAGCTTAGACTCGCGGCGGCGAGCCCACAGCGCTCCGGCCATCATGACGAGCGCGAGCCACGGCCATGGCGAGCGCAACGACGCTCCCAGGTCGAACGTGCGGAAAATATCCAGGTGTGCGGGCCAAAAGAAAAGCTTTGCGTGCTCACCCAGAAACGCCACGGCCGCTTCCACCACGCGCGGCGTCACCTGCCACAGGCGCGTCGTCGCGGTCAGATGGCCGAGCACAGCGGCTCGAATGGCCAGATAAATTCCCCCGGCGGCGACGTAGGGGAGCCAACAAAGCGCGTGGCGGCGCCACGATTCGCGCCCCGACCGGATGAGCCACCAGGCGAGAAGTATCAGGGGAAACGTGACGGCCATCTCCTTGAAGAACAGCGCCGGAAAATACACCGCAGCGGCAAGAACGTGTTGCCACCACGACAGCTCGCCCAACCGCTCAGCGCGGAGGAAGAGGAGGAATGCGAGCAGGTAGAAAAACGCGAAGCCGACATCCGGAAGGCTTGCGATCCAAGCCACCGCCTCGACGTGCAGCGGATGCACGGCCCAGAGTAGAGCTCCCGTGACCGCCACCAGCTCGTTTTGAAACAGGGCGCGTCCCAGCCGGACCACGAGCCAAACCGAGGCTGCGTAAAAGATCAGTTGGACAAGGTGGAACGCACCGGGGTTCATCCCCGCGACGCGGCAGATCAGCCAATAGGAGAAGAATTGCAGCGGGCGGTAGAAATTGGCATGGAGCTCGACGCCTTTGAACGACCAGACAGATGTCGTGAAGATTTTCGTCCACAGGTGAGGATTCAGGACGTAGGGGTTTTGAACTACCTGCTGCTCGTCGTCGTAGACGAATCCGGCGGCGAGCGAAGTTCCATAAACGGCGAATGTAACGAGGACGAGCCCGCCCGCGACCATCCCGGGATGATTGCGGAGCCATTCGTTCCAGCGGTCGGTCAAGGTTGAGCTCCAACTCCGGAGCGGAGGTCTCGCGCGAACGCCGGAAGCGGAATTTGAATCGGAAGTGCCGCGGCCTACCGGTCCGGCGCGTGCGCAGGCTTCGTGCCGTGAACCAGCAGTGCGCCTTCCCGCTTGAACTTGCGCATTTGGTCGGCGTCACGAAACCAGCGACCAGTATAAACCTCGGGTGTGGGCGAGTCATCGGGGATGCGGCGGTGCTCGACAGAGGTAAAGCCGGCTTGGCGGTAAAGTTCGGCCCATTCGCCGGCCCAGAGCAGGTGCGACGGAATCACGTACTGCGCGCCCCACTGATGGCAGTGCGGATTGTCGCGATAATAGTTGATGAGAATCCAG
>CAYZVR010000164.1:2088-8727 GCA_964481715.1 uncultured Acidobacteriota bacterium | reverse complement strand
ATCCAGGCCTCGTCCGGCTCGTCATGCAGGAGATGGCGCACGCCTTTGAATTTGGGATGCCGCTGCAATCCGTCCAGGTCCTGGCCAAGTGAAGGGCTCGTGAGCCCCACCCAAGCCACAACCCCTGCGATAAATTCGTTGGCCTGTGCCAGTTCCAATAGCCAGTATGCTTCAGGCAGAGACTGGTGCGCTTGCACGACAATCGTCCTGTCAACTCCCGTCACAGAGAGCAGTTGAGTCAAATCTTCGGGCAGGTAATTGCGATGCAGGACCCCAAGCTCCGGCGTCATCCAGGAATACTCGAAATGTTCAAGGTCCCAAAAGTGCTGGTGGGAATCGACGACGAGTTCTTTCATGGGTTTCACTCCACCGGAGGTTGCGTGGCTTCGATTTTATTCATCAGGGGTAGGCGCGTCTTCCGGAAGAAGGCTCTTGTCACGGAGCTCGGCCCAAAAGTTCTGCGGAATAGGAAATCCCATGAGCCGAAAATTCTCGTCAACTTCCGCAACCGATCGGGCGCCGGGAATAATCGCAGCCACGGCTGGATGGGCCAGGGGAAATTGCAGAGCCGCCGCCTTCAAAGGAACCGAATGACGCGCGCAAATTTCCTCGATGTGGCGTACATTTTCAAATATTTCCGGCGAAGGCTCGTGGTAATCAAACTTGGCGCCGGGCCGCGCCCCGGTGGCAAGAATCCCGCTGTTGTATGGCCCGCCGATGACGATGCTGATCGCTTTCTCCGCGCAAAGCGGCAGCAGTTCCTTCAACCCCGTGTGATCGATGAGGGTATAACGGCCGGCCAGAAGGAAGCAATCAAAGTCGCCCTCCTTCGCAAACCGCACGAGCATCTCGGCCTGATTCATGCCGGCGCCGATGCACCGGACGGCGCCTGCGCGGCGCAATTCGTCGAGCGCGCGGTAGGCGCCGCGCATGGCCTCGTCGAAATGATCGTCCGGGTCGTGGATGTAAAGTATGTCGAGTCGCTCCAGCTTGAGGCGCTTTCGGCTCTCCTCATAAGAGCGCATCACACCATCGTAGGTGAAATCGAAATACGGCATAAGAGGAGAGGGATTCTCAAACCAGGGACTCTCAACTTTGTCCGGGTCTTCCGGCACAAATAGACGGCCGACTTTTGTGGAGAGGACGAAGGTATCTCGATTCTGCCGCGCGAGCACCCGGCCCATGCGCAGTTCACTCTTGCCGTGTCCGTAGAGCGGCGCCGTGTCGAAGAATCTGATGCCGAGGGCCAGCGCGCGTTCCACCGTGTCCACGGCCGTCTCCTCCGGAACGTCCTTGTAAAGCCCGCCCAAAGGTGCGCCACCCATGCCGAGACGGGTTACTTCCAGGCCGGTTTTCCCAAGCTGCACTTTCTTGAGTGGATCCATGTCAATCCAACCGTTCAAACGTTAGCACGCGGCCAGCCGTCGCTGCACCTCTCTCTTCGAAATTCTCAACGCTACACTGATAATCTAACCAGTCACCCAATGGGATTAGGAAATCCAACGAAATGCCGATACATTATCAAACTCCGAGGTTGCGTGAATCGCAGAACCTTCTCGGGCGACGATTGAACTAGACGGCGAGTTGAACTTCCGCCAAAGGAGAACCAAAACAGGTGAAGGCACTTGTCAAAAGCAAAAGAGAGCCGGGACTTTGGCTGGAAGAGGTTGACGCTCCGAAAATCGGAATCAATGACGTCCTGATCCGCGTCCTTCGCACGGGTATATGCGGTACCGACCTTCATATTTACAAATGGGACGAGTGGGCGCAGAAGACCATTCCGGTTCCGCTGGTGATTGGACACGAATTCGTGGGCGAGATTGCTGAGGTCGGATCGAACGTCACGGACTTCCATCCGGGGGACATTGTCAGCGGCGAAGGCCACGTGGTCTGCGGACATTGCAGGAATTGTCTCGCGGGCCGTCGTCACCTCTGCGCCCATACAGCGGGAGTTGGCGTCAACCGTGCGGGCGCGTTTGCCGAATTCATCGCTCTTCCCATGGCGAACATCTGGCGGCACCATCACTCGATTGCCTTGGACATCGCCGCGATTTTTGATCCCTTCGGCAATGCCGTCCACACCGCGCTCTCGTTTCCGGTTTTGGGAGAAGACGTGCTTATTACGGGCGCGGGCCCGATTGGACTGATGGCCGCGGCGGTGGTTCGCCATGCCGGCGCCCGCTTCGTCGTCATCACGGACGTCAATCCGTTCCGCCTGGAGCTGGCGAAAAAGATGGGGGTCACTTTAGCGCTGAACGTTCGTGAAGGCACCTTGCAGGAAGTGCAGAAGAAACTGGGCATGCAAGAAGGATTCGACGTGGGGCTTGAGATGTCGGGTCAGCCTGCCGGGTTTCGCGACATGCTGGCCAACATGAGTCACGGCGCTAAGATCGCGATGCTTGGAATTCCCGCGGGGGAAATGGCCATTGACTGGAACACGGTGATCTTCAATATGCTCACGATCAAAGGCATCTACGGGCGGGAAATGTACGAAACCTGGTACAAGATGACGGTGATGCTCCAATCCGGGCTGAACATCCAACCCGTCATCACCCATCGCTTCCACTACCAGGAATTCCAAAAAGGCTTTGAGATCATGAGCACCGGCAACGCAGCCAAAGTTATTCTGAATTGGAGCTGACTTCTGTGCTCTTGCGGGCACGCCGGCTTAGCGCCCCGGCCTCGGTAAAGACTGAAAGCCATAAAAAGACTTCGTGGTACACTCGACTCGCCGCGCCGTTCGTTTAACAAAGGTTTGCGGGGGTGGCGGAACTGGTAGACGCAAGGGACTTAAAATCCCTTGTCCCACACGGGACGTGCCGGTTCGATTCCGGCCCTCCGCACCATGCCTCCGACCTCGCAGAAGCGAGGCCCTGCCCCCTGGGTTAAAAAACTCCCGCCAATCGTTTCGCACTCTCTAAGTTTTGGAATCGAGCAGGCGCTCGACGACCTGCAGGTCCGAGCTGGGAAGTTTGCAAACGTAGTTTTCGCAGATGTACGCCGTGGCCTTGCCGTCCTCGCGCGTGATGCCTTCGACAAACGGCAACCACTTCGCCAGTTGCTTCTGGCCCGCGGCGCCGTCGGCGAGCAATAAAATCTTGTTGGGAATATATCGCTGGTAAACCAGGCCAAGCATCGCGCGCGTGTCTTGGGCGCCCGGGGCGCCCGCGATGATGATTTGTTTGGGTTTCGAGAGGCTGAAATCGAGCGCCGCGGCCATCTGCGGCATGGACTCGGGCATGGATTCGAGCCGCTTGCCGAAAACGCCGAGGGTTTTCTCCGCTTTCTTTTTCCAGTCGTTGCGGTCGGTGATTTGCGCAAGGCGCAGCAGATTCATCGCCGCCACGGAATTGGGTGAGGGTTCGGCTCCATCGTAGGCTTCGCGGGTTCGAAAAATAATCGAAGGGTCCGTGGCGCTGGCGGCGAAATATCCGCCGGATTTGTCATCCCAGAAAAGCTCATCTTGTTTTTCCTCCAACCGCGCGGCCCAGGTCAGCCAGCCCGCGTCGAAGGAAGATTCGTAAAGGTCGAGCAATCCCTGAATCAGAAAACTATAATCATCGAGAAATCCGTCGATCGCTGCGTCCCCGGCGCGATACCGGCGTTTCAGTTTGCCGGTTTGCGAATCGTCCAGCTTCTTCTCGATGAAGCGGGCCGCGCCTTCGGCTGCCTCGCGGTAACGCGGCTCCTCGAGCGCCGCGGAGGCGCGCGACAAGGCCGAAATCATCAAACCGTTCCAGGCGGTCACCACTTTGTCGTCCACCGGCGGATGCGGTCGCTGGGCGCGCGCCTCAAAAAGCTTTTTCCGCGCTTCGGAAAGGCTTTTTTCGGCTTCCGCTTCGGATTTGCCGAAGTGCGATGCCGTCTCGGCCGCTGAGTGGCGTTCGTAGAGAATGTTCTTCCCGGTGAACTCGCCTCGAAAATCCTGCCCCGGATCAACGTTTCCGGAAGGCTCGACGCCATACGCGTAGTCGAAAAGTTTCGCCGCCTCAGGACCGAGCACGCGCTCGATTTCCGCCGCCGTCCAAATGTAGAAAGCGCCTTCGCCGTGTTCGTCTTTTCCCGGCTCGATCAGGCTGTCGGCATCTTCGGCGGAATAGAACCCGCCCTCGGGCGCGCGCATCTCGCGCAGAACAAAATCCAGGATGTCGCGCGTCATTTTTGCGTAGAACGGGTCGTGGGTAATCTGGTAGGCCTCCGTATAAGAGACGGCGAGCTGCGCCTGGTCGTACGACATTTTTTCAAAGTGTGGAACGTGCCAGGCGGCGTCGGTGGAATAACGGTGGAAGCCGCCGCCCAGCGGGTCGTGGATGCCGCCGTGCGCCATGGCGCGCAAGGTTCGGAGCGTCATCTCCAGCGCGTCCTTCTGCCCGGTGCGCGCGTAATAGCGGAGGAGAAAATTGAAAGTCACGGGGCGCGGAAATTTCGGCGCGCCCCCGAATCCACCGCGAACCGGATCGTAGCTCGACTTGATTTGCTGATAGGTCCTGGCGAGCACCGATTCCTCGAGCGCGCCCGAGGCGCTCACCTCCGCTTGCATGGCTTGCTCGAGGGCTTCGGTAACCTGGTCGGCAGATTGCTGGATTTTGTTTCGATCGTTTTCCCACGCTTGTGCGACGCGCAAAAGGACGCTTCGGAATCCCGGCCGCCCGCCATAATCTTCCGGAGGCCAGTAGGTGCCGCCGAAAAACGGTTTGAGGTCGGGAGTCAGGAAAACGTCCAGCGGCCAGCCGCCGCTGCCGGTGGTGGCCTGGACGTAGTTCATATATATTCGGTCCACATCCGGCCGTTCTTCGCGGTCCACTTTGATCGAGACAAACGAGCGATTCATGATTTCGGCGATAGCGGCATTGGCAAACGATTCGCGCTCCATCACGTGGCACCAGTGGCAGGTGTAGTAGCCGATCGAAAGCAGGATAGGCTTCTGTTCGCGCCGGGCTTTTGCAAACGCCTCCTCGCCCCAGGGATACCAGTCCACAGGGTTGTGCGCGTGCAGGAGGAGGTAAGGACTCTTCTCATGAATCAGGCGATTTGTGGCCTGACCGTTCTTCTGACCGCCTTCCGCATTTTCCGGCGTCCTGGCTTGCGCCAATTTTTCAGCGTGCTCCATCCAGAACCATCCTCCCACAACCAGCGCGGCGAGCACCAGCGCTAACAGAGCGAATTTGGCTCTCCGCCTCAACAAATTTTCTCACTTGCAGACCACATGGCGCGCGACGGTCCACGTTAGCGCAGGGGTCGCCCGGAGAAATCCGACCCGCCCACTCAGGCGACGACTCTGCCCTTCGCCGCGTCAAAGACGGTCTTCAAACCGCGCTTGAACGCGATGTTGCCGATCCAGGAAGTGCGCGCCGCCTCGAACCCTGCCTGGATAGATGCGTTGGGCGTCTTGCGGGTTCGAACGCAGTCGAGGAAATTCTTCACGTTGTCGAGCGTCCCATCGTGCTCGGAGCGCACGAAGATCTCGGGTTCGGGCGCCTGCGTGCCGCTCGCCCACTCGACGCCTTCCGGATAAAACGCGAGGCGCGTGCGGTTGACCTTGAGCGTTCCCCCGGTGCCGCGGAATTCGATTCCACCATCGTCAATGCTGCCGTTGAGCGCGCCGGTAAAAGTCACAGTTAAATTTCCCGGATATTCGTAAACCGACGTGATGGTGTCGGGACACTGCCAGTTCATCAGATAAACTTCACCGGTGGTCGAAGCGGTTTTCGGAGCGCTTTGGTCCACGTACCACTGGATGACGTCAATCCAGTGGGTGAGCAAGTCGGTGAGAATGCCGCCGCCGAAGTCCCAGAAGAATCTCCACCAGATGAATTTTTCCTGAGTGAAAGGTTGATCGGGCGCGCTGCCCAGAAAGCGTTTCCAATCGAGTTGCGACGTGTCCACCTTTTCGAGCGCATTCCAGCCCGTGTTCGAATAGTAGTTCTGGTACCAGTAGGTGTGAATGAAGGTGATTTTGCCGAGCTTGCCGGAATCCACGATGTGCTTGCCGAGTTGGTAGTGCTCCCAGCTTCGTTGCTGAGTTCCGGTCTGCACGACGCGCTTGGATTCTTCGGTGGCGCGGACCATCTCCTCGCCTTCTTCGATCGAATGCATGATCGGTTTCTCACAGTAAGCGTCCTTGCCGGCGCGCACGGCATCCACCAGCATCTGTTTGTGCCAGTGGTCGGGCGAACCGATGATGACCGCGTCCACATCCTGGCGGGCGAGGACCTCGCCATAATCGAGCGTGCCTGTCGCGTTGGGCGCGGCAAGCTTGAGGGCGGCGTCGCGATGCGGCCCGTAGACGTCGCACACGCTCACGATTTCGACTTCCGGCTGCTTGCCGAAGAGCGTCATCAAATATTGCGCGCGCTCTCCCGTTCCGAGGACTGCCACCCGGATGCGGTCATTCGCGCCGAGCACCCGCGCCGGCGCAAGTCCTCCGAGCACCGCCAGGCCTGCGCCCGCCACTGCTGAGTCCTTGATGAAATCGCGCCGTGTGATCGCGTGCCGTTTTGATTCGCTGGACATTGCTGCCCCTCCTCCGAAGAGTTTCGCCCGGCGAGTTCTCGCGCCGCTGCGCATAGCCCCTTAATCGCAAGCCGGCATGATATCGCATCCGCTGCGGCTGTTCGACCAACATTTGCATAAAGGATT
>CAYZVR010000164.1:0-2078 GCA_964481715.1 uncultured Acidobacteriota bacterium | reverse complement strand
GTAATCGCGTGCCGTTTTGATTCGCTGGCCATCGCTGCCCCTCCTGGAAGTGTTTAGCCTGCCGAGTTCGACCCCCGTGGCGAGTTCCCCTTGATCGTAAGTCGGCATGATATCGCATCCGCTGCGGCTGTTCGACCAACATTTGCATAAAGGATTAGAGCGAGACTCGGCTATAATCTCGAGCGTCCCATGTCTCTTGCTTCCGGAACGCAACTGGGCCCGTATGAAATCGTCTCGCCGCTCGGTGCGGGCGGGATGGGCGAAGTCTATCGCGCGCGCGACCCGCGCTTGGGCCGCGACGTGGCGCTGAAAGTTCTGCCCCAAGCCTTTGCGGCTAACGCCGAGCGCATGGCGCGATTCCATCGTGAGGCGCAAGTACTCGCTTCGCTCAATCATCCGAACATTGCCGCCATCTACGGCCTGGAAGAATCCGGCGCGACGCGCGCGCTGGTGATGGAATTGGTCGAGGGCCAAACGCTCGCGGATGTCGTAGGGGCACGGCGCGCCGTGCCCCTACCATGTGACGACGCGCTGCCCATCGCCCGGCAAATCGCCGACGGGCTCGAATATGCGCACGAACGCGGCATCGTTCATCGTGATTTGAAACCCGCCAATATTAAGATCACCCCCCAAGGCACAGTCAAGGTTCTCGACTTCGGTCTCGCCAAAGCGCTCGACACCGAGGACTCCGCTGCCGACATTTCAAACTCTCCCACGATGATGACTGCGGCGACGCAGGCGGGTGTGATCCTCGGCACGGCAGCGTACATGTCACCGGAGCAAGCGCGCGGCAAAACCGTGGACTGCCGCTCGGATATCTGGGCGTTCGGTTGCGTGCTGTTTGAAGTGCTGACAGGAAAGCGACCGTTCGAAGGCGAAACGGTGACGGACGTGTTGGCGGCGGTGGTGCGAGCCGAGCCCGATTGGGAGGTGCTGCCCGCTGATACTCCGCCACGGATTCGAAACCTGGTTCGCCGCTGCCTGACGAAGGACCCGAAGCAGCGCTTGCGCGACATTGGCGAAGCGCGCATCGCGATTGAAGAATCGATATCCGGCGTAGGGGCGGACCTGCGTGTCCGCCCCCCGGAGGGCGCAGACATAGCTGCGCCCCTACAACCCGGATGGCGCGCGGCGAAATGGGTTGCAGCAGCAATTCTCATTTGTCTGGCCATATTCGGCGGCTGGTGGCTAAGAAGCCTGCGCTTGGGGTCGCCGCCCCGCTGGACAGGTGACCTCATGGGCGGATCGAGCATCGCTTTTGGGCCTCGCATTTCTCCCGATGGACACACTCTGGCCTTTCAGGCCATGGTGGACAACCAGATGCAGGTTGCCGTGATGAATCCCGATTCCGGGAACTGGACGGTTCTCACCCGCGACAGGTCGCGCGGCACGGTGCAGGAAATCGCCTGGTCCCCCGACGGCTCAAAGCTCTATTTCGACCGGGTGTCTTCCTACCCCCTGGGCATTTACACCGTTCCTTCACTGGGCGGGGACGAACGGCTGGTGTTGAAAGACGCCGCAGGCCCGGAAACTCTCCCGGACGGCAGTTTGCTGGTCTGGCGGATAGACGTTGAGCGAAAATCGCGAATCTATCATTTCTGGCCGGACTCGGGACGTCTTGAGCCCCTGGAAGGGTGGATCCCACCGACATTCCCAGTCTCCCTGATTCGCATTTTCCCTGATGGAAAAGAGGCGGTGTTCTTTGGAATGACCGTGGGGACAGGCACAGGGGAGTCACCACAGTTGTACGCGCTCGACATTAGCAATGGCAAAGCGCGCCGGCTCGCTGCTCAGTTGCCCATCCATCAGACCACTGAGGGGTTTCCCCTGGCGCCCACGCCGGACAACCGTTCGGTGCTGATCGATCTCCCCTCCGGCAATCTGCACCAGGTTGTGGCCATCCCCCGCTCCGGTTCCGGAGCCGTGCAGGTACTCATGACCCTGACCAACGCTCCTTGGATCATGGACGCCGGACCTGACGGCAGCATCTACCTAGATCAGGTCGATCGGCCCTTTGAAATCCTGCGCTTCCCTGCGTCCGGTGGCACGCCCGAAGTGCTCGCAACAGGGGAGGCCAG
>CAYZVR010000163.1:5143-8731 GCA_964481715.1 uncultured Acidobacteriota bacterium | reverse complement strand
TCCCGCGTCCGCGCAAGCCCCCAAACGATGGGTTCGTTTTTTCCGCTCATGTCCGTGTTCCTTCAATGTTCTCTCCGGGCACTTCATGCCGCATTCAGTCTAGCCGATAAAACTGACACGGTGGGCACGACTGACACAACTGACACAATTTATTTACGCACTTGCCTGAAGGTAGGATTCCTCGCGCCAGCCCGCGGGAAAAACTCCTGGGTACTTAATTGGGCGCTGTGACACATAGGGTTGCCCCGTGCAGTTTGCGACCGAATGCGGAGTAGGGGCTGCTCAAAAGGGAAGGTGCGCAAGCAAGGAAGGGGTGCTATCCTCTCTCAAACTTACTGATGTGAGAAGAGACCGAACATGAGCGCACACGCGACGGGTACCTACGAAGTAAAGACCTGGGAGGAGAAGCCTTACGATGAAGCTGCCGGGCTGCCCAAGCTTGCCCGCGCGAGCGCGACCGAAACCTACCACGGCGACATCGAAGGCGAGGGAACCGCGGAGTATCTCATGGTCTACCGCGACAACGGCAGCGCCCATTTCGTTCGCGTGGAGCGCGTGGTGGGCAAAATCGAAGACCGCTCGGGCAGCTTTGTGCTGCAGGGCAGCGGGACCTTCGAGAACGGCGAGGTCAAGTGCTCGTGGACTGTCGTGCCGGGCTCAGCGACCGGCGACCTGCACGGCCTGACCGGCGAAGGCGGCTTTATCGCCAAGCACGACAAATATCCGCACGTGCCGTTCATTCTTGATTACGAGTTCGAATGAAGGCTTCCAAGCCGCCACAGACTTTATTAAGCTTACAATTTGTGGAAGCAGTCAAAGCAAGAGCGCCGAATCCGCGAGCAACCCGGAGAGCGTTGCGACGGATCGTTACTTGCAGCAGGGAATCGTTCACCTGCGCCTTAAAAACGCGGAATTGCAGCGAGATTCGCGGGTTCAAAACCACGGAGATCGAACGGATGGCTGCCGTCGGCCGGAAATTCGCAGACGAGCAATCAGACACTGACGACTAGCCAGCTCGTGGTGTCGAGTGCGGACGAGAGGGCCGATCGTCGTTTCGTCGCGATCATTTCAGGAGCGCTCCGATGGTTTTGAGCGTTTTCGACGGCGCCCAAGTTTTTCTCATGTAGAGGCGGATCAGCTCATCGTGGGGCGCCGGACCCAGCAAATTCTTGGGAACCTTTCTTCCGCCGCCCTGGATCCACGCGCCGTGCCAGACCGCCGAGAGCGTGCGGACTCCATCGGCCATGACCTTCACGGTTTTCGTGCCGAACTCGTCCCACAGATTTTTCGACTCCACGAAAGCGTTTACGATGTTCATTGGCTGAATGGTTTTGAAAGTCCGCCGCATCAACCCCACCGTGAGCACGGCGGCTTCATGGCCGTTTCTAGGTGGCTTTGAGGAACTTTGCTTTTTGCCGAGCTCCGTCTTGAGGAGGTCGAGCAGTGTGACGGAATTCTGCCGCAACATCTTGTCTTCATACTCGGAATGGACTCCTTTGCCGCGCGCCGGTTTGCCTCCGCCTGCGGGTTCGCCGTCGTGAAATCGGGAGAGGTGCAAGGGCTGGCAGGCGTCGCCGACGTAGTGCGCGCACACGCCGGCGGCGCACACGTAGCGCGTGATGTCCTTGGGCTTTTGCGACAGCGCGTCCACCATTTCATCGAAGAATTGCCACACGCGGAAGGGCAGGAGCCCTCGCCCCTTGTCGCCGACGTGTTCGTAATACTTCAGCCAGAAGTCGGGTTTGATGTTTTGAGCATCCTTGCAAAGATCAAGAAGGGTCTTGTTCTGGTTCTGTGGGTCGGGCTGGTCCATGTCGGCAAAGTGATTCGACCCGTCGGCGCTGCCACGAATCATTTTGCCGTGCGCCCAGAGCCGGTCCGGAACGTCGGCCAGCGGAACGAACCCTCCCGGGCCGCGCAAATTGATCTTCTTGGTTGAGGTAATCGAGTCGAGGGGATAGGAAACGATTTCCTGGTTGGCCTTCATGAGTTTTCCGAGATTGCCGGAAATTCTCTCGCACGCGAAATACCCGATGGTGTAGTGGCCGACCGCCCCCCAGTATTCCGGCAGGTTGGAGTTCCAATCGCGCAAGAGTGTGACGCCCATCTCGCGGCAGATGGTGCTGAGTGAAGTTGCGAGCGCGAACCGGCCCGTATTTTTTCCATTTTCCTGATTCGCCCACTCTTGGCCGCCCCACTGCACGGCGAATGGCCGTAGGCGGTGCCTGGCCTTTTTTTCCCCTTCGTTCTCCCACTGCTCCCAGAACCAGAGCGTACCCGAATCGCCGTGGAGCGTTCCGGATTGGCTACCGCTTCGCGGCGCGATCAGGAAATCCGTGACGTAATCAGTTCCCGCGGCGGAGGCGTATCTATAAAAGAGAGCGGCAATCGTGCCGCGCAATTCGCCCGAGGCCGCGCCGAACCCCCGAACGTATTCGCCGACAAGATCAAGCGTCAGGTTGTCCGTGGTGAGGTCGAGCCATTCGTCGAGCGGCCCGATGCTTGCCACCTGCGCCGTCCAGTCAGCCAGGTCCTCCACACGAATAAGTCCCGCGTCCATATGGAGTTGTACGTTTGATCCCGCCCAACCTGGATAGATCTCCGTGAAAGGCCGTGAAACAATCTGGTTTTCGTCCGAGACCCCGATGCGAACGCGCTTTCCGCTGAAGAGTGTGAACATTTCGCGCCCAGGTGTGCCGGTCACGTGGCGGTTGGTGAGGGCATATGTCAGATCGCCATCCGTCACCAGACACCCGATGGAACCCATGTGCTGCCGGCCCTGAACATTCGCAGTCGTCAGGAAGCCGCCGCCGATGTAACTATTGGGGAATGAGAGGCGATATTCCGGGACGGAGGGAGTCGCTCCGCTGTCCACCTGCAGGGTGCATGTCGGCACGACGCGGCCGTCCGGAAGATATAGCGCTCGCGGGACCATCAGGTCCGGCTGCCTGGCAAATGCACCGCGCTGCTCCCAGTTGTTAACGAAAACGAGCACACAGGGCCAAGACCAGTCGCGTATAACCGTGTTGAACAGCGTTCGCGGAGATCGGGGCAACTGGGTTTGTCGGGCCGTTGTGGGCGGATGGTTGGCATACCAATCCTTTTCGTGAATCAGGAAACGTCCGACTGCCGTACCCACGACGTTTCGAAGGTGTGCGAGATGCACATGATAGTGATCGCGTGCGTCCAGGAGGTCCCGGAGTGTCAGAAGCATGTAATTGTGTTCGGGAGGGAATTGATGCATGGTCTGCCTCTCCACTGCGTTGCTCTGGCCGGCGAAAAATGCCGGCCTGCGAGCGGAATGGCTCCAGGGAGCCGGAGGATAACCGCGGAGTTTATCCGTGGTTTACCGATACGTCATAAACCGGCTTATACACCTTGGAAGAAGAAGAAGCAAGTCGGTTGCGGAAAGCACGCACTCGATGCGAGTAAGCGCGGTCATCGAGTTGTTTGTGCCGACCGTTTTAGCTTTCACATCCACCATTCAGAACTCACCATGCACGATTCAGTGGCCAGCATAAATGCTTCCAGGCCCTGACTCCTGAATCCCAACTTCATTCCCTCTTTCATAAACTGGACACTCCTTCC
>CAYZVR010000163.1:0-5133 GCA_964481715.1 uncultured Acidobacteriota bacterium | reverse complement strand
AGTTACGACTTCTGCTAACGGCACATCGTGTCGCTGGACACTCCTTCCGCTTTCTCCTTATAATGTAAAGTTTACTTCTTCCCGGAGGATTCATGCAGAAGGCGCTGGACCTGAAGGCCACGATCAACCTGCCCGCGACGAGTTTCCCGATGAAGGCCAACCTCCCGCAGAACGAGCCGAAGTGGCTCGAGCGCTGGGACAAGGAGGATATGTACGCCGAAATCCGCCGCTCGCGCCAGAACGCGCCAGTCTTCACGCTGCACGACGGTCCGCCTTACGCGAACGGCCGCATTCACCTGGGGACGGCGCTCAACAAGCTCCTGAAGGATTTCATCGTCAAGACGAAAACGCTCTCCGGGTTCAACGCGCCTTACATTCCGGGATGGGACTGCCACGGCCTGCCGATTGAAATCAACGTGGACAAGGAGCTCGGCCCGCGCAAAGCCAAGATGAGCGCGGTCGAAATCCGCCGCGAGTGCCGCCGCTACGCAGAAAAATTCGTGGACATCCAGCGGGAGGACTTCAAGCGCCTCGGCATTTTCGGCGAGTGGACCGAGCCTTACCTCACCATGAACTTCGGCTACGAAGCGCTCATTGCCGAGCTGTTCCTGAAATTTCTCGATAAGGGCTACGTCTATCGCGGTTTGAAGCCCGTCTATTGGTGCATTTCGGATAAGGCGGCGCTCGCCGAAGCGGAAGTCGAATACGAAGAGCACCGCAGCCGGTCGATTTATGTGCGATATCAGGTTCTGGCCGACCCGGCCAAGCTCGACCCGGCGCTCAAAGGTCGCAAGCTGTGGGTCATCATCTGGACCACCACGCCTTGGACCTTGCCGGCCAGTATGGCGGTCGCCTTCCATCCCGAGTTCGAATACGTCGCGGTGGCCGATGGTGACGGTGACGCATATCTGGTCGAAAGCCGCCGGCTCTCGCCCGTGCTCGGCGAAACGGGATTGAAAGCGCCCAACGTCCTCGCGCGCATGCCGGGCACGAAGCTCGAGCGGATTGAAATCCAGCATCCCTTTCTTGAGCGCAAGGTTCTGGGCGTGCTCGCCAAATACGTGACCGCCGAAGACGGCACGGGCTGCGTCCACACCGCGCCCGGCCACGGCCGCGAAGACTTTGAAACGGGCACACAATACGGCCTTGAGATTTACTGTCCGGTCGGCGAGGCGGGAGAGTTCACCGAAGGACTCGCCGAGTACAAAGGCAAGAAAGTTTTCGACGCCAACGAGCCGATTATCGAGCTATTGAAATCGCGCGGCGCGCTGGTGGGACCGGCGGGCTGGCTAACCCATTCTTATCCGCACTGCTGGCGCTGCCACAATCCCGTTATCTTCCGCGGCAGCGAGCAGTGGTTCATCCGTATTGACCACGCCGGGCTGCGCGAGCGCGCGCTGGAAGAAATCAAAAAGGTCACCTGGTCGCCCGCCTGGGGCGAAGAGCGCATCTCCAATATGATCGCCACCCGCCCTGACTGGTGCATCTCGCGCCAGCGCGTTTGGGGCGTGCCGATTACGGTGTTCCACTGCGAAGCGTGCAAAAAGCCCCTGATGGATGCCAAAGCCGCGCGGCGCGCCGTCGAAATGTTCCGCGTGGAAGGCGCCGACGCCTGGTACACGCACACTGCCGAAGAACTCCTGCCCGCGGGCACAAAGTGCCCGGAGTGTGCCGGATCAAGATTTCGCAAGGAGATGGACATCCTCGACGTGTGGTTCGACTCGGGCTCGAGCCACGCCGCCGTTCTCGGCTCCCGGCCGGATTCTCCCTGGCCGTCGGACGTTTACCTCGAGGGCGGCGATCAGTATCGCGGCTGGTTTCACAGCTCGCTGCTTGTGGCGATGGTCTCGCACGGCCACGCGCCCTATCGCATCGTGCTCACCAACGGCTGGGTGCTCGACGCCGAAGGCTGCGCGATGTCGAAGTCTCTCGGCACCGGCATGCACCCGAGCGAAGTCATCAAGACTCACGGCGCCGAAATTCTGCGCTTGTGGGCGGCCTCGGTGGATTTCCGCGAGGACGTGGTGATTTCGCCCGACATCCTGACGCGGCTTTCGGAAGCCTATCGCAAGCTGCGCAACACGTTCCGCTTTTGCCTTGGAAACTTGAACGATTTCGATCCGGCTAAAGATTCGGTCGCGCCCGATGAGCTCCATGAAATCGACGCCTGGGCGCTTGCGCGCACGGCGGAGCTGGTCGAGCGCGTCGAAGCGGCTTACGCGGAGTTTGCATTCCACAAGGCCTATCGCGCGCTCTACGATTTTGCGACGGTGGAACTGAGCGCGTTTTATTTCGACATTTTGAAAGACCGCCTTTACACCTCGCCCAGGCGTTCGGTGAATCGCCGCGCCGCGCAGACGGCGCTCTACCGGATTGCCGACGCGCTGGTGCGCGCCGTCGCGCCGCTGCTGTGCTTTACCGCCGAGGAAGTCTGGACGCATCTGCGATCCTCCGCAGGGCGCGAAAAGAGCGTTCACTTGGCGCAATTTGTTTCTGGCGCCAAGCTTCGCGAAGGGATTCCGCAGCAACACCTGAAACGCCTGGAGAACTGGCCTCGCCTGATTGAGGTGAGGAACGAGGTGCTGAAGGCGCTCGAGGCTGCGCGACGCGATAAATTCATCGGCACGCCGCTCGAGGCGAAAGTGGTCCTGTCGGCGGATGGCGACTTGGGGCCGCTGCTCGGCGCATACCGCAGCGAGCTGCCGGCGCTGTTTATTGTTTCCCAAGTCGAGCTGGGCGAAAATGGCAAAGGGGACAAAACGGAAAGCGGTCTCACGGTTCGCGTCGAGAAAGCGGCGGGACAGAAGTGCGCCCGCTGTTGGAATTATTCCGAGCGCGTGGGTGAGGACGCGCGTTACCCGACCGTTTGCGAGCGCTGCTCGGCGGCGCTCGAGGAGATCGAATCCGGTGACGGAACCCGTGGCCAGCACTGATATGCCGGAGTCCGTGGCAGAGCGCGTGCGGCGCATTTCGCGGTATCTGTACGCCGCCATCGGACTGCTGGTTTTAGTCGGCGACCAGCTAACCAAAGCGCTGGTGGTTGAATCCATCCCTGAGCACGCCATCGTGCCGGTCATCCCTCATTTCCTGAACTTGACTCACGTCTCGAATACCGGCGCGGCCTTCGGCTTATTTTCAGACTCGCCTTCGCCGTGGAAGACGGCACTGCTCATCTTCATTTCGGCGGCGTTGTTGCTGGCGGTTGTGAGTTTCGTGTGGAGAGTTCGGCGGCTTCAGTGGGAAGCGGGTGTGGGGCTGGCGCTGATTATGGGCGGAGCTTTCTCGAACCTTCTCGACCGTGTCCGGGCGGGCCGCGTGATTGATTTCCTCGACGTTTATCTCCGCAGCTACCATTGGTACACCTTCAACCTGGCTGACAGCGCCATTGTGGTTGGCGCAGGCTTCCTGGTCCTGCAAGTTGCCTTTACCGAATCGAGCCATGATGGACGAGCGGCGTGAGTTCGTGGTGCGCGCCGAAGAGGCGGGTCTGCGTCTGGATGTCTTCCTTACGCGGCGCATGCCCGATTGGAGCCGCAGCCAAATCCAGCGGCTGGTCCGGTTGGAAATGATCGCGGTCAATGGCCGGCTCGCGCGCAAGGCGGGCGAAGAAATCGAACCGGGGAATCGTGTCGCGGTACAGGCTGAACGCGGCGAGCTGCACGCCGCGCCGGAACCCTTGCCGCTCGAAATTGTTTACGAAGATGCGGACTTGCTCGTTGTCAACAAACCGGCGGGCATGGTGGTGCACATCGGAGCCGGGGTGAAATCCGGGACGCTCGTCAACGCGCTGCTTCACCACTTGGGCACGGCGGAGCGGCTTTCCTCAGCGGGAGGCGAGCTGCGGCCGGGGATTGTGCATCGGCTGGACCGCATGACTTCCGGGCTGGTTCTCGTGGCCAAAAACGACGCCGCGCACCGGGCGCTCGCGGCGCAGTTCAAATCGCGCGACGTCCACAAGACGTATCTCGCGCTCGTTCACGGCAGCATGCGAAGCGCGAGCGGCGAGATTGCGCGCGCCGTCGGACGCGACCCGCGGCGGCGCGTCCGCATGAAAGCGGGAGGTCTGCGCCCGCGCGAAGCGGTGACCGCTTACCGCGTGCTTCGCCGGTTCGCGCGATACACTCTGGTCGAGGCGCACCCGCGAACTGGCCGCACACATCAATTGCGCGTTCACTTTGCCTCGCTCGGCCATCCCATCGTGGGCGACACACTTTATGGGGCGCCCGCGCGCATCAGAGTTTCTTCGGGAACTGAGGAGACTCTTGCCCGCAACTTCCTGCACGCCGCCGCGATTGAGTTCCGCCACCCGAAATCTGGAGAAGTGATGCGCTTCCAGGCGCCGCTGCCCCCCGAACTCGAGGATTTCCTGAAAACGATCGACGATGGGCGTTAGTCGGCGGACGCCTTGACTTTCGCCCGGTTTTTCCTATGCTTAGATGAAATGATTTCCATCCAGGATTTCACCAGGGGCCTGGCGGCCATTCCGGAAAAAGATTTCACGCACGAGGGCGTGCTGGCTTATCTGCGCTCGAATCGCGTGGCCCCGTCGAGCTTGTCGCCTTATCTCTATTTTTCAAACGACCACTACACGCGCAATCTGATTCTCAGGAACCCGCTTTTTGATCTGATTGCGATTTGCTGGGACGTCGGCCAGAAGAGTCCCATTCACAATCATTGCGATCAGAACTGCTGGATGGCCACGCCGTACGGAAAAGTTCTGGTGAACAACTTCAAGCTGGTCAGCAGAAACCCGGCTTTGCGCCAGTGTGAACTCGCGCCGAGTACGCACTTCACGATTGAGCCGGACAGCCCGCAGGAAGTGGATCCTTCCGAGCCCATTCATCAGGTGGCCAATCCCGCTTCGTTCCGCTCCCGCGCCGTCACCCTGCACATTTATTCAAAACCTTACGACACCTGCGAAGTGTACGACCTGAAAGAGAAACGCTACTCGATTGCCAATCTTGTAAACACCACCGAGTACGGGATTCTGAAAACGGATATTAAGCTCGAAAAAATCTCCCTCTAATCCGCGCACAGCTTTCAGGGCAAGAAAATCCAGCGCCTATTTAACCGTCAGCGTCTCAAGCTCTTCGATGGTCCTCGGCCAGTCCTGTTTCAAAAGGCGCGAGAGGC
>CAYZVR010000162.1:7447-8812 GCA_964481715.1 uncultured Acidobacteriota bacterium | reverse complement strand
CCGGCGTACGCGTCGCCGGGTCCTTGGAGCCGGATTTGACTTGGCCACTGCCCAGGACGAAAACTTCGGTAGGAGAAATAAAATTCGCCGAGTCAATTTCGAAGTCAACGACGTGCTCGACCCCCGGATGAAGAGCCTTGAGTACGCCCTGCGACTTCAGGTTCATCAGCACCACCTGGTCTCCATTCGCGACGGCGACGACCGAACTGTCCGGTGAAAACGCGCCGGCGGGGGAATAGGTGAGCGCCAGGTGGCCTTCCGCGTGGCCGTGGCTGACCCAGTAAAACTGCTCCTGTGGGGATTCGATGTTTTCGATTTGCGCCGGCGCGGAGTCGGCCACCAAGATACAAAGACACCAAAAAGAGGACAGAAAAATGGAAAGCAAAACTCTGCGGTAATCTTTGTGTCTTGGCGTCTTGGTGGTGAGAGTGCTATACAATTTCACCTCGCGCGATGCGGCTCACCAGCTCGCGGTCCGCTTCGAGAAAATTGTAGGACGGAAGTTCGGCGCGCGGCGCCCAGGCGATCGCTTCGAAAACTTGATTCCGGGCGTCGCCGCGATAAGTCGGCACCGTGAAGAAAACGACCTCAACGAAGCGGTCCGGATATTGGTGGAGCAGGCGGAAAACCTCCTCGCCGATTTCGGCGTCAATCGCCAGCTCTTCCGCGAGCTCGCGCTGGAGCGAAGTCTTCAAATCTTCACCGTCACGAACCTTGCCGCCCGGAAATTCCCACTGCAAGCCGTAAGCGTCCGAGCGATGCCGCTGGCAGATTAGAATCCGTTCGCCTTGCTGCAAGATGCCTGCTGTTGCGAGAATAGGTTTTAGTTCCGGCATACCCAAAGTTCTTGCCTCGCATCGTTCACACTTTGATTGGAAGTGATTTCGACTTCCTCCCAACCGAGTTATTTCTACCAGTTGGTTAGCGAACCATCCGGGCGCTCGAACATGGGAACGGGCCGCACGCGCTCGGTGATTTCCGCTTCGAGCACAAGGGGCTTGAGGTCGAGCGTCACGCCGAGTCCGGGGCGGCGGTTCGGCCACATTTTCCCGTCGCGGAAATCGTATTTTTCCGCGAGGTGCGGATACTCGCGGCTGCCGTCACCCAGCATTTCCATGAGCACCGGTCCGGAAAAAACCCCGCAGGCGTGAACCAGCGCGGCGGTCGCAATCGGGCCGGTGAAGTGCGGAACGAGACCTACGTAATGTGTTTCGCAAAGCGCCGCGATCTTCATGTACTCCGTAATGCCGCCGGCGTTCGGCAGGGTAACGCGCGCGTAGTCAATCAGGTGGTTCTCGACCAGCTCGTTGATGTCCCAGCGCGCCCCGAACTGCTCGCCCACGGCGATGGGAATTTTGACCTGCT
>CAYZVR010000162.1:0-7437 GCA_964481715.1 uncultured Acidobacteriota bacterium | reverse complement strand
AGACGCCGGGATTTTCCGAGCGCACCAGGTCTGCGGCGAAGTAGGGTTCGAGCGGCTCGATCAACGTCGAGAGCCGCACCGCGTCGGGAAAATCGAGCCGCGTGTGGTAGTCAATCGCCCAGTCGCCGTCTCTGCCCACGCCCTCGCGGATCTGAACGCACTCTTCGTAAGTCCGGCGGACGGCCTGCTGCGAATTGAATGGTTTGTCCCGCGGCGGGTCGGCAGTCGAGGTGCGGAAGGCGCGAAATCCGGCTTCAACGCACGCCCGCGCCGTTTCTTTCAAGTCGCCCTTGGGCGGATAAGCCGTCGCGTAACACTCCACATGCTTGCGGGCAAGTCCGCCGAGAAGATCGTGCACCGGCACGCCGAGCGCTTTGCCCTTGATATCCCAAAGCGCCAGGTCCATCGCGCCCAGCGCGTCAAGCTTCTCGCGTCCGGGTGGATAGAAATATCCGCGATACATCACCTGCCACAGGTGCTCGATGCGCGCGGGGTCTTCACCGATTAGCATCGCTGCGGCCTGCGTCACCGTGTCTTTGGAGCCGCCCTCGCCGATGCCCGTGATCCCCGCATCGGTTTCGATCGTCACGACGTGGGAACTCTGATGGAAGTGCGGAGACGAGCCGGGGTTGCGATAGAATCGCACGCGCGTGATCTTCATGGGCGATGGCTCTGGAGGCGCGGTTCGACTCTCGCTCACCGCCCCGAGCGCAAGCCGAGGGGCAACGGCGCCGGGGCGCGCTGCAATAGCCGCCGCACTCCCGAGCGCCACCGAATGCAGGAATGATCGCCGTTGCATAATGCCTCCTTGCTCACAAGGTCCGTAGGGGCGGGTTTGAAACCCGCCCCTATAATTTGGCGGCGAGAATTTCCGCCACCGCTTCGAGGAGCCTGCGATCCTCTTCGCTAAACGCCGCCGGCCTGTCGCTGTCTATGTCAATCTCACCCAGGATTTTTCCGTTGCGCGCGATGGGCACGACGATTTCCGAGCGCGTTTCGAGCGAGCATGCGAGGTAGCGCGGGTCGGAACTGACGTCGTCAATAATGATGGTCCTGCCGCTTGAAGCCGCCGCGCCGCAAATGCCCTGATTGAGAGGGATGCGCGTGTGCGGCGTGGGCTTGCCGAGGTACGGGCCGAGGACCAGCGTGTCGCCCTCGAGCAGATAGATGCCCACCCAGTTATAGTGCGGCCGTTCGCGCTCGAGGAGTGTGACGGTTTCAGCCATTAAAGCTCGGGCGTCGGGAGCGCGATACGCTGCGTCTCGAATGTGGTTTTCAATTTTCGTGGCTTGGGTTGTTGGATGCATTTCGATCCCCGGCGGGAAAGGCCCGGCATCTCAATTCTGCAGATGGAAATTCACCTGGACGTTGACCCGCACCGGAACAGGCATCCCACGGAATTGTGCGGGCTTGAATTTCCACGTCCCAACCGTCTGGAAAGCGCTTCCGTCCAGACCCATGCCCAGGGGTTTTGAAATTTCCTGCATCTTCGTGACCTGACCCTGCTCGTCAATAACGATGGCGAGCACCACCGTGCCTTGCAGGTGCGCGCGGCGCGCCTGCTCGGTATAGGGCGCGCTGGGAGTGTAAATCGGCGTGGGAGGACTGACCTCTCCGCCTACATTCAAAGGTCCCGCGGGTTGTTGCGGACTGGGAGCGGGTTCGACGGCTGCCGGGGGCTGCTTCGCCTCCTCGGTCTGAGGCGGAGTCTTGCTTTCCGGCTTGGCGGCGACCTCTGCGGTTTTTTCTGTCTCGGCCTTTGAACGTGTCGTGGTCACAGGCTCGGCGGCAGCGGCTTTCTCTTTTTGTGGCGCGGGCGGCGGAAGGAAGCGTTTGGCTTTGCTCAAAGCTGTGAGAAGCGGCTGCTTGGCCCCCGCATTCCGCAGGGAATCGAGCACTTTGCCGTCCGGCTCAAAACTGATGCCCAATTTGGTGACGAGCTCGGCGATAGCATCGTCCGGAAAGCCTTCCGAGACGAGCTTCGAAACTTGACTTTGGGAAAGCGGATGGCTCTCGCGGGCCGGTTCGGGTTGCTCGGCCTGCTTTACAGGTTCGGATGGCTCGGCGCTTTCAGCGGGCTTAGGTGGCTTGGCCTTGCGCAGCGCTTTGATCAGCGCATCGTCTGCTCCCGCCGTGCGCAACTTAGCCAAATAATCTCCCGTGGGCTCAAAGTTGATGCCGATTTGTTGGACCAACTCCACGATACGCTCGCTGGGCACGAAGTTCTTGACGAGGTCGAGAACTTCCTGCTCGGACAACGGCGTCCCGGGTTTTTGGGCGAGAGCCGGCAGGCTCAGCGTGGAGCCGGCGAGGAACAGGACGAGGGCTTTTCGAGAAAGGACTTTCATGGCCAGGGAAATTGACCGCCAGGAGTTTTCGCGTACCTCGAAAGCATACAACAAAATTCGGCCTTGAGAGCGAGCCTTTGGTCGAATCTTTCCGGCGCAACCCTTGGCGCTGAGACAGCCGCGCGAGGCGGCGGATTTTTCCAGCCCCTCGCGCTTGTCGCGATCAATTTCCTTCGAGCAAACGTAGCTCAGACCTGTCAGCCGATGGGTCAGCGGCATTGATTGGGGGAAAACGGCGGACTTCGAGCACGGAGGTCGCGCTACCTGCTTTCAATATTCGTCCGACCGCATATCTTCCATATATGATTCGAGATCGGCTTCTCGGTCTGCTTCTGCAAGCTCGTACTTGACCGCCATATACTCGCCCTGCAAGCCGTCAGCAAGGGTTGCGGAACAGGTGGGCCATATCGCCTGCGCCCTACTACCAAATGCCAATAGTTTTCCAAACCGGGTTGTAACAGTCGGCGACTCGCGCACAAAGCGAGGCCCATCTGGACCGGCGTTCAGCTCGTCCACCTTGACAAACAGCTCCCGCATTGTCTCAACGTAACCTTGGTGGGCCAAAGCCTGAGCAACGTCTGCCTTACTATCCATCAGGATCCTGCACGATAACAAAATCGCAGCAAACACAAAAAATGCATTGCGCTCTCGTTCATAATAGGGGTAATCGTGTGCCTCATGAGCCCCCTTATGCCGCAGCTGATAAGCGACCCGGAAAACAGCATCTTCAACACCTCGGCTCCTCCAATAAGTCTCATCAAGGCATTTGGTGTTTGCAGAAGTGAGGTTTAGCCCCGATACCAATCCGTCCAATCCCTTGGACCATATTGGCTTGTTGGTTTCGTCACACACATTGAAGAGGAAAGCAAGTTTCTTTAGAAAGGGCTCAAAGAGAGCGGCTATTTGGTCAACCGCCGAGGCCGATGAGTCGCGTGGGCAGGTCAAGTATCGTGAAAATGCACTGACGAATTTAGTCTCGAAGCCACTCAATCGGCGCTCATTCACGGCATGAAACACCACGTAAGCCAGCAAGCGAGCCGCTCTGGTAACCTCGTCTGGGGAAAGGCCTAGCTTTTTTGTTATATCAAACGGATGCGGGATCACGCAAAATTGGGAACAGAAGCGCTCGATCCTGGTTCGGGAAAAACTAGCTCTGTCCGTGGGCTCATATCCGCTTTCCATAAGCTCTAACCGCGCTATCTCGCCGGCCAACCGCACCGTCACGGAAAGTTCAGATGCAAGGTGTTTTCCAGTTTGCTCGAGCTCTGACCACGTTCCTGTGGGCCTGTAAATTGCCTCCCCAACAAATGTGGAGATCTCGCTGGTTATCTCCCGGACGGATTCTTTGATGTATTGGGTGAGGGTCTCTACGAGGACGCCATCGTCTTCAGGGGACGGAGTGACCGAATTGGTAGCACACAACTCCGCGATTTTCAGCTCATACGTGCGGAGTTGACGCCCAAGGAGAGCGGCTGCCCAACCTTCGAGGTCTCGATACACCTGACTAGGCTGATGAGGGACAGAGAATTCTTTGCCGCTTGTTGTTTGAACGAACCCAGTGGCAAACAGTTCCGGATATGGAAAACCATTCGGTGGGTTTCCGTAGCAGTGCCTGAATTTCTGTTAACACTTCCTTCGGGAGCAGCATACCCTTCTTTCGCAACTGCGCTACTTCATTTTAGCTGCAAATATCAAAGGAAAATAGCGGATTTTGGTTTCCGCACTTCGTCGGTAGACCCTACGCCTGAGTAGACACTCAGTCTACCCTCAGCCCGCCCACGGGGACGTCAAGGCCCGCTGCAACGCAGGGTTTGCCCGAGCGGCGTTTATCTCCCCGAAGGGCTCATCTAGAATCCTTCCACCAGCAGCACGGCGTCTTCCCAATAGGGCGGCGTTTCAAACCACTGAATTACCGGGGGCGGAAACACGTGCCCGGCGAGATTTCCAGTGGCATAATCTCCGGCGTCTTTGCGCTCGCCCGTCACGGGATTGATCCAGGTTGCGCGCACGTTTTTGGTCAGAATTTTGTCGAGATGAATAAACACCCGGCACTGGCTGCTCAGGTAAATGAGCGCCCAATCGCCCTTAACCGAGCGCAGCACGGTATTGAGCGTCCGCTCACTCGAAACACCCGATGAGAACAGCCCCTGATCGGGAATCGCCTCCCACCAGCGAAGTCCCGTAACGATTTTCTTCATCATCGCGACCTCGGCCGCGCCGGGCGTGTCGAAGGTGGAATCCCAACCTTTGCCCATCCGCCACATCTGGTTTTGCCCGTAGGTAAAGAATCCGCCCGCCTCGACCGCCCACCACGCCTGGCGGCGCACGATAAGCGGCGTGATCGGACCCTGCGGATATTCCGGGCCGTTTTCGTAAGCGCCCTCGCCGAGCACCACGGGCTTGGGAGGCGACATCATGCGGTCGGCGGCGACGGCGGGATAAACCTTCGACCATTCCGTCCAGGTCTCAATCATGTTGAAGTCGAGCCAGGGTTCCGCGTGGAAAAATTGCGACGACGAGTGCCAGCCCGACGGGTGATAGCTGATGAGGTGCGCGCCGGCGTCGCCTTCGCGCAAACCCTCGGCCAGCGCGCGATAGACTTCGTCGTTCCCGGCGGGAACGCGGTCGCCGCCATTCACCCACACAATGTTGGGCGCGTCCTTGTAACGACGCCCCAGCCACCGGCCGTAAGCGCGCGCGTTTGCGGCGTTCAGCCGATGCGTCTCGTTGATGTAATAACCCCAGATGGGAAACATCGCCAGCACCAGTCCCTGCTGGTCCGCGAATTCGACGAGATGATCCACGTGCTTGAAGTAGCTGTCGTTGGGAGTGGCCGGGTCGCCGTTCAACCAGGGCCTCTCTCCTGACGTATTGGGCTGCGGCTCGTCGGAAGAATCCGGCACGTTTTTGTCCGAGTCATTCCCCGCGGGAAGCACCCAGGTGAGCACACCTTGAATCACCGTAAACCCTTTGGCCGCGCGATTTTTCAAATACGCTTCGGCCTGGCTCGGTGTGTAATCGGAAAAAAGCGGCCAGGCCGTGTCGCCCAGCCAGAAGAAAGGGTTGCCGTCGCGGTCCACGAAATAGCGGCCGTTGGCGCTGACTTTGATGGGGCCGTGAACGGCGGCGCAGGCTGGAGGCGCATTCGAGAGGAGGATTGCGAAGCAGAAGAGTGACAAGCATTTCAGGCGCATGGCTGGATTGCCTTTCGAAGATTGAGTGGACGGCCGGAGCTTCAGGTTGCCGGCTCGCTTCGCAGGCAAGGTAATGCCGCGGGGCTTGTGCGTCAAGCGCCAAGAAGGGAAGTGGCTTGCTCGTTCAGGCGGGCTCGACCGATGGCACCTCAGGCGGTTTGGCTATCTTGCGCGTGTCTTCAAAGCCTTCGAACTGAACGTGGCCAAAGGCATGCGACCAGTCGCGGATGCGGATGTGCGAATAAATTCGGAAGCCGTGGTCCGTGCCGGTGCGCCAGACGAGCAGCATGCGCAGCAGCCGCTCGATCTGGTTGCGCAGCCGGCGGACGCATTCGCGCAGGTACGTATCGTCCGTCAGGAGTTCCAGAAGCTGAAAGGCGACTTCGATCGTCTGGTCGGGCGTCAGTGGGTGGGGCGGGGCGAAGGCTTCGAGCTTCTTCCGGAGCTTCCTGCCCTGGCGCAGGCTCATGGAGCGATAGGCGCGCAGCAGGCGCCACGAAGCTTCCCCCATGCGGCGGACGATGCGGCGCTCGGGGGGATTGCGGGGGGTAAAGACGCGCGCAAAACGGCGCAGGTGCGCGTCGTATTCGCCCACGTCTTCGCCCATCTGGATGACGCTCTTGCGCAGGTCCAAGGCGTAGAAGCCGTGCTTCAGGGCGCTCGGGCGGATGCCTCGGGCGAGGCGTTTGGCGGTTTTCCCGCGCCAGGCTTTCTTGAGGTTCTCGCGGCAGGCGGCAAGGCGGCGCGGGGTGAGGACGTAGGGCATGGGAGGTTTTCCTCGGGGCGGGCGTCTAAGGGTGCCCGCTATAGGCTACTAATCTAGTCTACACGCCGCACTAGAATTTGTCAAGGGGCGGGCCACGGTGGGTTGGCGTTTAGGATCAAGCGGGGGTTTGCCTAAGAGGCCAGGACGCCGGCGGGCTGCACCTGGCGTTCGATCTCGGAAGCTGTTCCGGAACGCTTGGAGATTTCCAGGTCGTAAAAGCTTTGCAGGTTAAGCCAGAATTCGGCATTGGTCTTGAAGTAGCGCGCCAGGCGCAGGGCCGTGTCCGCGGTGATGCGTCGGCGCTCGTGCGCAATTTCACCGATACGGGTAGCGGGAACGTGGAGGTCGAGCGCCAGCTTGTTGACGGTGAGGCCGAGCGGCTTCATAAAATCCTCGCGGAGGATTTCGCCGGGATGAACAGGCGGCATCAGCCTTTCCGACTTGCTCATAGTCATCCCTCCCTAATGATAATCGACAATTTCCACTTCGTAGGCATGACCCTCACGCCAAACGAAGCAAATCCGCCACTGGTCGTTGATCCGAATGGAGCGTTGCCCCTTTCGTTCGCCTCTCAGGGCTTCGAGCTGGTTTCCTGGCGGTGAAGCCAGAACCCGCCGTTCGGTGGCCGCATGAAGTTGCAACAACTTGCGCAGAGCCACGCGCTCGAAGGCCCGGAAACGCTTGCTGTGACGGTAATGAAAAAGCTCCTCGGTTTCCTTCGAGCCGAAGCCCTTAATCACTTTCCAAGAATACACCGCATCGCGTCATACGTCCAGCGTTGTATTGAGCCCGCCATTCGAAGACATCGAGAAGCGATGTCTTCGCCACCCGCCGGTTTGCCGACTACACGGCTAGATGAGAGGCGTGCTGGTGCTTGTAGAAAGTTGCCTGGCTCGCGCTACCCCTCACGCGTGAGCTCAAGAAGGGTGATCTCAGGTCGGGCGCCGAAGCGGATTGGGGGGCCGGTGGTTCCGATGCCGCGGTTGACGTAGAGCTGGCTGCCGGCTTTTTCGTACCATCCGCTGACGTACGGCGTCACAATTCGGGTGAGGCAGAGGCCGCGATGGAGAAACCCGAGCGACACCTGGCCTCCGTGAGTGTGGCCGGTCAGCATCAAGTCGATGCCGAG
>CAYZVR010000161.1:0-8822 GCA_964481715.1 uncultured Acidobacteriota bacterium | reverse complement strand
AGACGTGGAGCGCGGCATGGTGCTGGCCAAGCCCGGCTCGATTACGCCGCACACGCAATTCAAGGCGGAAGCGTACGTGCTGACCAAGGAAGAGGGCGGGCGGCACACGCCGTTCTTCTCGGGATACCGGCCGCAGTTTTATTTTCGAACGACGGACGTGACGGGCGTGGCGACGTTGCCGGCAGGGACGGAGATGGTAATGCCGGGAGACAACGTGACGGTGGAGATCGAGCTGATCACGCCGATCGCCATGGAAAAGGGCTTGCGGTTCGCCATCCGCGAGGGCGGACACACGGTCGGCGCCGGTACCGTCACCGAAGTGATGAAATAGGGGTGAAATGCTACATCAAAAGATCAGAATCAGACTGAAGGCGTACGATCACAGAGTGCTGGACCAGTCGGCGGCTGAAATCGTCTCGACCGCCAAGCGCACCGGCGCGGTGGTGGCGGGCCCGATTCCGCTCCCGACCATCAAGAACAAATACTGCGTGCTGCGTTCGCCGCATAGCGACAAGAAATCGCGCGAGCAGTTCGAAATTCGCACGCACAAGCGCCTGATTGATCTTTTGGAGCCGACAACGCAGACCATCGAAGCCCTGACGAAACTCGATTTGCCCTCCGGCGTGGACATCGAGATCAAGGCTTTCGGGAAGGAACACACGAAGTAGCGGGACGTGGTCGAAGTGAACTGAAATGGTCAACGCAATTCTAGGCAAAAAGCTGGGCATGACCCAGATCTTCAAAGAAAACGGCGACGTCGTTCCGGCGACGGTCCTGAAGGCCGGGCCGTGCGTCGTGATGCAGCGCAAAACCGCCGCCAAGGACGGATACGAAGCGGTGCAACTGGGCCTGGTGGAGCTGCCCGGGCCGAAGCACGTCACGAAGCCCCTGGAAGGGCATTTCAAAAAGGCGGGCGCCAATCCGGTGCGATTCCTGCGCGAAGTCAAGCTCGGTTCGAGCGGCGGGGATGTGAAGATCGGGGACAAAGTACTGGTCGAGGAGTTTGCGGTCAACGACCTCGTGGACGTCATCGGCGTGTCAAAGGGCAAGGGCTTCGCCGGGGTTCAGAAGCGGCATCACTTCGGCGGCGGCGAAGGGTCACACGGCTCGATGTTCCACCGCGCACCCGGTTCGATCGGTGCTTCGGCGTTTCCTTCACGAGTCGTGAAGGGGATGCGCGCAGCCGGGCACATGGGCGTGGATCGGGTCACGATTCGCAACATGCGGGTGGTCCAGATTCTTCCCGAGGACCACACGCTGGTGGTTTGTGGTGCGGTTCCGGGACCCACGGGCGGGTACGTCCTGGTGCGCAAGGCCAAAGCGCCGCACAAGTAGGGAACGAAAAGGCAGTCAAAGTCATGGCCAAGGTAGAAGTCAAAAATCTCGAGGGCAAGACGGTCAAAGAGCTGGAGCTCGCCGACGAAATTTTCGCCGTGCGGCCGAACCAAAGTCTGCTCTGGCAGGCGTCCAAGATTTATCTGGCCGGGCTGCGCCGTGGAACGCACTCGACCAAGAGCCGTGGCGAAGTTTCGGGCGGAGGCAAAAAGCCCTGGCGGCAAAAGGGTACGGGCCGTGCGCGGGTGGGCTCCAACCGAAGCTCGCTTTGGCGCCACGGCTCGATTGCTCATGGCCCGAAGCCGCGCGATTATACTCAGAAGCTCTCACGGACGATGCTTGATGGCGCTCTGCGCTCGGCGCTGGCGGCGAAATTTCAAGAGAATAAGCTCACCGTCGTCGACCAGTTCAACCTTCCGGAAGCGAAAAGCAAGGCTTTTGCGGGGGTTCTCCGCCGGATGGACGCCGATAAGTCAGTGCTGGTGGTGGACGACACGACCAATCGCAACTTGGAACTTTCTTCGCGGAACATCGCGGGATGCGACCTGGTTCGGCACCACCAGATTCATCCCTACCACCTGCTCAGCCACGACCGGGTGCTGATTTCGGAAGGGGCGCTCGTGCGGCTCGAGGAGCGACTGCGATGATCAAGAGTCCTTACCAGGTGATTGAAAAGCCCATCATCACCGAAAAGGGTCTGGACCTGAAAGAACTGGCTCGGACGCTCTGCTTCCGGGTGCACCGCAGGGCGACGAAGATGCAAATCAAGGTGGCCGTTCAGGCGATTTTCAAGGTGAAAGTGGAATCCGTCCACACCACCCTCATGCACGGGAAAATGCGCGTGCGAGGGCGCAACTCCGGCCATCGCCCCGATTGGAAAAAAGCCTACGTCAAGCTGAGGGCCGGGGAAAAAATTCCGGAGTACGCCGACAACGTTTAATCCGTCATCTGACGGACGGGCAAGTTCGAGGAAGACCAAGGCTATGGGAATCAAAACCTACCGACCCTATACGCAAACACGGCGTTACCAGACGCAGTTGACGCTCGAGGAGGTGACGACGTCGGAACCCTACAAACCGCTGCTCGAGCCCAAGCAACGGATCTCGGGGCGGAACAATACCGGCGAAATCACCATCTGGCATCGTGGCGGCGGACACAAACGTCAATACCGGGTCATCGATTTCAAGCGCGACAAAATCGGCATCCCGGCGCGAGTGGCGACGGTTGAATACGATCCTAACCGTTCCGCACTGATCGCGCTTCTCGACTATGCCGATGGCGAGAAGCGTTACATCCTCTATCCCTTGGGCTTGAAAGTGGGCGACAAGATCGTCGCGGGCCCGGAAGCGGACATCGTGGTGGGGAACGCCCTGCCGTTGAAGAATATCCCGACGGGTACCATGATCCACAATATCGAAATGCGCCCCGGCAAGGGCGGGCAGCTCGTTCGGAGCGCCGGCGGCGCGGCGCAGTTGCTGGCCAAGGAAGGCGATTACGCGCAGGTGCGGCTCCCCTCCGGCGAAGTACGCAGGGTGCATATCGATTGCATGGCTTCGATCGGCCAGGTGGGGAATCTGGACCACGAAAATGTGACCATCGGCAAAGCGGGACGCAAGCGCTGGATGGGCATCCGGCCGACCGTGCGCGGCGTGGCGATGAATCCTGTGGATCATCCGCTGGGGGGCGGCGAAGGCAAGACTTCCGGAGGGCGACATCCCGTCACCCCCTGGGGACAGCCGACGCGCGGCTATAAGACGCGCAACAACAAGCGCACTGATTCGTTCATTGTGAAACGGCGCGAGAAGAAATAGTCCGTCAGCCGACGGGCAGGGAGGACCCTTTGGGTAGGTCGCTCAAAAAAGGCCCCTTCGCGGACCTTCACCTCATGAAGAAGATCGAACTGCTTAACCGGCGGTTTGAGAAGAAAGTGGTGAAGACCTGGTCCCGGAGGTCCACGATTTTTCCCGAGATGATCGGGCATACGATCGCCGTACATAACGGCAAGAAATTTATCCCCGTCTACGTCACCGAGAACATGGTTGGACACAAACTGGGCGAGTTTTCGCCGACGCGCACGTTCAAAGGGCACAGCGTTAAGATAGCGGCAGAACGGGCCGCCGCGGCCGCTCCTGCTCCGGTTGGGGCTAGAGGCGGAGCGCCAGCCGCGCCAGGGGCGCCGGCTAAACCGGCGGCGCCGGCGGGCGGAACCAATTGATTCTTAACTGTCTGCGGCAGGCAGGTCCGGAATTTCGATCGGGGAAAAACTGATGGAAGCAAGTGCCACAGTCAAATACGTGAGAATGTCGCCCCAGAAAGCGCGCCTGGTCATTGATTTGATCCGGGGCAAGAAGGCGGCGGAAGCGCTGAACATTCTGGGATACGCCAAGGCGGAACGCACGGGCATCAAGCGCCTGGGCTTTACCAAGAAACGCGCGGCCTACGATATCGCCAAGGTGTTGTTTTCGGCGATCGCCAACGCCGAGCAGAAGTCGGACAAAGTAGATGTGGACGAATTGATCGTTACGAAGGCTTATGTCAACGAAGGGCCGCGCATGAAGCGAATTCGGCCGGCTCCCATGGGCCGCGCCTATCGCTACCAGCGGCGGATGAGTCACATCACGGTGGTGGTGGAGCAGCCCGAGAGTTGAGCGGCGGGACGGCCGGGGCCATAACCCCGGGCCGAATTGAAGGAGGCACGCTTTGGGTCAGAAGGTTCATCCGTACGGATTTCGCCTGGGATACAACAAGACCTGGAAGTCGCGCTGGTTTGCGAAAAAAGGCTACGCCGATATCCTGCACGAAGACCTGCAGTTGAAATCGCGCCTGAAGGAGCAGTTGAAGAGCGCGGGTGTGGCTTCCATCGAAATCGAACGGCCCGGCAACAAGCTGAAGATTACGATCTTCACGGCGCGGCCCGGGATCATCATCGGGCGTAAGGGCGCGGAAATCGACCGCCTGCGCCAGGAAGTGCAGAAGCGAACCGGGCGCGAAGTGCTGCCCATCAATATCCAGGAAGTGCACCGGCCCGAGCTGAACGCGCAATTGGTGGCTGAATCGGTGGCGCTGCAGCTTGAAAAGCGCGTGGCCTTCCGGCGCGCCATGCGGAAAGCGGTGGATTCGGCGCTGCGCTTCGGGTGCAAGGGCATCAAAATCCGCTGTGGCGGGCGGCTGAACGGCGCGGAAATTGCGCGCTCGGAATGGTACTTGCAAGGCCGGCTGCCCCTTCACACCCTGCGCGCCGATATTGATTACGGACTAGCCGAGGCCAGAACGACCTACGGAGTGATCGGCGTGAAATGCTGGGTTTACAACGGCGACATTCTGGAACAAAAGAAGCGGCAACAAAAAGTGGGAGAGCCGGTCGCAGAGACGGCGGCGTAACTCGGAACCGAAAAGGGTGAGCGTCAAAGGTTCATATTTTTCGGCGCAAAAAGTCATGGAATTGTTCTTATGTTGATGCCCAGCAAGGTGAAGTTTCGGAAACAGCAGCGCGGGCGGCGCCGCGGCAAGGCGTGGCGCGGCTCCGACCTTTCGTTCGGAGATTACGGACTGAAGGTCCTCGAGGCCGGATGGATCACTAGCCGCCAGATCGAGGCTAGCCGCGTGGCCATCATGCGCTTCATCAAGCGCGGCGGAAAACTCTGGATCCGCATTTTCCCGGACAAGCCGGTGACCAAGAAGCCGGCTGAAACGCGCATGGGCAAAGGCAAGGGCGCGCCGGAGTTCTGGGTGGCGGTTGTGAAGCCCGGACGCATCCTGTTCGAGTTGGAAGGCGTGGTGGAAGCGGAGGCGAAGGAAGCCATGCGGCTGGCCAGCCACAAGCTTCCCCTGCCGACGAGGTTTGTGGCCCGCACCGTGACGGGCTGAGAAGATTTGCGGAGTTAAACGAAATGGATGCCGGAAAAATACGGGAATGGTCCGCGGACGAGCTCCGGTCAAAGGAGCGCGAATTTTCAGACCAGCTTTTCCGCCTGAAATTTCAGATGGCCAGCGGACAGTCGGACGTTCTTCAAAAGATTCGCGTGCTCCGGAGAGACATTGCGCGGGTCAAGACGATTCTGCGCGAAGGTGAATTGCAAGCGGGAGGCGGGAAGAAATCTTGAACGGCGCCGGGGACACGCCCCGCCGTTTGGATGACCAAACTATGGAAACGCGGCGTCAGGAAAAAATCGGCAAGGTAACGAGCACCAAGATGCAAAAGACCGTGGTGGTCACGGTAACCCGGCAGTCGACCCACCCGATGTACAAACGGGTGGTTCGCCGGTCGAAAACTTTTCTGGTCCATGACGAAAAGAGCCAGTGCGGGGTCGGCGACTGGGTGCGCATCCAGGAGACCCGGCCGCTCTCGCGGCGCAAGCGCTGGCGCGTGGTGCAGATTATTTCCAAGACCACCCGGCCGGTGGAAGCCACGGAGAGTGCGTCATGATCGGAATGCGGACCATCCTTCAGGTGGCGGACAATTCCGGCGCGCGGCGCCTGGCGTGCATCCTGCCGCTGGGCGGCGATGTGGGATTGCAGGCGGGACTGGGTGATGTGGTCACGGCGTCCGTCAAGGAGGCCGCGCCCGACAGCGCCATTCCCAAGGGTAAAGTGGTGAAGGCGGTCATCGTGCGCATGCGCAAGGAGCAGCGCCGGCGGGACGGCAGCTATATCCGGTTTGACGAGAACGCGGCGGTGCTCATCAACGACACGGGCGAGCCGGTGGGCACGCGGGTCTTCGGGCCCGTCGCCCGCGAGCTGCGCGAAAAGAAATTTCTGAAGATCGTCTCGCTGGCCCCGGAGGTTCTGTAATGAGTGGCGCGCTGCACGTTCGGAAGAACGACGAGGTTCAGGTTTTGGCCGGGCGCGACAAGGGCAAAGTCGGCCGCGTTCTCGAAGTCGTGCCGGAAAAGAACCAGGTCTTTGTCGAGCACGTCAACATGATCAAGCGGCATACGCGGCCCAATCCCGCCAAGCAGATTCGGGGCGGGATTCTTGAAAAGGAAGGCCCCATCCATGTTTCGAACCTGGCCCTGGTCTGCGGCGATTGCGGGCCGACGCGGGTGCGACGGGCCGAAAAGGCGGAAGGGAAAAAGGTCCGGATCTGCGTCAAATGCGGAAAAGTTTTGGACCGGTAATCTTCGGGGAGCGTTGAAACAGAACTATGGCGCCACGACTGAAAGAACGATATAAAAAAGAGGTCGTTCCGGCCTTGCAGAAGGAATTCAATTATTCCAGCATCATGGCGGTCCCGCGCCTTCGCAAGATCGTGGTGAACATGGGACTGGGCGAATCGATTCAAAACGCCAAGCTGCTGGATGCGGCGACGCGCGACCTCGGTGAGATTGCCGGACAAAAGCCGGTCATCACGCGCGCCAAGAAATCCATCGCCAATTTCAAGCTGCGCAAGGATATGCCCATCGGGGCCATGGTTACCCTGCGCGGCGACCGCATGTACGAATTTTTCGACCGCCTGGCGAACGTGGCCTTGCCCCGCGTCCGGGACTTCCGCGGGCTTTCGATGAAAGCCTTCGACGGACGGGGCAACTACACGCTGGGACTCCGTGACCAGCTGGTGTTTCCTGAAATTGATTACTCGAAGGTGGACAAGATCAAGGGGATGAACATTTCGATCGTGACCGACGCTCGGACGGACGCCGAGGCGCTGGCGCTTTTGCGACACATGGGGCTGCCGTTTCGCACCGAAGCCCCGCAGCGGCAGGAAGCAAAGCCGGCCGCAACCCCAGAGCAGCAGGCTGCAACGCCGGCCGGAGAAGTAAAGGCAGGAGGGTAAACCGTGGCGCGCACCTCGCAAATGGCGAAGCTGGTTCGAAAACCCAAGTTCAAGGTCCGTCACCGAAACCGTTGCCGGATCTGCGGGCGTCCGCGCGGTTTTATCCGCAAGTTCGAGTTGTGCCGGCTCTGCTTCCGCCAGCTCGCGCTCCGGGGAGACATCCCCGGCGTCATGAAGTCCAGCTGGTAAACCGAGCGCCGGAATTTTGACTTGGTTTGGGGAGAATGAATGTCAGCCTTAACTGATCCGATTGCCGACATGCTCACGCGAATCCGGAACGGGATTCTGGCGCGCCTGCAGCGCGTGGATATGCCCTCTTCGAAGCTGAAGGGTGAGGTTGCGCGAATTCTGAAGGAAGAGGGCTATATCAGCAACTTCAAGGTGGCCGAGGAAGGGAAGAAAAAGGTTCTTAAAGTTTTCCTTCGCTACGGGCCGGACGGAAAAAGCGTGATCAGTGTGATCGACCGTGTCTCGAAGCCCGGGCGGCGCGTTTATGTCGCCTCCGACGAAATCCCCAAAGTATTGGGCGGCCTCGGAGTCAATATATTGACTACGCCTCGCGGAGTGATGACCGGCAAGAGCGCGCGCCGGGCGCGCGTGGGCGGCGAGTTGCTCTGCAATATATCGTAAGCGGCTGCTTCCGTTCGCGCGGAGGCCGGGCCTGGGAACAGGGTTTATGTCACGAATCGGAAATAAAGCTATCGAAATACCCGCGGGAGTGACGGTGGAGCCGCAGGAGAAGGCGATCCTTGTCAAGGGGCCCAAGGGCACTTTGCGCGTGGATGTGCCGAAAGGCATTCGGTTCGAGAAACAGGACGGCCGGCTTGTAGCGCAGCGCGACAACGACGAATTGTCTGCTTTGCACGGCCTGCTGAGGAGCCTGGTGGCCAATGCGGTTCGAGGCGTCTCGACGGGTTTCGAGAAACACCTGGACATCGTGGGTATTGGTTATCGCGCGGAGGTCAAGGGGAAGACGGTTGTCTTCACCCTGGGCTATTCGCATCCCATTGAATTTCCCATTCCGGAAGGGCTGACGGTCACGGTCGATAAACAGACTCACCTGGTTGTGCAGGGCTTCGACCGGCGGCTGGTGGGCCAAGTGGCTTCGGAACTTCGTGCTTTGCGCCCGCCCGACCCTTACAAGAACAAAGGGGTCCGCTACACGGGCGAGCGGCTGAAGAAGAAGGTCGGGAAAGCCGTGGGCGCGGCTGCGGGCGGCCCCGCCACGAAGTAAGGGCGGAACTAAGGCTGAAGGGTCAACCCATGCTGACACATCTTTCCAGGGACGCTGTGAGGCGGCGAATTCACCTGCGCAGCCGCGCGCGATTGCGCGGGCAGGCCCAGGTGCCGCGCGTCAATGTCTATCGCTCGCTCAACCATATTTACGTTCAGGTGGTGGACGATTCGCGTGGACAGACGTTGGTTTCAGCGTCATCGCGCGACAAGGAAGTGCGCAAGACGCTGAAGAGTGGCGCGGGCGTTGCCGCGGCCAAAGTGGTGGGCAAGGTGCTGGCGGAGCGCGCCAAAGCTGTCGGCATCACGCGCGTGGTTTTCGACCGCGGCGGCTACGCCTATCACGGACGGGTCAAGGCTTTGGCCGATGCCGCGCGCGAGGGTGGCTTGCAGTTCTAAGAATGGCTGCGGGGAGGAAGAAGTTGCTTAATCGGATCGATCCCAATTCGTTGCAGTTGAAAGACCAGGTGATCTCCATCAA
>CAYZVR010000160.1:8159-8921 GCA_964481715.1 uncultured Acidobacteriota bacterium | reverse complement strand
CAAATGGAGCTGATTGCCGCGCAGCAGGACGCGGACGTCCTTGCAGAGGTGGCCGAGGGAACGGGCGGCGTGTTCTTCCACAACAACTACGATTTTGACGCGGGATTTCGTCAGGCTGGCGCGCTCGAATCCACTTCGTACCTTCTTTCGTTTTCTCCCGAGGGATTGAAGCACGATGGAAAGTTTCACTCCTTGAAGGTGAAGCTTGCGAGCAGCGTGAAGAGCCGTGGCCTCAGCGTGCAGTCGCGGCGAGGCTACTTCGCGCCGCGGACGGCGAAGGATGCCACCGACCAGGCCCGCCAGGCGCTGGCGGAGGTTGCTTTTTCGCGCGACGAGACGAACGGCTTGCCGGTGGAAGTTCAAACTCGCTTCTTCAATGCGACCGAGGCGAAACTCACCGTAGTGGCACGCGTCGATGCCAAAGCCCTCCACTTTGAAAAGCTGGACGAGCGAAATGTGGATGATGTCACGTTTATGACGGTAATTTTCGACGAAAACGGTAACTATGTAGATGGAGACCAAAAGACCCTTCACATGCGCCTGCGCGACAAGACCCTGCAAGAAGTGGTGGTATCGGGAATCGCCATACAAACGGACTTCACCATCGCCCCCGGAACCTACCTGCTTCGCGAAGTAGTGCGCGATTCGAATGGCGTGACGACCAGCCAGAACCTGAGCTTTCAAATTCCATACTAGACCGGGCAGAGGGCAGGGGCCGGAGCCTCCAAACCAGGAAGAGGGCGGGTGCCGAATGGGGCTTGA
>CAYZVR010000160.1:0-8101 GCA_964481715.1 uncultured Acidobacteriota bacterium | reverse complement strand
TAAAGATGACTATAGTCAGATATGACCACAGTCATTGCGGATCGGCCTTCCCTCCGCGAGCGCAAGAAGCTGGACACCCGCGCGCGAATTATCGACGTGGCCATCCGGATGTTCGGCAAGCGCGGGATGGAAGCGCCGACGGTCGAGGAGATTGCTGCGGCCGCCAACGTGGGGAAAGGAACGATCTACAACTATTTTCGCACCAAGGAAGAGATTGTCGTCGCCTTCATGGTGGAGGTGGAAAAAAGGCTTCAGGCCCAAGCCCGTAATTTGGCCCGGCTGCAAGGGCCGCTGGAAGATATCCTCACACGGTACATCCGGTATCATCTCGAGGTCAAGAAACCCTACCGTGCCTTCATCCCGATTCTGTTAGGCCAGATGTTCAGCCGCGGTTCCGATTTGCTCCCCCACTTGGATGAACTCCAAAGAGCGATGGACCCGCCTTTAATCGAATTCTTCGAGAAGTTGCGCGCGCGAAGGTTGCTGCGCCGCGATGTGCACCTGCCAACGCTGGTTCAAATCTTCAAGCTGCTCCATTTTGGCATTGTGGTCATCTGGCTCAATGACTCTCCGCCTTACCGCGAAACGGCGTGCTGGCTGAAGGAAGAGATGCGATTATTCTGCCAGGGCCTTGCGCCGCAAAGGCCCGGAGCCAACGCTTCGAAAGCCCGCCCCCTCGCAATCCGCCCGAAAAGGAAGGCACACAAATGAAACTATTGGATCCGATTTTGCGAATCTTGGGTGCAACTATTGTTCTTTTGCTTCTCCAACCGCTCGGAGCTGTCGTGCTGGGGCGAGCGCCGTCGTGGGCGGTGAGCGGCTTCGGAACCCTTTCGAACCTGCTGGTTGTCCTGGCGCTGGCTCTGGTCGTGTGGAACTCCAGTCAATCGGCGTGGAAACTCGCCGGGACCGTTTTCCTCCTCTATTTTGGAATCAATATTCTAAACACTTTGGACGAGGCGATTTTGTTCAAGGTGGGAATGTCCGCGCGAGAAAGCTTTCTGGAGATCGTGTCAGGATTCTTCACGATCTTGATTTTCTCACCCCTTCTCGTTTTGATCCTGGGGAGATGGAAAGAGAAGTCGGTAGTGGAACCCGTGCCATTAGCTGCGCGTTCGGTGGCCGGGTGGACGTGGAGAATCGTTCTGGGAGACCTGGCATACGTCTTCTGTTACTTTGTGGCCGGAATCGTGGTGTTCCCATTTGTGAAGGACTTTTATGCGTCAACGGCGTTGCCCAACCCCCTGACGATCCTCACGGCGCAGATCTTGCGAGGAATGGTTTACATCGCGGCGGGACTTGCGGTTACAAGCGGAATGAAAGGCCGGCCCGGCAGGGCCGCACTGGTTCTGGGGGCGGCGTTTCCTATTCTGGCCGGAGTGGCACCCTTGCTCTTTCCCAATGCTTTTATGCCCGGCGCCATTCGGCTGGCGCACGGACTTGAGATTGGATTTTCCAATTTTGCTTATGGTGTGATTCTCGGGTATTTGCTGACGCGCCGGGCGATAACGGCGCCGGTCTCTCAACCACGAGCCGTGGCAGTTGAGCCCGCAGCCTGACAGGCTGCCTTTTCATAATTCCGGACAAAGGGCAGACAAAAGTCGGGATGAATCGGCTGGCGCAGGGAAGTGACGCGGACTTCGGCCTTTTTAGGCTGAGTGGATGACGGGCCGGGCTAATTCGAGCTTTCTTGCCCGCCGGCGTATTCGTTCAAAAGGGCGTCAGCCTCTTCGGTCAGCTCGATGAATTCGACCGCCATGCCGATCTGGGGGTCAACGCGCCGCACAACCGCGTGAACTTCAATGGTCGGTCCGGACTGGACAAGCCGGAAGCGTAGGTTCATCTTGCGCCCCAACGGGAACGGCCGCTCATCGGCGATGAAGGCGCCGGTAGGGCTGAGATCGCGGATTTGCGAACTGACGCTTGGGAACTCCACCGGGATCACCGAATCCGGGCGGATGCGGCGCTGGATGCGGCGCTCGGACTCCGTTCCCGGCTCGCTGGCGAGGGCAATGGGCTGGCGCGATTCGATCGAGGCGGCTATGCCGAAGCGGCGGTCCTTGCTGTCGGCGCGCACGGTCGTGGCGCGGCAGTGCAGGGCGAGCGGCGTGCTGGCGGTCATCTCGACCGGGAAAACCACATCGAACTCAACCGGGTGCTGAGTCGGAATTGGGTCTTCCGTGTAGCAGTAAACCCCGTGCTGGCTGAAGTCGCGCGTGACGCCGCGCGTGCGCTTGATGGTTCCGTTACCATTCTTCCATTGGAGCGACACCTGGAGGCGCGTAGGCACTCGCCGCATGTCGCGTTTTTCGGCTTCCGTCACGGTGGTCATAGAAAGCCTCCCTGATTATTCTTCGTCCAGATCCGAAAGCAATCCGGCCATATCCCCGTAGGCGCGCTCGACGCCTTCAACCACTTCAGGCAGAAACTGAGTCCCTTTGTTTTTGCAAATTTCCTGCACGCCGATATCGAGTTTCTGGTGCTGGTGATAACTGCGGTTCGAGCAGATGGCGTGGAGGGTGTCGGCTGCCGAAACGACGTTTGCTTCCACCGGGACGTTCGGGTCGCCCATGGGGTACCCGCGCCCGTCCGGACGCTCGTGGTGCCGCAGGCAAATCGAGGCCGATTCCGGCGAAATCGGCGAGATGATTCGGAACGAATGATAAGGGTGCTGCTTGATGAGCCGGTACTCTTCATCGGTGAGTTGTGACGTCTTGGTGAGAACCATGTCCGGGACGTGAATCTTTCCGATATCGTGAAACAGCCCCGCCATCCCTATGTCCACGCCAAGCACCTGCCCGATCTTCTCGGCGATCTTTTGCACCGACTGCGAATGCGAAGAGGTGTATTTCTCCTTGGCGTCGAGCGCCAGCGTCAGCGATTCGACCATCCGCACCAGGCCCTGTTCGGTCTGCAATTCTTCGTAGAGTTCCGTAAAGCGGTTGACAGCCCAGTGGAGTACATCGTCGATCTTCACAAACTCGTCGCAGCGGCCGAAATTGACCGCCTTGGCAACGTCGCGGAAGGAATCGAGCCCGAGCAGCACGTGCCACGCCTTGAATCCCTCTTTGCCGCGGTAAAGCGCCGTCTGCTGAATGTACCGTTCCATGCTGCCGCGGTTGCCGTTGACCGCTTCCTCGACGGCATTCAAGCAGCGTTCGGCCAGGCGTTCGAGCTCCCGAATGTCTCTCGCCGCATATGGAGTTCGACGGAGCTCCTTGAGTTTGGTGGCGTAGAGAGAAACGAATCTCTCCCGTTCCGGGTTGAATTCTTGAATCATCATTTGTTCGCTCGCAGACCCTGTCCCGACAATCCGACTCGAGAGGACTGGCGGGAAAGGAGAGTATAGCCACACGCCCCCCAACGTCCAATGGTACTTTGGGGCCATTATTACTTAGCAAATGGCCCTTAAGTGCCGGTTGCTCTTAGGCACGGTGCCGGCCCATCCGCTGATTCCACTTGACGAGGCTTTCTTGTGGTAGGATGTCGGGCCAAGAAGAAGGCCCGGCCGGGCCGGGTGCGGCGCTACTCCTGTGCCAGATAAGGGCTTGGGGAGTCTTGAAGGTTGCGCCACCGGCGGGCCTTTGCCCCCGCGTGAGGCCCAGTTTCGTACGGTACTGGGCAAGGAGGAATGGGAATGAAGGTTCTAGTTGCGGATGCCAGTGCTGAAATCCGGAAATCGCTTGCTGAAACGCTCGACGGATGGGGTTATCAGGTCGCCGAGGCGGCAAATAACGCGGACGCCCTCTCGGCGTTTCGCCGCGAGTTGCCACCCGGGCTGGTCATGCTCGGCGTTCTCGGCGATGGCGCGGCCTCCAGGCAATATTGCCGCGAACTCCGGGAGTTTGGCGACAAACCCTACGTCTACATCCTGCTGATCGCGAAGAAGGGCGAGAGCAAATACATTCTCGACCTGATGGAAGCCGGCGCGGACGATTACATTACGACGCCTTACGACGAGTTGGAATTAAAAGCGCGGCTGCGGGCCGGCAAGCGGATCCTGGATTTGCGCGACGAGCTCCAGCGCGCGCAGGCGACGATCGGCTACCAGGCCTACCACGATCCACTGACCGGCCTTTGGAACCGCGGCGCGATTATTGACGCGCTGCAACGGGAACTCGCGCGCGTGCGCCGCGAAAAGTCGCCGGTGGGCCTGCTGCTGGTTTCGATTGACGGGCTGAAAGACGTGAACGACAAATACGGCCACATGGCGGGCGATGCAGCCATTCGCGCCACGGCGCGCGAGCTGCGTGCCTCGCTGCGGCCTTACGACGCTCTGGGCCGCTACGGTGGTGAATCTTTTGTGATGATCGTCACGGGCTGCGACTCGCGCAGCGCCCTCAAGCAAGCCGAGCGATTCCAGGCGGCGCTGCAAGGAAAAACCGTGGACATCTCCCAGTGGGGGAAATTCGCTTCCGGCAAGGACGCCCTGCTGCCCCTCAAGCACACCATCGGCGTGGTTTCGGGCACCGGCGAACACGATTCGGAATCGCTGATTCGCTCGCTCGAAGTCGCCGTCCGCAAAGCCAAAGGCGAAGGGGGCGGGCGCGTCGAGTCCATCACGCCGCCACCCCCCGCGCCGAAAAAGAAATGATTCGTGCCGGGGAACCCTCCGGGTTCACGAGAGTTGCAGAGGGTTCTGTTAGGGTTTAGAGGGAGTCAGGTCCTGGGCAGTTTCATCTTCCAGTCGCACGCCGTAGACCGCGTGGTCGGACCCGGAAATGGGCCGGCGCCAGGCGACACGCACCGGCAATTCCTTTTTCCCCTTTTCCATGGGTCCCGCCGAAAGGTACAGCGCATCGCCGCTTTCGATCTTCATGTCGGAAATAAAGCACAGTCCAAGCTTGGAAAGGTTTTCGGTGCGGGTGGCTGACTGCTTGCCATTGTGGTCGCGGAGGCGAAGGGGCAGCATGGCGACGAATCGCTTTAAGTTGCGGCGGTCCCCCATTCCGGGAGGCAGGTGAGCTCCCCCTGAGGATTCCTGAATCATGACTTCGGCGAATCCAAATTCCCAAATCGAATCCGCACGGCACTCAGGGCACGGGCGCGAAAGCGTGGATTCGGCGCTCAACTCGCGATACTGGTCCATGGTGAGCTGGGCCAACTCGCGCGAGTGGCAGGAGGCGCATTCGAGCAGCACGTCAATGCCTTCACCCTGCGCGGCGCCGGGAGTATTTTCGGGAAAATAGACTCCCCAAAAATTTCGGTCTGGTTCCAGGCACTCGACGCCCCACTCGCTCTCGCTGCCGTAAAGCGTATTGGTCCGCTCCACCACGCGAAAAGGGCACGATTCCTCCCGCTGAAGGTTTGTCACGATAATTCGCTCGCCCGGGGTGAGTGAGTTCTTCAGCGCAATCCGCGCGCCGTGGCGGTTGACCATGATGGTGTAGGTCGTCTCGGTGAAGGACCGGCCAGACGGGTCCTTGCCCTCGACTTCGATGGGAATCCGCAGCAGCGGCCGCTTGGTGCGGCGGCCCGCCTCTCCTTCCGAGCGTGTCTTCACAGGGCTCATGTCTTTTCCCCGGACGCTGCGATTATAAACGAAGTTGCAGAGATTTGAGCAAGGGTTCGATGGAATTCCCAAGCTCCCGGTCCGAGGGGATATTAACTGCACGGTAAATGGACGGGTTCGCAGTCCCACCGCGAAATCAGCGCCAGCGCGACCGGCGACGACGTATGTCCTTGCTGTGGCCGCGCCCTGGTACGCCGTTATTTTTCTTTGGAGTGAGCGCCAGTGATTTGCCTTTTCACCTTCGCTCGCTGGCGCCGACCCTACTGGTTTCGGATTCTCGCGAGTTGACATGGCGGCGCGTCCCCGTTAGATTCATTCACGCCTCAAAGAGAACCACTCATGAGCAAAGAATCAAACTCGCAGGCAAACCGCATCAGCCGTCGGGAGGCACTCAAGCGAGCGGGCTTGGTGCTGGGTCTCGCGCCGGGTGCGACGCGTACAGCGCTCTCGAGCCCGATTGCCACCGAATCCAGCAAGAGCGCTTGGCCCGAACAGCGCCGCGCCAAGAAAGTGATCCTCGCGGGCGGGGGAATCGGCGGATTGAGCTGCGCCTACGAACTCATGAAGCGCGGTCACGAGGTCGTCGTGCTCGAGGCCGCGGGCCGTGCGGGCGGACACGTCCGCACCATACACGATCCGCTTGCCGACGGGCTCTACGCCGACGTGGGCGCGGAACACTTCACGCAGCCCGGCTACGACCTTTACTGGAATTATGTGAAGGAGTTCAATCTCCCTTATCTCGCCTATCCCCGGCGTGACAACCTGCTGCGCTTCATTCAGGGCAAGATGTATACGGAAGATCAACTCCGCGACCGCGAGGTGCTCAAGACGTTTGGACTCAGCCCGCGGGAGATCGAGTTTCTCGTGAATCATCCCGTGGAGGAATTCGGTCTGCTTTACTTGGGGCCTTATCTCGACAGCTTCAAGGATGAGTATCAACCTTTCGCCGCCGGGCTCGACGAGTTGGACAAGATCACCGTGACCGACCTGCTCAAGAAAGACGGCGCTTCCGCCGCCGCCATCGGATTTATCGGCGGCGCGGGCTCGGGTTATCTCGTAAGCGCTCCGGCATCGGCGCTGCACGTCGCGTGGTATTGCGCCATCCTGAAGCTGCGCGGCGTTCCTCTGTACCCGACCAAGCTCTTCCGTCTCCAGGGCGGCAACCAGGTCATGACGGACACATTTGCCGCGAGGCTTGGCGAGCGACTGAGGTTGGGCTGTCCCGTCACGCGCATCGAGCACGGCTCGACTGGCGTGAGGGTTACTTTTCGGGAGTCTGGCCACGAGAGGCGGATCGAAGGGGACTACCTGGTGAGTTGCATCTCCCTCGCCATGCTGCGGCTGATTCCTGTGACACCGGACTGGCCGGAGGATAAGGCTTACACGATCCGCAAGATGCCGTACCTGACCGTGTCGCGCGTGGTTTTTCAGTCGCGCACTCCGTTTTGGATCAAAGATCGCGTAAGCCCGAACCTGCAGTTTTCGGATCCAAGTTTGTTCCACGTCTGGAGGACTGCCGAAGAGGTGAACAGCTCGCGGGGGCTGATGCTTGGCGCAGCCGTGCCCAGCGCCCACGTCGAGGACGCGGTTGCTGCCTTCCGGAAATGGTATCCCGGGAAGTCCGAAGACATCGAGCAGACGATTATCTGGGACTGGAGTAGCGACCCCTGGGCGGCGGCATGCGAGCGCACCTATTATGAGCCGGGTGTGCTGGCAAAGTTCTGGCCCAAGACCATCGAGCCCTGCGGCCGCATCCATTTTGCCGGCGCCTATGCCGACAACTTGAGCTGGGGCCAGGAGGCCGCAACGCGTTCAGCCCTCCGCGTGGCCGAAGCGATTGACAAAGCGTGAGGGAATTGGGTGTGCACCGCCGTAAGGTACTGCGATTCCCCTATGGCGCCTGTCGGCGCGCAAAGCTGAAGCTTTGCGCCACCCGCGAACCGGCTTGAGAAATGGTGATGCTTCAGTTTGGATTTTTAGCCAATGGAAGGTTCGCGGTCTTCCTTTTGGCAGTTAGTCGGATTGCTATGGCTACAATTGTTCCAACTAATCCGTATAGTACGCAGTTCTGGGGGGCAACCATGAGAACCGCATTCCAGTATGGGCCAGCACCAAGCAAGCACCCCTGAGCTGGGGTAAGGAATTCCAGAGCAGGGTTGAAGGTAATACGCGCGAAGAATCCGATCACGAAACCCGCGAACGCACTATAGAACACAATTCGCTTTTTCACACCGCTATTCCTAGTTCTGCCCAATCTTATCAAGCACTTCTTCGATTGTCCAAACATGGTCAGCGATTCCCACTTCCATCTTCCGCAACAACAAATCACCCAAGCCGTGCAACTGTGGTATACTGTTTCTGCGCTTAATACCGCGGTTGTGTGGTGCGGTTGCTCCGGTCAAGTACTTGGGCTGATATTTTCCGCCTCCGGTTTTTCTCCGTAAGTCTTCAGCGCAATCTAAAACAAGACTGGTCAAGCCAATTGTCTTGCGCGGGCATTTGCTCGTAAGCGTCGCGCCAATCAGTTACTTTCGCCAGAGAAAAGAAAAGGTCAATGCAAAGTTTTTCAGAACTTCCGATTTCACAATA
>CAYZVR010000159.1:0-8928 GCA_964481715.1 uncultured Acidobacteriota bacterium | reverse complement strand
AGGAAGACAGCGATGCTCCAAAAGATAATCGAATCTGCTGGTTTCGACCCAATTACGTGCGCGCGAGTACTCGGAATCAGTCCGCAGATATTTCAAGAGTGGGCAGCGGGGCAACGCCCCGTCCCCCCATCTTATGCGAGAGAACTCTCAGCGGCGCTGGGAGTTGACCCTTCTCTTCTGACGAAACAATTCAAGTCGCACATTGCAGCTAACATAACTCCGGCGACTTGGTACAAATTTCGAGGGCCGGGCCTGACAAGCGCTGATCGAGAACTTGTATTGCTCATTAGGCGCTTAGGGAATTTTATCAACACACTTGAGGAAGTCACGGGAGACCGCGCAGCGGGCTGGGAACAACTCTTCGAGGCAATACAAACGAAGGTTGACAGACAAGCGCCCCCACGGCATCAAGGTCGGCAAGCTGCTCGAATCTTTAGAGAATCGAGAGGGCTGAATAAAGGAGCTACCGGAATTGGGGAGGTTTTTCGAGGAAACCTCAGAAGTATGGGAGTATTGGTGATGGAGTCTCCGCTCCCCGAATCCAAACTCGAGGGTTGTACATTCTACGTCGGTTCACATCCTGCCGAGAGGCCATGCGTTTTCGCTAACACCCATCACCTGACATGGTTCAGGCGGAATATTGTTCTAATGCACGAATTGGCTCACGCAATCTTTGATGCTCCAAATGCCGGAGCCTCTATAGATTTAGAGGCCAATCCAACAGGGGTCGACTTGGTTGAAGAACGTGCCGATGCATTCGCTCTCGAGGCCTTGATCCCAAAGGAGGTCTTGCGGCACATCGCCCAAGCCAATGGCATCCATTGGAACAACTTGAATGCAAATCAGCTAGCGATGTTGGTTGCGCAAACTCAGGTGGAAAAGAGAAAACTCTTGGAAGTTGCCATGGAGAATGAGTTTATTTCGCCAGTTGAGCTGGAAACTTTCGTGCAATTAGATATCAACACCCTTCTGAAACAGATGTCAGAAAGAGCTCTTTCAACGCGCGAATTTATCCGGAAAATCGGAATTGAGGCGGCTGGCCGGATTGGCATCGGAAAGCGAACAACCACTGTGTCGAGTCGATCAATTCGACTGCCCGTTCCGTATGTCCAGGCCGTCGTAACAGCGTTTAATAATCGGCAAATCAGCCGGGGACGAGCAGCCGAGATGGTTATGATTGATGAGGATACCTTCACGGAGCGGTTTGGTGGTGCCTCAGATAATGGTGATGACTCTTGATGCAAAGGTTCTTTCCTGGACCCAATGCCCAACCCGCATTTCTTGCTATGTGACTCCGACGCGCTCATTCAGCTTTTTATTGCCAAGCAAATTCTTCTTCTGCGAAGTTTAAGAAAGCTATACGGGCTCCAGAGTGTTATCGTCCCAGAAGTTGAAGTGGAAGTGGCGTGGCATGCAAGGTTTGGTGATCGCTTCCAACAAGAATTAGACAAGGCGATTAATGAACACATCCTTGCAAGATATGACGTCAAGCTCATTCAGCCGCTTCATGGCGCAGGTTCATCGGCAATTGATTTGAGCATCCAGCAGTTGGGGGCTGAATACCATAAGCGAATCGGGCGTGGTGAAGCATATACTTTTGCTGCTGCGATTACACTCGCGCAGCCAGCTCTAAGCCATGACAAACAGGCTCTCGACATCCTATTGGAGAACGGGTTGCAGGTGCCAACCACTGTTCTCAGAGTGTTCGATCTCTTAGGTCTTTACTATCAAACACACGAATTTAGTGAGGCTGAGTGCGACCAAGTAAGGCAGGCAATCCTTCAACACCCGCGAGAGTTTGTGCCAAGGCCATTTCGGAACGCGTCATTTAGAAACGGCTTAGTCAACTTCTATCCCAGACTGCACGACACTGCGAACCCCAGCGTGGGTCTCCCTTCGCCCGTACTTAACCAACCTCCCTACGCTAATAGGATTCCCGTAAGCAAGATTTGACGACGCGGTTGCCTACCAATGCGAGTAGCGCTAAGTCGGTTAGTAACTCCGCAGCCCGTGCGGCTCCGGGACCACGTGTCAGGTTTCGTGGGGTGGGGATTAGGGGCTGGGGAACAAAGCAGGTGTCAGGGCACTAATCTTCGGGCGATTGGTCGTCGAGGCGAGAGATTTCGGTTTGGACGTCGGGGGCGAGGCTCTCCAGCCAAGTCATCAAGGTATGGATTTCGGCCAGGGCGTCGTGGTAGGGCTCGCTCAGCCGCTCGGCTGAGTCAAGCTCCTTGAGCTGTGCGCCCAGCCGTTCGTGAACCTCGCGCAGATCCACGAGCAGACCCTCCAGGGTTCGCGTGTCGATTTCGGTTTTCGGCTTGCCCATGGGCTTATTCTAATGCCTCCGCAGTTGTTCTTCCAAGCGAGAAATCTGAAAGTCCACATCGCGGATTCGCTTTTGCCAGTAGGCAATCAGGTATTCGCGGGGAGTTGACGACTGCCGCTCGCGTTCGATCTTGGTGCGGTGCTCGTCAATCATCCTTCGATGCCCCGCGATCTTCTTCCGAATTTGTTTGTTGCGACCCACGCGCGCGGAATCATACACCAATTGGGCGAGCCCGCGCTAAAAGGCTTATGGATTCTGTTCCACAACCCCCAATCCCTTTTCCCTAGTCCCTAACCCCTAACCGCTAACCCCCAGCACCTATCCTACTTCCCGTATTTCTTGGCGGCCTTCTCTATCGACGCGCCCGCTTTGGCGAGATCTTCGCCGTTCATAACCGGCATGAACTCGATGCTGGCGTTAAAGGCCAGGAACCACGGCTCGGCCACCGCCGGGATGTGGGAAGAATCCGCAAGATCGAAAAAGATATATCCGCCCCTTTGTTCGTCGACGGTGGTGAAATAGGCGGCTTCGGGCTTGAGATCGGAAAGAATTGCCTGGATGGTTTTGCCGAGCGTGCCGCCCTTGATTTTGGCATTGCCCGCTTCAACGGGAATGGTAACCTTCATCATGCAACGCATGTTCGCCCCCTTTGCAGTTTTCGGATTGGAGCGCCGGAGCGCTCGCACACAGTAGGATATGCATCCCGCGGGCACAGTGCAAGATGATAGGCAAGGAAGGGTTGGGGGTCAGGGGATGGGTGATGTACCGGCGAGGTGCGCTCGCCGAGATTCGGCCGGCCCGCAAGGGCGGACCAATCTGTTTTGTTGCGGCGGGCCCTGCGGCGGAAACGGCTACGTACAGCGTGCAGCGGGGGTGGCGGCCCCGCGGAATTGGCACTCCGAGGCGCCACCCGGGGCGGGCCCTGCCCAAACGAGGTCGCCGGCTAGCGGGTGGGCAAGCCCTGTGTTTTCAATAATGTGACCGGCGGGGGGGCAAGTAACCTTGAACGCGCATGTAACCTTGAGGTGGTTTTCGCATCCAATATATGTTATCACGATAGTCGTGATAATGAGTGATCACGGCGAAAGGACACAAACGACACAAACGACACGAGTGACACTACTGCAACAAGTGACACAGATTGTTAGAATCCAACATCCGGTCACGGTTCGGAGCTAGCTCGAAGATTTCGGGGAGGAAAAAAATGATCAAGGTCATCAAGTCAAACGAACGGCATCACGCGGATCACGGCTGGCTCGACACGCACTGGCATTTCTCGTTCGACAGCTACTACGATCCCGAAAATATGAACTGGGGCGCGTTGCGCGTTTTCAACGACGATGTCATCCGGCCCGGGAAAGGATTCGGCATGCACCCGCATCGCGACATGGAAATCGTCACCTACGTGCTCGACGGCGAGCTCGAGCATCAGGACAATCACGGCAACCGCGGCGTCGTTCATCCCGGCGAGGTGCAGGTGATGTCGGCGGGAACAGGCATCGTGCACTCGGAGTTCAATCACTCGCAGGAAAAGCCCGTGCACCTCATCCAGCTCTGGATTCTGCCGCGACAGCGCGGATCGAAACCGCGCTGGGAACAGCACTGCTTCAGCCGCGACGCGCGACGCGGAAAACTTTTGCCGGTTGTTTCCTCAGGGAATTTGGCGGGAACTCTCGCCATCGATCAGGACGCAGAAATCCGCGTGGCGGCGCTCGGCGCTGGACAGGAAGTTGTTCACACCACCCGTGCGGGCCGCAAGATTTATCTCTTCGTGATTTCGGGCGGCATTACTGCAAACGGCACTTCGCTCGCGGCCGGCGACCAAGGCCGAATCGCGGACGAGCAGGAGCTGAAGGTTCAAGCTTCGGTGGATTCGGAACTGATCCTGCTCGATCTCCCCGCCGAACCCTGAATTGAATTCCGACGCGTCCGGATTCTCCAACGTCCGGCCCGAAGATGTGCTACAAAATTGAAGGCCGGGCGTTGGAAGTATCATCACGCGGGGCCATCACTCCAGGTTAGCGAGATGCGCCCCGAAGGCGAACTCATCGGCCGAACCGGCAAGAAATCTCTATCGCAGGATGCGGACTCTTCTGCCCGACGGACGCGCGCATCAGTTTCTCGGAGAATCCAAGGACGGCGGAAAAACCTGGAACGGTTGGTTCGACGGTTACTACACGCGCAGAGAATTGGCGGGCGGATGAACGAGACGGCAGTTGTTCGTGCGTGATTGTTACGCGCAGGATGACAGCGCGTTTACTTTTTCTCCTGCCTATGTAAGAATCCGCGCTTCAGCCATCGCCCATGACCGAACTCCGCTGGAATCCCACCGTACGCGAATGGGTCTCGACGGCCTCCCATCGCCAGCATCGTCCCCAGATGCCGGCCGACTGGTGCCCGTTTTGTCCGGGCTCCGGACGCGTGCCGGATGACTACGACGTTTACCTCTATCCCAACGATTTTCCGGCGTTCAGCATCCCGCCGGCTCAGCCCTCCATTGCAGGCGACAACTTTTACCGCGTCGGGCTCTCGCACGGGAAGTGCGATGTGGTCCTCTATCATCCCGACCACAGCACGTCTCTGCCGCAACTTTCCATCGAACACCTCACACGCCTGGTGCGGCTCTGGCGAAAGCGATTTGTCGAGCTGAAGCGCACGCCGGGGATTCGCTATGTCCTGATTTTCGAAAACAAGGGCGCGGTAATCGGCGTCACCATGCCGCACCCGCACGGGCAGATTTACGCGTTTCCGTTTGTCCCTCCACGGATCGAAAAGGAGCTGGAAGCGGCCCGCGCCCACAAGCGCTCAGCGCGACGGTGCCTTTATTGCGACATTCTCAAGAAGGAGCGGCGCGCGAAGCTGCGCTTGGTGGCGGAAAACGAAGCCTTCACGGCGTTCATTCCTTTTTATGCCCGCTGGCCGTACGAAGTGCACATCATCGCGCGCCGGCACGCGGAGTCGATGGATGGTTTCCATCCCGCCGAGGAGCGGGCGCTCGCCGAAATTCTGAAATGGGTCACTTTGAAGTACGACAACCTCTTTGGCTTTTCATTTCCGTATATGATGGTACTTCACCAGGCGCCGGTGAAGGGCAGGCATTCTTATTTTCATTTTCACATCGAGTTTTATCCGCCCCACCGGTCAAAGGACAAACTGAAGTATCTGGCGAGCGTTGAGACGGGTGCGGAAAGCTTTCTGAATGATTCGCTCGCCGAAGAAAAGGCCGCGGAACTGCGGGCGGTTCCTCCCCGGCGACGGAGCGAGCTTGCGCGAAAATCCTGAGATGGTGCAAACCGAACCGGTCGAAAAAGCGTTCGCGAGGATATACGGTACCCCGCCGGAAATCGAGGTCCGCGCGCCGGGGCGCGTCAACCTGATCGGCGAGCACACGGATTACAACCACGGGTACGTCTTGCCAGCGGCGATCGACCGGTCGATTGTGATTGCTGGCCGCGGCCGCTCCGATCGAACCGTTCGCCTGCACTCGCTCGATTTCAACGAAGCGGCAGAGTTCAACCTGGATTCGGTTGAGCGCGACGCGCGCCATCCCTGGAGCAATTACGTTCGCGGCGTTTCAAAATTTCTGGAATCGGACGGCCACACGCTTTCCGGCGCCGACTTGGTTTTCGGCGGTGACGTGCCGCGCGAGTCGGGACTGAGTTCCTCGGCCGCGCTGGAAGTAGCCGCCGTGGCCTTCTGGAAAAAGCTCCTCGGCCTGAAGCTCGATCCCGTTTATGCCGTAAAGCTCGCGCGCCGCGCCGAAAACGATTTTGTCGGCGTGCCCTGCGGCGTCATGGACCAGTTTGCCTCGGCGCTCGCACGCCAGGGCCACGCGCTGTTTCTCGACTGCCGCGACCTGAGCTTTCGCCACGTACCGCTTCGCGCCGACGTGAAAATTGTGGTTTGCAATTCCGGCGTCCGCAGGGCGCTCGCGCAATCCGAATACGAACTTCGTCTCAGGCAGTGCCGCCAGGCGGTGGCGCAGCTTGGAACGGCGGGCCTGGCGGTCAAGTCGCTTCGTGACGTGGACCTGGAGGATCTGGAAATGGCGAGCGACGCGCTCGGCGACCTGCTCTTGCGGCGTGCGCGGCACATCGTAACCGAAAACGCCCGCGTGCTCGAGGGCGTGCGCGCGCTCGAGGGAGGCGACCTCGATCGCTTCGGCGAGCTGATGGTCGCCTCGCACGAGAGTTTGCGCGACGACTATGAGGTAAGTTCCAAAGAATTGGACGTTCTGGTGGAGCTCGCGCGCAAGCAGCCCGGGGTTTTCGGTGCGCGCATGACCGGCGCTGGTTTCGGCGGGTGCACCGTCAACCTCGTTCACGCCGACGCTGCGGAAACTTTCGGCGACAGGGTGCGGGAGGGCTACCAGCAGGCGCTGGGTCTGAATGCCGAGGTTTACATCTGCCAGGCGTCGAACGGCGCGCTGGCCCCTCCGGATTAACCCGTGTGAAACCCCGGCAAAGTTCTATTTTGGAAGCGGGCCACTGAAGTTTGAGATCAGGATTGCCACAAGAAAAAAGATAATGACCACGAGGACCATCACGCGCGTGAAGGGTCCCGACGCCGCCTCGACAAAGGGGCACGGTGCTTCCGGCGACCGCCGCCGGACAAGATACCAGGGAAAGATCACCATCCACAGAATCAGCGAGCCCACGCCCCAGCGCAAAGGCTTCGGAATGCGCTTTTGGCGCGCGTCGAGAAAAACCCAGCCGGCAGAAACAAGCTGCAGGCCGCTCATGACGATCCTGCCTTGCACAAAGCCCAGAAAGTGCAATGCGACCGTCGTCGCCACCCAAGACGCAGCCAGGACGGCGAAAAACATGCGCCAGGAAAAGCGCACCGGTGGGAGCTCGGGCTCCAAAGTGTGAACCTGGACTGGCAAGTCCACCGCGCTGGTCCGCCGGATTTCCGCGGGATGGATCGGCTGTTTGCAAGACACGCACACGCGGCAGGAAGGAGCAAGCAGTTGTCCGCAGTGCGGGCACTCAAACGCCTCGCCGGGAAATTCCGCGTCTCCCAGAGCGCCGGCAGTCCCGGACGGGTTGAAAGTTTCGGTCATGAAGTTTTCAAGCGTGCGCTGGAGCGCTCGTTCACTGTTCTGGCGATTCTGAAGCGGAGCGCGTTTCGTTCCATCCCTCGTGATCCTTCCAGTCTAACACTTCGCGATAGGGCTGCGAGCGCGGAAGCTTTTCGAAAACGCGGATGTTTCCTTGAGCGCGATTCCCGCCCTGCGACTGGTAAAACCACCCGGCTTCCTGCGCGAGCGCCATGGCGTCTCCCGTAACGAAGAACTCTCGCTCCGCGTATTGGTAGGGGGTTTGCGGCACACTTTTGGGATCGTAGATGCGGTCGACAAGCACCTTGAGTTCGGGCGAAATCGCTTTGTCGCGAAGCAGTTCCTCGAGGCCCTTCACGACGAAATAATTGTTCACGATGTGATCGATATGACTCTGATTGGGCGGGTGCGCGGTGACGATCACCTCGGGCTGAAACCGTTTGACGTAGGCTTTAACCATATCCACGACCGACTGCCGGGCGTAAGGCAGGTTCGGCCGCGCGGCCTCCGCGTAAGGCGAGTGGTCCGAGGCGAGGAGGACGGAGAGGTAAGGCTGACTCGGATCAGGATGGTCGTACCAGATTTGTCCCGAGCCGCCGTCGGGCAGCCCGAGAAAGAAAATGTTTTCGGGCGGCACGCCCAAGTGGCCGAGCGTTGTGCGCGTTTCGTTCATCCTCACCGTTCCGAAACGCAGAGCCTCCGAAGGACTGCACGAGTGCTGATAGTAACGGTCGCAGGAGCCCGCATCGCCGCTCGTGAAGTAGACGAAGTGAAGCGGGATGTTATTTTCGACCGCCGCGCGGATGAGTCCGCTCCATCCACCCTCATCGTCTTCGTGCGCGCAAAAAATCAAAATGGATTGCGGGAGAGGGTTGGCGGCCACCTCCAGGTCGTTCATGGCGAGCACTTGTCCGAAGGTATTGGTCACCTGAACGCGCGCGCGATAAAGGCCGGCATCGGTGGGCAGATGGAATGTGGACGACCAGGGAAGCGGGTCGGCGCCCGGGATGAGGTCGAACGTTTTGTCGGAGACGTTTCGCGCCAGCTCCCTGCCGTCCTGCGATACCCACCGGGTGACGGCCGAAACGCCACGCCAGGGCGCGTCGGTCGAATTGCTCAAGGTAAAGCGGACCACGGCTTCGCCGCCCGTGGGAAACATCGTGTGGGCGTGGTCGAACTGGATGGCCGCGGAATTGAACTGGGAAGGGTAGAACTGCCTGTAACTTTCAGTGTCGACGTCGCCCAGGTCGGAATAAATATATTGCTGCGGGTAGGGCGTGGACGCGGTCGCCCCGCGTGGTGAGATGAAGACCGTTGGGCTGAAAGAGATTTCATAAACATTTTTGCGTTCGTGGTCCCAAACCACGACGCCGTACTGGTGAACAGCAGGCTTTTCGACCTCACGCGCGACGGCGCAATTGGGCACCGCAAGTTGACTCTTCTGTCCAGCCAGCAAAGAAAAGTCTTCGGAAAGCGGTTTGATCGTGGAGGCGACGCTCGCGGCGGGTTCCGCGATCCAGGGCCAGTAGCGGTCGGAAAACTC
>CAYZVR010000158.1:0-9114 GCA_964481715.1 uncultured Acidobacteriota bacterium | reverse complement strand
GCAAAATGTGCGAAGGAGAAATCTATATCTCCTCTGCCGGCGATGCAATGCCCATTGAAACACGATGACCCTGTGCAGTCACCGCAGGTCGGAAAAGCGATCTGCTGATTGTGACCTTTTGGCGGTTCGTGCGTCCAATGAAATGAGGCAATCGGACCCTTCCACAATGCAAGGCTTGTAGCGGGAGGTATCTCTTGCATTATCAGCGAGTCGGGGAAATGAAGATTGCGCTGCTTTATTGAAACCTTTGTTGGGTCGAAATCGTATTAACAGACATAAGGGAAATGGGGCTAAGGAGGATGGGCCATGACGCTAAGACTAAAAGACAAACCGAGCATCAGAAACCTGCGCAATCATTCTCCTGAGATTGTAAATGCACTCCGTGCCTTGCTGGCCGGCGGCGTCCCGGCCCGTCCCGACCCGCGCCGCAAGAACTTCTTCGAGCTGGAAGGCGGCTCGCGCGTTTTTTATATCTATGTATCTCCAGCTACGGGCAAAGTGATGCTCCTCGCAGTTTGGGACGGCGAACGTCGCGCAGCAGGTTCGGGCGAAAACGAACTTGCCCTGGCGGCTTGCTGCGCCTCGAGTGGATAGACCAAGAGGGCGCAGTCCGTCAACCGACGGACGCCCCTACAGATTGACGAAATCCTCGACCTAGCCATCCAAATCGCCGACCCGCTCGCCGCGGCGCACTCCAAAGGCATCGTCCATCGCGACATCAAATCTTCCCGCACAGAGCCATCTTCTTGCATTACAATAAGCAGGTTGTGGACGCCCGAAATGTAGCCCGATACAAGGATTTGCTGCTGACCAAGCAGCGAGAAGTGCTGGCTTCGAGAGGTGGCAGCGCCCTTCCCCAAAGGGCAGGAGATGGCGCGCCGGCGGATGTCATTGACAAGGCGAGTGTGGAGACCGAATTGAAGGTTCAAGTCAGCTTGCGCCAAACCGAGAGCCACCTGCTGCGAGCGATTGAAGAAGCGCTGGTTCGCATCCAACAAGGGTCCTTCGGGGTGTGTCAGGTCTGCGGCAAACCTGTTCCTAAAGTTCGACTGGACGCTGTCCCGTGGACGCGCGTCTGCCGTGAGTGCAAGGAGAGCGGGAAGTCATAGCACAGCCTTCGCGGGTAAGGGCTGTGCATGCTTGCTATCTCTTCTTTGCCCCTTGAACCTCCCGGAGTAAACTCAATCTATCCGGTGACCTTGCGTAACTAAGAGGAAATTTCGACGACTACGGCGAGCCGCACAAAGATTAGATTTGGTAACCGCACCCAAAATCATCGATAGGAGGTATGGTATGAGACGCCTTAGCATGGGTTGGGCCCTTTCGTTTTTGATCGGTTTGGTGGCGTTCATGTCTGCGTGCCAGCAACAACCACAACCGGTCCAGGCCCCGCCTGACACGCGCGCGGCCGACGAGGCCACTCTCCGTGATTTGGACACTCAGTGGTCGAAAGCAGCCGCTGCGAAGGACGTTGAGGGATTTGTGTCCTTCGTCGCTAACGACGGCTCTTTGCTTCCCCCGAACGCACCGATCCAGGCGGGGAAGGACGCGATCCGAAAGTGGGCCGCGGAACTGATGGCGAGCCCGGGATTTGCGGTGAGTTGGCAGCCCACGAAAGTGGAAGTTTCTCGTGGGGGGGACCTGGGCTACACCCTTGGAACTTACGAGCTCACAGTAAATGACCCAAAGGGAAAGCCCGTCACGGATCACGGAAAGTATGTAACGGTGTGGGGGAAGCAGGCTGACAGCAGTTGGAAAGTCGTGGCGGACGTTTTTAATTCCGATCTGCCGGCCGCAGGCGCCGCCAAGCACTAAGCTCGGGAACCGTCGTTTCAGGAGTCGAACGTCGGCGAAAACGGCCCCTGGCGAGGGACCGGCGTTCGATGTGTCCGTCGCGTCCTCGTAAGGGCCGTCACGTTCCCCAGGCATTCCCCGCCTCCCGCACGAGCCTCCTGGGACTATAATGGCGGGCGAGCCGCCATGCCCGCGCCCGACCTCCATTCACTCACCGAGCTTCAGAAAGAAATCGAATCATTCTTGAAAACGCTCCGGCACCCCATCGTCGTCGAAGACGAGGAAGAACTGTTCGACCTGACGGCGGCGCGCTGGAAACTCTCGGTCGAATTCGGCAAGCTCCTGTTCGAAGCGTGGAACGACGCGCGCTCGATCGGCCGGCGCGTTGAAGAAATCGCCTTTCGCGACCGCGGACGGTTGGGCCTTTTTGTGCGCAAAGCGGGCGCGCGCGAAACCTCGACGCTCGAAATTCGCGAGCTCGCCCCGCCCGAACGGACGGTGGGTGCCGCGCGGCCGCAGTCACGCACCCGATCGCGCCACGAACTTCTCGCCCTGCTCGAGCGCGAATTTCCCGGCTGGAAATTCGAGCGCGTCTCGAACCGCTCCGACCGCGAGCATTCGTTCTCGACCTGGTACACGCGAGGCCTGGCGCGCCAGGGGCGGAGCGCTTGGGCGTTTCTGGGCCTCGCAGAAGATGAACCTCCCGCCGCGGCCGATGCGGTTCTCGCGCACGGCCTGATCTGGCTTGACTGGCTGCGCAGCCGCTCGGACCGCGTGGCGGTTTCGGGGCTCAAGCTGTTTGTCCCGCCGGACGCCGTCGAACTGACCGCGCACCGCGCTACCTGCCTGAACCCTCGCGCCCTGCAGCTTGAGATTTTCGAGTGGAACGCGCGCCACGGCCGCGCGGCGCCGGTTGATTTGAAGGATTTCGGAAACGTCGCAACTCACCTGGCGCATCGCCGCCAGGCGGAAGTTCTCATCGAGCGCCACCGCACGACCCTCAAAGAATTGCTCGGCGAAGCGGTCAATCAGGTTGATATCGCCGCCGATTCCTCCGGGAATTTTCTCTCGATTCGTGTGCGTGGCCTGGAAGTTGCGCGTGTGGAAGGCCAGGTCGCGCCGCGAATCTATTTCGGATTGGAAGGAAGCGTCCGGCCGCTGGATGAAGATGCCCGCGACGATTTCCGGCGATTCCTGCGCGAGGTTCTGGTTATTCGGCAGGCGGGGAGCAAAGACACCGCGCACGAATTCTACCGCCTGCAGAGCGAGCGCTGGCTCGAAAGCCTCCTGCTCCGCGACGTCACCCGGCTTGACCCGGCGTTCGCGCTCGAGTGCGTTTATCCGCAGGTGCCCGCCTTCGCTGGCGGCGACCGCGGAGTCATTGACATTCTCGCGGCGGCGCGCGACGGCCGCCTGGCCGTCGTCGAACTGAAGCTGACCGAGGAAATTAACCTGCCCATGCAGGGACTGGACTACTGGCTGCGCGTCAAATGGCTCGCCGAGCGGGGCGAGTTCCGCGAGCGCGGATACTTTGCGGGCCGTGAAACTTCGGCGCGCGCGCCCCGCCTTTACCTCGTCTGCCCGGCGTTTCGGTTCCACTCCACGACCGATTTGCTGTTTCGCTACCTCGATCCTTCCATTGAAATCGTGCAGGTGGGCTTGAACGATCAGTGGCGCGAGCAAATTCAGGTGCTTTTTCGGAGAGAGCGACAGCCCCGCTCATGAGAACCCTGAAAGAGGCAGCGTAGAGTTAGTTTAGAACTCAGCGTCGGCTCACTACTTGCAAATAGGCGGGGTGGTGTTATCGTGCAGCACGTTGGGACAGCATCTTGAGCTACGACGCGGCGGGGAACATGCTGGGGGATAATGCCAACTCCTAAACCTGAGACGCCGAGAGCAGGTAGCCCCGGCAAGTCTTTCGTGCCGTGAGTTCGCAAAATGAAACAGCCTACGGCGACAAGAGCACCCGCCGGGGCTACCCGCTAGCACAGCGTACTCTGAGTTTCATGGCTCCTGCCAGCTGGGGAAGAGGATAGAGTGAAGAATCAAGAGCCGAGGAGGGAAACATGCCGAAGATTCCAACCAAGAAGAGACGTTTTCCCAGGAAGCCAAGCAGAGGGCTCCGCGGAGTGGGCCATCCAGTGCCCGGCCTTATCGGCCCTTTGCTGACATTAGACTTGGCAGCGGAAATAGAGCAACTACGACAGGAAGAGCCGTGGAAGACCACGTCACGCAACGCGAAGACTCTGGTAAAGTATGCGGATCTTCGTGTCGTGCTGATTACGATGAAGGCGGGAACGCGCATGGAGGGGCACAAAGCCGACGGGAGCATTTCGATTCACGCTCTCACCGGTAAGCTGCGCCTTCATCTGTCTGAACAGACTGTGGAAGTTCCGGTCGGGCGCCTGCTGACCCTGGAACGCGCCCTGCCGCACGACGTGGAAGCGCTGGAGGACAGCTCATTTCTGCTGACGATTTCGTGGCCCAGGGGCGTGTAGCGTATGAACCGCGTTGGCTCAAGCCAATTCCCGGAGGCACGCAATGGAAGAGAACAGGAAGTCAGGGCATTTCGAAAAACTCATGGCAGTTCCGGCAAAGCTGATTGACTTGGTTGATTACCAGGAGGGCTCCGTCGTGAGCCGAACCCTCATCGCCAAGAAGACGGGAACAGTGACCCTGTTCGCTTTCGATGGAACGCAGGGCTTGAGCGAACATACGGCACCCTACGACGCAGCGGTTTGTCTGCTGGAGGGGGAAGCGGAGATCGTGATATCCGGCAGACCCCTTCGCTTGCAGGAAGGCGAAATCGTCATCCTGCCCGCGAATGAGCCTCACGCTGTAAACGCCGTCAAGAAGTTCAAGATGCTCATGATCATGATACGTTCTTAAAAGGAGCAAGTGCCATGCACAGAGAACGAGTGATCACCTATCTGGCCGGTTTGGCTGTCCTGTTCGCAGTTGGGTTTTGGGTCCCGGGCAAACTTTCCGCCCATTGCGATGGAATGGACGGTCCCGTGGTGAAGGCGGCCCGGACAGCGATCGAAACCAACAATGTCAACGCGGTCCTGATTTGGGTCCGGAAGGAGGACGAAGACGAGGTGCGCAAGGCGTTTAAGAAGACCCAAACAGTCCGTAAGCTGAGCCCAGATGCCGCAGCCCTCGCGGACATGTATTTCTTTGAGACAGTCGTGCGCCTTCACCGTGGGGGAGAAGGTGCGCCATACACCGGTCTGAAGCCCGCGGGACGGGATCTCGGCCCAGCCATTCCGGCTGCTGACAAAGCGCTCGAAAGTGGGTCTGCTGAACCATTGCTCAAACTTCTCACTGAATCGCTCCAGGAGGGGACCCAGGAACATTTCAAAGATGCAATTGCGAAAAAGGATTTCAGCAAGGACGACATCGAGGGTGGTCGAGTATCTGTGAAAGCTTACGTCGAATACGTTCATTACATCGAGCGGATCTACCAAGCGGCCAAGGCCCCAGCCCAGGGCCACTACCACGAAAACGAGCAAGGCACTGGCCAACCTGAAGAGCCTTAAAAGGAGCGCCGTCTCGGCGTATTTAGGGTTTGGTTAACTCCCCTCTTTGGACCCGAGGCCTGCCCGGAGCCGGACAAACCCCTTCCGCAAAAAGGACTTGGCGCAATCCGCGGAATCTGGTATACGATTCCGAGCAGGTTTGTCCGTCAGCTGACGGACAGCGACCCACCCGATGCGGATCAAATTTTGGGGAGTTCGAGGTTCCACGCCGACGCCACAGCGGGAAAATCTCCGCTACGGCGGCAACACGCCTTGCGTGGAATTCCGCTCCGACGGCGGGGCGCTGATCATCGTCGATTGCGGCACCGGGCTGCGGACGTTTGGCAAGGCACTCATCGAGGAGTTTGGCAAGCGGCCAATCCGCGCGCACGTCCTGATCAGCCATTATCACTGGGACCATATCCAGGGCCTGCCTTTCTTTCGGCCGCTTTATGAAAAGGGTAACGAATTTCACTTCCACTCGCTGCCCGTTCCGAAGGCCTCTCTCGAAAACACGCTCAAAGGCCAGATGATGGACCCCTACTTCCCCGTCGGTATGACCACCATGCGCTCGAAGTGGACCTTTGTGGAAATCAAGAACTCGCCCTTCACCCTCGAAGACTTTACGGTTCAATTTCGGCGCATCAACCACCCGCAGGGCTGCCTCAGCTTTCGGATCGAGAACAACGCCAAGTCGGTCGTATACGCCACCGATAACGAACCGGGTGACCCGGAAAGCGATCGCAACATCCGCGAGTTGGCGCGCGGCGCAGACGTCCTGATCTACGATTCGCAATACACCCGCAAACAGCTTGGAAAAGAAAAAAAGGGGTGGGGCCACAGTTCGTGGGAGGAAGGCGTTGAAGTGTGCAAAGAGGCCGGCGTGAAACGGTTCATCCTGTTTCACTTCGACCCGGATAGCAGCGATAAAGATATCGACCGCATTCAAAAAGGCGCGCGCGCGCAGTTTAGAAATTCTCGGGCCGCTATCGAAGGGATGGAAATCACGCTTTAGAATTTCCCGCCGGCGCTGCGCTGCTCCGTCTCAGTCCCGCAATTCCATTCCCTGCCTGAGCGCCGTGCGTGCTCCTGCACGACCCTTCAAAAAACTTTATCGGAATCAATCAGCAGGGTGACGGGGCCATCGTTCACTGACTCCACTTCCATCATGGCCTGGAACTGTCCCGTCTCAACCTTTCCTCCGCGCGGCTCGATCAGGTCGCGGAGCGATTCCACAAAAGCTTCGTAGAGTGGCCGCGCCGCTCCAGGTGGCGCCGCCTCCGCGTAACTGGGCCGGCGTCCGCGGCGGCAGTCCCCGTAAAGCGTAAACTCGGAAACACAAAGAATGTCGCCGCCTGACTCCAGAAGCGAACGGTCCATCTTTCCTTGGTTGTTATCGAAAATGCGAAGGTTGACTATTTTCTCCACGACCTTCTTTCCCGTCTCCGGCGTGTCAGCGCTGCCCACCGCCACGAGAATCAATAGACCCGGGCCGATCCGTCCCACCACCCGGCCTTCGACGTGCACTTCCGCTCGCCTGACCCGCTGCACTATCGCTCTCATGTGCGGGAAATATTACCCCAACCTGCCCCGAGTGGGAAACTTCACCACCCCCCGGCGCCGCCGACCAACCAGCCCGCGGGCGTGCCTAGCCTAGACCATTCGATTTATGCCATTTGTTGTCCACACGGCCAGCTTGCAGGATGGCTCCCATCTCTCAAGTTATGGGCTATTTGACAGCCTATGGTGGGACATTAAAAAAATAGTGTGTCACTTTTGTCGCTGATGTCCATCGTGTCAGTTTTATCTGCTAGGCTAGTTTTATGAGACGAGAGACACCCGCGACACAAGTGAGACGGGCGACGCGATTGACAAAGCCCCGGCCCACTTTCGCCGCGATGCCCCAGTGGACCTATGGCGCCGGGAAGGCAGAAGAGCAACTGGTCGCGCGGGTATTCAACCGGTGCCACAGCGTCATTGCCGAAGCGTGCTTGCGATCGTCGGTGCCGGCGGAATTTCTGGGAGCCCTCACAGCGAACGAGTCGGGCGGGAATGCGCGCGCCGCGCGTTTCGAGCCCGCGGTCTATCGCCACTTGAAGGCCGTTGCCGCGGGCGCAGCCGCGCATTACAACGGCATTCAGGCCGAGGACTTGAGCGCGGAAGTCAGCGAGATGCTTCATCCCAAATCTGGTGAGTATCACGAGCGCACTCTCACCGCGCCCTTCGCGGCCAATCACCAACGCGCGCTGGGGGCGATGGAAGACGAGGCTCTGCGCGAGCTCGCGACCTCGTGGGGCTTCACGCAGATCATGGGCTACCACATGGTCGCCCGCGGCGGCACGGTGCGCGACCTGCTGGATCCCGAGTTTCACTACCGAGTCGCGCTGGAGCAGCTCGCGGAATTTGCTGACGAGAATCAGCTCGACCTCGCTCATGAATTTGAAGAGATGTTTCGCTGTTGGAACACCGGCCTGCCCTACGGCAAGACCTACGACCCCAATTACGTTCCAAATGGCATTCGCCGAATGGCTCTTTACCGCGAGCGGCTGGCTGCCGCAGCAAGCTCGGCCAACGCACAAGGGGGCGCGGCAAACTCATGAGGAATTTCCTCCGGCAACTTTTTTCGGAATCGGGTGAAGCCAGCTTCAGCCGCACGGGATCGTTTTTGGCGCTCGCCGCGTCCTGCGCATGGGTCACCCAGATCGTGTGGACGACGCACCAGCTCCCTAGCCTCGAAGGCTTGACGTTGTTTATCTCCACGCTCTACGGACTTGGCAAGGCCGGCGAGACCGTTCAGCACGTCATGGGGAAGAAACAGTAAGGGGAGAAAGCAGGAGGCAGAAGTCAGAAGTCAGAAGTCAGAAGTCTGAAGTCTGAAGTCTGAAGTCTGAAGTCAGAAATCAAGCGTTGCAGACGGGCAACTGGTTTGCCCCGCGCAATCCGCGGGCGCCGCGGAATGCGCGCCCAAAACTACGATGAACATTCGACAAGCGATCATCGCGGCCACAACACGCATGGTTCCTCTCAGCAAGATTGCGCTGGGAATTCCCGCGCAGGTTTGGATTGCCGCTGGCGCTCTGCTCTTCGCGGGACTCTGGCTGCAGGAGCACGATGCGCGGGTGCGCCGCAGCGCGGAACTCCAGCAAGTGCGGCAGGAAACTGCAACTCAAGTCTCCGAGCTGCGGGCCAAAGCGGACGCGGCGGTGCGCAAAGCAAACGAACAAAACGCAGCCGTCATCGCCGAGCTCGAAGCCGGGCGGCGGAAACTCAGCGCGCGGGCGACCGACCTGAGCGCGCAGCTTGACGCGCTCAAACGACAGGAGCGCGCTCGCGCCGAAGAAATCGCCACGCTTTCGCCGGCACTCCTGCAAAAGCGGCTTGAGCGGCAACTCGGACCGGAAAGCCTGGCCCGGATTTCTGAGTCAGCGGTCCGTAAGCTGACGGACACCGAAAAGCCGCAAGGTCAGAAAGCGGACGTTGCGGTCGGGCTTTCGCTTCCCGGCGCGCGCAGGGTTGTCGCGGCCCTTGCCGAGCGCGATGCGTGCCGCGAACAAAACTCGATCCAAGAGCGTCAAGTGGCGAACTGCCGCGAACATCTGGCCAACGACGCGGCGGAGATTCAGAAGCAAACGGAATCGCTGACCCAGCTCAACCAGGCGCTCGCGGCGAAGGACGAAATCCTCGAGCGCCGCGAATTCGAATTCAAAGCGGAGCTTCGGGCGGCGCGCGGGACCAAGCAGAGCCGAGTGATGCGCGCGCTCAAGTACGTGGCGATCGGCGCCGCCATCGGAGCGGCGATCCG
>CAYZVR010000157.1:4466-9191 GCA_964481715.1 uncultured Acidobacteriota bacterium | reverse complement strand
ACTCGGGCACGCAGGTTGCGACTTCGCGCCGCCAGTCGTAGCTCACGCCCAGTCGCTGCAATTGGCCGCGCATGCGGTCGATGTAACTGAAAGTAAATTCCGAGGGGTGGCGCTGGAGCTTGATGGCGGCGTTTTCCGCAGGCAGACCGAAGGCGTCCCAGCCGATAGGATGAATGACGTTAAAGCCCTTCATGGACATATAGCGGGCGAGCGCGTCGCCAATGGAGTAATTGCGCACGTGGCCCATGTGGATGTCGCCGGAAGGATACGGCAGCATCTCGAGGACGTAATACTTCTCGCGCTCCGGGTTCACCTCCGCGTCGAACAAGTGCAGGTCCGCCCAGCGCGCCTGCCACTTGGTTTCGATTTTTTGCGGGTCGTAAATGGGATCCATGAAATGTCCGCTGCCAGTAGTTTGTGCTAACCGATTCAATCTGCACCGCAACTTGTTATCCGGTCAACTTCACTTGCTCCGTCGCGCCAACTCTCTCATGACGCGCAAATTCCGTTTGTCGTCACCCGGCCGGTCAATGGGCGTTTCGCAGATGAACGGAATCGAGCGCAGCTTCGGGTGGCGAACGATGCGCCCAAAAGCCTCGCGGCCGATTTTCCCTTTGCCGATGTGCTCATGGCGGTCGGCGTGTGAACCCAAATCGGTCTTGGAATCGTTGGCGTGAATCACTTTGACCCGCGAAAGTCCGATCGTCGTATCAATTTGCGCAACCGTTTCCTCCAGGCCCTCGCGAGTGTGAATCGGATATCCCGCCTCAAAAGTATGCGCTGTGTCAATGCATGCGCCAACCGGGAGGTCCTTCCCCGCAAAGTCCACGATTTCCGCCACCTCTTCGAACGACCGTCCAATCACCGAGCCCTGCCCTGCGGTGTTTTCGATCAAAACCGTCAGGCCGTTTAAAGTCAGGCCTCTTGCCGCCTGCTTGAGCGATTCAACACACATCGCAATCGCCTTCTCCGGGCTTGAATCCTTGGCACTGCCGGGGTGCGTGACCAGAAAATCCGCGCCCAGCGCGAGAGCGCGCTCGAGCTCGCGCCGGAATGCCGCGACGGACTTCTTCCGAATTGCCGGATCGCCGGAAGCGAGATTGATTAAATAGTTGTCGTGGATTACCACCGGCGACAGTTTGTATTTCTCTCGCGCCGCGCGGAAGCGCTCGCAATCTTCCTCCGTAGGGTCAAGCGTTCTCCAGCCGCGCGGGTTGGCGGAGAACATCTGAAAAGTGTCGCAGCCGATCTTCTTCGCGTGGTGCGCGGCGTTTTCGACCGCTCCGGCAATGGAAGTGTGAACGCCTACCCTCATCGGCTTTTTCTCCAATAACTGAATCAGCCATCTTAACAAACGTGTTCTCAGAGCGTCAATGAAGGCGTCCGGAAGGATTGCGCCGTCGCGGAGCGAGCAGGCTATTCGACAAGTTTCTTCAAAGGCAGGCTGAACCCGGGCAGAAGGGGTGAAGCCAGGGAGCCATTGGCTGGCACGCTGGTGGCAAGCTCGAGACCTGAGGTTTGTCTTCGAAAGATTTCGACAGAGGGCTTCTTGGGATCAATAATCCAGTATTCCTCAACTCCAAAGCGCGCGTAGAGCTTCAGCTTGGTCGAGCGGTCCACCTTGGCAGTGGTAGAGGAAAGTACTTCAACAACCAAATCAGGGGCGCCTTGGACGTTCTTCTCGGTCAGCACGGAGGAACGCGCCTTGGAGATGAAAAGAAGATCCGGCTCAACCACATCGTAGGGCGAAAACACCACGTCGAAAGGCGAAACAAACACCTCACCCAAACCATGCTCCTCAACAAACCGAAAAAGGTAAGAAGTGAGGCGCGTCACAACTCTCTGATGAGCGGACTGCGGGGATGGCGTCACAAAGAGTTCTCCGTCAATGATCTCGTATCGCTTCCCGTCGTTGGGAAGGAGGCAGTAGTCGTCATAGGTGAGTCGGATGTCCACGGGCATAAAGTTATTATAGCACCCAGCGGTTGACCATCGAATGATATATTACTCGCCCGTTTGTAGCTTGATGATTCTATCGTGTCCTGGAGGTCTTGCATGGCTCGTCCCTTACGGTTTCTTGCCGTGATCTCATCGTTTACTATTGCACTTCTAGCCCAGGCTCAGCAGAGTCCCTTTCTCCCCGATGAGACTTATTCGAAACTCGTCAACGAAATTTCCGGCGACATCGCCTACGATAACCTCCGCTCGCTCGTCATGTATCACTCGACAAGCGGCGGGGCCGACGACTTCCAGAAGGAGGCTCAGTGGGTCGTCGAGCGTGCCAAACAGTACGGCCTCGAGGACGTGCGCTTCATTCCTTTGCCCGCATGGCATTCTTCTCCGGATGCGGTGGACGAGAACTGGACGCTCAAGGGCGGTGAACTTTGGGTGGTCGAGCCGAAAATGCTCAAGCTGGGCGACGTTCGCGAAACGCCGACTTCGGTCGCAGACAACAGCCCTTCGGCAGACATTACTTTGCAACTCATGGATGTCGGCGAGGGCATGCGCGACACCGACTATGCAGGCAAGGATGTCGCGGGCAAAATAGTGCTCGCCTATGGGCCCCCCAATAAAGTCAAAATGCTCGCCTGTTGGGAGCACGGCGCCGTAGGCATCGTTTCCTATTACTCAACGCGCGTGAGCCCGTGGACCGACCACCCGGACCAGGTCGCCTGGGCGAATGTCAGCCCGTCCAAGCCCGGAGAAAAACCCGCGCCGCCCGTTTTCATAGTTTCGCCGCGGACGGGCCTGATGCTCAGCCGGTGGCTCACTGGGCGCGCCCCCACGCACATTTTTGCGAAAGAATCTGAGGCGCTTACGTCGCCCACCTTAAAGGTTCACTTGAAGATTGAATCCACGGTTTCAACGCCCGGACGCCAGGGTCTGGTCGAGGGCTTCATTCGCGGCACGACTTACCACGACCAGGCGATTGTATTGACCGCCCATTTGCAGGAGGAAAAAACCTCCGCCAACGACGACCGTTCCGGCTGTGCGAACTTGCTCGAAATCGCCCGGGCTCTGGAAACCATGATTGCCGACGGCCGTCTGCCCCGTCCCAAGCGCGACATCCGCTTCTGGTGGACCAATGAAATCTCGGCCGAGTACGCCTATTTCGCCGAGCACCCGGAAGAGAGTTCAAAAATCATCGCCGACATCAATCAGGACATGGTTGGCGCCAGGCAATCCTTTGGGGGACGCGTGCAACATGTCAGCTTGACGCCCTGGTCGCGCTGGAGCTTTTTGAACGACGTGGTTGAAAACGTTGTGGCGAGCCTGGTGCACGGCAACAACGCGTACCTTGCCTCCTGGCAAAACGGCAACACCGCGCCTTTCTCGCGCCCCATCTTCGCGCACCTCGGCACCCACGAGCCTTATAACGCCAAAGTCGTTCCCTACTTCGATTCCACTGACCACCTGGTTTTCAACAACTCGGGCGTGGGGATTCCGGGAGTGACTTTCACCAACTGGCCGGATGAATACATTCACTCTTCAGACGACGACCTCTGGCAAATTGACTCCACCCAGCTCCAACGCAACGCCGTGGCGGTTGCCGGAGCCGCGTATTACCTCGCCAACCTGGGCGAGCCTGACATTCCAAAGGTTCTCTCGGTGATGGCCGCAGCCGCGCGGGTGCGCATTGCGCGCGACCTCGGCGTTGGAATCGAACTTATGGCGCAGGCGCCAAAGAGCGATCTCGACGCCACCTACTCGGACGCAATCAATCTCCTTGACCAGGCGGAGCGTCGCGAAGTGGCGGGTCTCGAGACCATCAAGCCTTATACAAATGCAGGAATGCAAAATCTGCTTGAACGGCTCACGAGCGACCTGAAGCTCACCCAGTTGAACCATCGCAAGCGGCTCGACGAATGGTATCAGGCGCTGGGAGGCGCCAAAGCTTCAACAACCATGAGTGAGCGCGAGAAGGCGATCGCGGCTCAGATTCCGAAAAATCTTGGAAAGCTCGGCGAGTATCTGCGGCACCGTGAAGAGGTTGACGGGCCGAAATCTCTTCACGAACTGATGGAATTTGAAGCCCTGAACTACGTAGACGGCAAGCGGTCCATCCTGGATATCTATCGCGCCGTGCGCGCGGAGAGTTTGTCGGCAGGCGAGTGGTATTACGGCACGGTGAAGATTGAGGACATCGAAGCGCTTTTCAAGGCTGCAGAAACCAAGGGCGCCGTCGAGATCTTGCGTGCGTTCCAGTAGCGCGAGTGTCGGCGCGTCGACAACTCTTGAGGTAATTCTTCAATTGGAAGGCGCGAGCCCGCTCACTTTCCGGAATTTCCTCGTCCTCCGAGCCGCTTCGCCTCAATCCTGAACCAGATTATTTAGAAGGCCGGACGTTGGAACGGCATCCCTCGCTTGGGTCATTAGAATCCCCGCCTGGTCAAGGAGAATTCAAGATTTAAAGTATTACTTTAAGTTAAAACCGACCACTCCCGTAGCGTCTCCTTCCTGGATGCCCCCTCTCACCTACCAGATCTGGCAGCGGTCTCTTTCCGTGCGCACCATAGCATCGCCCGGCTTGCACTTGAAGGCCTTGGCGAAGGTCGGCATGTTGGAGAGAGGACCATTTACCCGAAATTGCGGCAACGGGTGCGGGTCCACGTTGGTGAGCAGGCGCGAATATTCGGGCCGCATATTGGTAGCCCAGACGTGCGCGTAACCCAGGAAGAGGCGCTGTTCGGGGGTGAAGCCTTCGATGTCTTTTGGCCGCGCCTT
>CAYZVR010000157.1:3988-4456 GCA_964481715.1 uncultured Acidobacteriota bacterium | reverse complement strand
CCAGCGATTTCTGATAAGCCGTGTAGGCAACGGTCAAACCACCCAGGTCGGCGATGCTTTCCCCCGAAACCAGCTTGCCATTTTCGTGCAGGTCCTTCTCAACCTCGTAGCCGTCAAACTGGCTAACCACGCAGGCGGCGCGCCCGTCGAAATTCTTTTTGTCGTCCGGCGTCCACCAGTCTTTCAGGTTGCCGTCTTTGTCGAACTTGTTGCCCTGGTCGTCAAAGCCGTGGGTCATCTCGTGCCCGATGACAGCTCCGATGCCGCCGTAGTTGAATGCATCATCCGCCTGGGGGTCATAAAACGGTGGCTGAAGGATTCCCGCTGGAAACACGATCTCGTTCATCTGCGGGTTGTAATAAGCGTTGACGGTGGGCGGCGACATGAACCACTCGGTCCGGTCAAGAGGCTTGCCCACCTTGGAGAGGTCGCGGTGGAACTCGAAGGTCCGGGCATTCAGGACGTTCA
>CAYZVR010000157.1:0-3978 GCA_964481715.1 uncultured Acidobacteriota bacterium | reverse complement strand
GCGAATCTCCAGGGCCCAGTAGTCGCGCCATTTGTCGGGGTAACCGATCTTTTCGGCGAACGCTTCGAGCTTACCGATGGCCTGCTTGCGCGTGGCATCGCTCATCCAGGGGAGCGTCGTGATGTCGTCCTTGAGCGCCGCCTCGAGGTTGTGAACCATCTCGAGCGCGTGCGCCTTGGCTTCCGGAGTGAACGCCTTCTTCACGTAGACCTGTCCGAGCGACTCGCCGATGGCAGTGTCGGTGTAACGCACGCAGCGCTTCCAGCGCTCGAGGTTTTCCTTGGTGCCGAGCAGCGTCTTGCCCTTGAAGTTGAAATCCTCGTCCACAAAGGGCTGGGAGAGGCTCGAGGCCGCCGAGTTGATGAGGTGCCAGCGCAAGTAGGTTTTCCAATCGTCGAGTGAAGTCTCAGCCATCTGCTTGTCGAGTTCTTTGAAGAAGTCCGGCGTCGCGACGTTGATGTCGCCCTTTCCGGCAAGGCCCGTGGCCTGAAAGTATCCGTCCCAATCCAAATGCGGAGCGAGCGTCTTGATCTCGGCGAGGCCCATCTTATGGTAGACCTTGTCCGGGTCGCGGCGGTCAACCTTGGTCATTGATGCCTGGGCAAGCGCGGTTTCCAAAGTCATCACCGTTTTCGACTCGGCGGCGGCAGATTCCGGGCTGTCGCCCATGAGCTCGAACATCTTCTGGAGATGCGCCGCATACTTTGCGCGCGTCTCTTTGGACTTGTCATCGTCCTTGGTGTAATAGTCGCGGTCCGGCAGGCCCAGGCCGTGCTGGTCAATCTCGCCGATGACCTGCGTCGAATCCTTGAAGTCCTGCGTTGAATCCACAAGGAAGGGCACCTGCACGCCCACAGACTGCAGGTGCACAAACTCTTCCTGAAGGCTCGCACGGTCGCGAATCGCCGCGATGCGCTGAAATTCCGGCTCGAGCGGCTTCAGTCCATCCGCATCAATCTTCGCGGTGTCCATGCAGGTCGAATAAAAATCGCCGACCTTCTGCTCGTTTGAGCCCGCCGCGGCGCTCGAGTTCTTGGCCGTCTCTTCCAGGATGTCGTGCAGGACGTTGCGGTTATTCTCCGCGAGGATGTTGAAGCTGCCCCAACTGGGGTAGGCTGCGGGGATGGGGTTCTTGGCCTTCCACCCACCGTTCGCAAACTGATCGAAGTCCACGCAAGCATTGACGTTCTTGTCGAGGTCAGTGGGATCGAAGCCGCGCTCGGCTACGGGTCCCGCCACCCGAGCGAATGTCAGTGAAAACGCCAGAAAGAGTCCGGCGATCAAACCAGCCTTCAAGAATCGCATGAAGTTTTTACCTCAAGTCAAAGATTTCATTCCAGCCGCCCAGGAATTCCAGAAATTGATTCTGGAGGAGCGCTATGCTATCAACATTTACGCGATTTCTCCAGTAGCTGTTCCACGATTTCTTGATGTAACGGGGAATGCCGCGCCTTGCGAGCGCCCAAGAACCACACTGCCTAAATCTTCTGGAGCTTCCATCTTCCCCGCCGGAACAGCAGGATGCTGGCTACCGCGATCGCTGCCTCGGCCACCAAAATTGAATAATAGACGCCGTTCGCACCCAGGGACGCGGGAATCGCCAGAGCGTAAGCGAGCGGAATTTCGAGCAGCCAAAAACCGAAAAAGTTCACGATGGTCGGGGTTCGGGTGTCCCCCGCGCCGTTGAACGCTTGCAGCATGACCATGCCGTACGCGTAGCCGACGTTTCCAAAACTCAAAATGCGCAGGCAGGAAACGCCGAGCGGCACGACTGCCGGATCTTGTGTGAAGAGGCGAACCGCAGGGCCTGCAAAGATGATGAAGAACACTCCAACGGCGCCCAGGAATAGCATGTTGTAGAAACCCGTCGTCCAGACGGACTTCTCGGCCCGTTGCGGCTGCTTCGCTCCGAGGTTTTGGCCGACCAGTGTGGCCGCGGCCCCACTCAATCCCCACGAGGGCAGAATCACAAAGATGATGATCCGGATGCCGATAGTATATCCGGCGAGAGCGGCGCTCCCGAAAGTGCTGACGATGCGCACCAGGCCGATCCAGGCCACATGAGGAATAGCAAATTGCAGGATGCCGGTCACCGAGACCCGCAATAGGCGCAGCATGACCGCCAGATCCAAGCGCACTTGCCGGACGAGGATCCGAATGTGCTCGCCACCTTTGTAGAAGCGATAGAATTGGTAGAGCACGCCGGTTCCGCGGCCGATGACCGTCGCAACCGCCGCGCCGGTCAGGCCCATGCGCGGGAACGGTCCCAAACCGAAGATGAGGCAGGGATCGAGAATCATATTGATGATGTTCGAAACCCACAAAACGCGCATGGCGATGGCGGCGTCGCCCGCGCCGCGAAACACCGCGTTGTTCAAGAACAGCAGCGTCACGACTAGGCAGGCGCCGAGGGCGACGCGGGAGTAGCCCGATCCGACTGCCAGGATTTCAGGCGATGCGCCCATCGCCCCGAGCAACCGCGGCGCCGCCCACAGGCAGGGAGCGCCCATCGCGATTCCCGCCACGGCGCCTACCGCAATGGCCTGAACGCCCGCTACAGCCGCACCCTCGTGATCTTTTTCTCCGACCCGTCGCGCTACCATGGCGGTGGCGGACAGACCAAGGCCCATCATCACCGCGTACACCAGCGTCAGCATGGATTCCGTCAGCCCGACCGTGGCCACTGCGTCTGAACCCAGGCGCGCGACCCAGAAAACGTCCACCACCGCGAACAGCGATTCCATGGCCATTTCGAGCACCATCGGGATGGCCAGGAGAAAAATCGCCCGGTTGAGACTTCCAGTCGTGTAGTCCTGGTGCGAGCCGCGAATCGCTTCGCGGACGGACGCCCAAAAGGCATGCGACGGTTGCGTTGTGGAAACAGGTTCCATACAAAATCCGGTTGTTCAAATTCTCTGGTTGAAACCGAGGGTTGAGGCGCGGAATGCGAAAAGGAGCTTTAGGATTTCATCGGAGTCTTCTCAAGCCCTGGCCAAAATGGAACGCGGTAATCGCGGGCAAGGCTGTAACGCTATGTCACACGCAGGCAGTCTTTTTGTCAAGCGCAAACTGCCAGTTCACTCTCGATTGCCCGCGCGCCCGGCCCTTTTCCCGGCCTTTTGCCTCGTATGATTGCTTTCGCACAGAGGCTCGATTAGACTAGCGCTTTCCAGTTCTCAAGCGGGCGAGTTCTGAAAGCAGGCACAGTGCTCATCGTCATGAAGCCGCAGGCGACAGAAGAAGATGTCCGCGGTGTCTGCGCCAAAATCGAATCCCTGGGCTTTCGCCCGCACCCTATGCCCGGTGCGCAGAGGACGGCCATCGGCATCACGGGGAATCCCGGCCCGCTCGAACCCTCCGAATTCGAGAGTCTGAGCGGGGTGGCGGAAGCCATTCCGGTGTCGAAGCCCTACAAACTGGTCAGCCGGGAAGTCAAGGGTGAGGATTCGGTGGTCCACGTCGGCCCGCCGGAAGCGGGAGTTACCTTTGGAGGAAAAGAACTGGCGATTATCGCCGGACCCTGCGCGATCGAGAGCCGCGAACAGGCCTTTGCCGCGGCCGATTGCGTGCGCAAAGCGGGCGCGCGCTTGTTTCGCGGAGGTGCGTTCAAACCGCGCACTTCGCCTTACAGCTTTCAAGGCCTGGGCGAAGAAGGATTGAAAATTCTCGCCGAGGTGCGCCGCGAGTTTGGCCTGGCGATCGTCACCGAAACCATTGACCCGGAAAACTGCGATTTGGTTGAGCGATACGCCGACGTCCTCCAGATCGGCGCGCGCAACATGCAGAACTTTTCCCTGCTCAAGCGCGCCGGCCGCGCCAAGAAACCGGTGTTGCTCAAGCGCGGCATGGCGGCGACGCTCGAGGAATTCCTGATGGCGGCCGAATACATCCTCTCCGAGGGCAATTACAACGTAGTCCTTTGTGAGCGTGGCGTGCGCACCTTCGCCGACCACACGCGCAATACGCTCGACCTTTCGG
>CAYZVR010000156.1:0-9274 GCA_964481715.1 uncultured Acidobacteriota bacterium | reverse complement strand
CCATCGGCAAGAAAGGCCAGAACGTGCGCCTGGCGGCCAAGCTCCTTGGCTGGCGCATTGACATCAAGAGCGAGGAAGAAAAGCGGCAGGAGATTGAGTCGCAGATGGCGGCCATGGCCCTGCGCGGCGCGGCGATTTCGGAGCTCAAAGGCCTGGGCGAAAAAACTCTTCAGAGGCTTCGCGACCATAACGTGGAAACGGTGGAGCAACTGGCGCAGATGACGCCCGACGAGCTGACGAAAATTCCCGGCATCGGCGAAAAAACCGTGGAGCGGATTGTCCGAGTCGTGACCGACTACTTCGAGCGCGGCGAGGAAGCTGCCGCCGAGGCCGAGGCAGGTGAAGCAGTTCCTGCCCAGACGGCCGAAGCGCCTGCGGCTGAGGAAACTGCCGCCGCGGAAGAAAATGCGGAAGCCGCGCCACCCGCAGAGGCGCCCGAGGGGGAAGTCTCGGAGGTTCGAACGCAGGAAGAAACGGCTGGCGACGAGACGGCTTCGGAAGCCGTTGCTGCCGATGCCGAAAGTCCTGCCGGGCCTGCTGCGGAGCCGGAAGCGGAACCGGAAAAGACGGAACCCGGAACGGAAGAGAAGGCAGAATAAATCGGGAAGGCGGGACCGGTCAGATGACGGGTCTCGCAGGGAATTTTTGAGCCGTCCCGCGAGGGCGGAGCAAGAGGCGGAATGGGTAAGATTCGCATCAACGATCTGGCGCGCGAGCTGGAAGTCAAGAGCCGGTCCATCCTCGAGTACCTGGTCGAAATCGGGATCGAGGATAAGAAGTCACACTCGAGCGCCCTCGACGACGATCTGGCCGAAAAGTTGCGCGAACACTTCCGCGCCGGCGGCGGAGCAGAGCAGGCCGCTGAAAAAACGGCGGAGCCTGCGCCGCCCAAGCTTGTCGCCAAAGCTGTGCCGGTTCCCGTGGAAGCGCCCAAAGCTTCCGAACCGCATCCCGAGCCTGTTGCCCTCAAACGTTCACTGGCCGAGATCAAAGCGGAAGCGCGCAAAGCCGTTTCACGCACAACGGTGCGAGCCGTTCCCGCCGTGGAAAAACCTCCCGCAGCCGGACCTGCCGCGGCGCCTGCCGCATTTCGTCGTGGGGCAGTTCCTCCCGCAATACCTGGTCGTCCGCAGACTGCGGCTCCTGCCGCCGAGGCGCCCGTCAAGGGACACGAAACGGCAGTCGCCCGTCAGCTGACGGGTCGCACGGTGCGGGCTCAGAAACCAGCTTCGAATCAACCCATTTATCCGCCAGCAGCCGCCCCCAAGGGCGTGCTGCCGCGGCCTCACTTGCCGCGTCGCGCGGGCGAGCCAAGGCCGATGCATCCAACCGCAGCGCGCCCCGTCCCGGGCGCTTCGGGCGCGGCCATGGGAGTCCCGGCCGGCCGGCCGGGCATGAGGCCTTCGGCGCCCCTGCGTGGCCCACGGGCCCGTCCTGTTGCCCCGCCCAGACCCGTCGTTCCGGAAGAAGTCCCTATCACCCGCAAGATTACGATCACCGAAGGTGTGGCGATTAAGGAGCTCTCGGAAAAGCTCGGCGTGCGCGCCAAGGATGTGATTCACAGACTTCTCGACAAGGGAATTTTTGCCACCATCAACCAGACGCTCGACAGCCAAACGGCGACGGAACTGGCTCGCGGTTTTGGCGCTGAGACAGAAATCATCAGCTATGAAGAAGAAGTGACCCACGAAGTGGAAGTGGCGGACCTGCCAGAAGATCTCGTCCCGCGCGCGCCGGTGGTCACGGTGATGGGACACGTGGACCACGGCAAGACCTCGCTGCTGGATGCCATCCGCGAAACCTCCGTGGCAACTCGCGAGGCGGGCGGCATCACTCAACACATCGGCGCCTACCACGTGGAAGCTCAGGGACGAAAGATTGTGTTTCTCGACACGCCCGGCCACGAAGCCTTCACGATGATGCGGGCCCGCGGCGCCCGCGTGACGGACGTGGTGGTCCTCGTCGTTGCGGCCGACGACGGCGTGATGCCCCAGACGCTTGAAGCCATCAGCCACGCGCGCGCCGCCAAGGTCCCGATTCTGGTGGCCATCAACAAGATTGACAAGGCAGACGCGCAACCCGAACGGGTTAAGCGCCAGCTCTCCGAACAAGGCCTGATGGGCGAAGAATGGGGCGGGGATACGGTCCTCGTGGAAGTTTCCGCCAAAGAAAAAAAGAATTTGGAGTTGCTCCTCGAGATGATCCTGCTGGTGGCCGACCTTCAGCAGCTCAAGGCGAATCCACGGCGCCTGGCGACCGGGACGGTGCTGGAAGCCAAGCTCGACCGCGGCCGCGGGCCGGTGGCCACGGTGCTCGTCCAGAACGGGACGCTACGCGCCGGCGACGCGTTTATTGTCGGTTCGATTTACGGCAAAGTGCGCGCCATGCTCGACGATCTTGGCGAAGTGATCGTTGAAGCTCCGCCGGCCACCCCGGTCGAGGTTCTGGGCCTCGAAGACGTCCCGCAGGCGGGCGACCGGTTCCTTGCCATCGAAGACACTGGCAAGGCGCGGCAGATCGCCATGCACCGCCAGGCCAAGCAGCGGGAAGCGGCGCTCGCCAAGTCGGCGCGCTTGACACTCGAACAGTTGCACGCGCAGTTGGCCGCCGGCGACGTCAAGGAATTGCCGCTCATTATCAAGGCGGACGTGCAGGGGTCGGTCGAAGTCTTAGCGGACACCCTGAACAAACTGAGCAACGAGAAGGTCAAGGTCAAGGTGATTCACGCGGGCGTCGGAGCCATCACCGAAACCGACGTCTTGCTCGCCTCAGCCTCGAACGCGGTCATCATCGGCTTCAGCGTCCGCCCGGAACGCAAGGCTTCCGAACTGGCCCATCTCGAGCAGGTGGAAATCCGCCTTTATACCGTCATTTACCACATGACGGACGAGATCAAGAAAGCCATGACTGGACTGCTTGCTGCGGTGGTCAAGGAAACCACGCTCGGCCACGCCGAGGTGCGCGACACTTTCCGCATTTCGAAGGTTGGGACGGTGGCGGGCTGTTTCATTCAGGAGGGCAAGATTGCGCGCGACGCGAAGATCCGCCTGATTCGCGACAGCGTGCAGGTTTACGAAGGCCGCATCCGTTCGCTCCGGCGCTTCAAGGAAGACGTGGCGGAGGTCAAGAACGGTGTCGAGTGCGGCATCTCGCTCGAAAACTTCAACGACGTCAAGGTGGGCGACGTCATCGAAGCCTTCGTGCGCGAGAAAATGAGCGAGCCCGTAACGGTCTGATCATCGGGACAGAGGGGGCGGGCGAATGCCGGTCGGCTTGCTGACCCTGGAAATCCATCTCCCCTATTCGCATTCCCTCAAGGAAAAGCGCGCGGTCTTGCAGAAAATCCGCGACCGCCTCCGCTCGCGGTTCAACGTCGCGGTGGCCGAGCTCGACCATCAGGACGTCTGGCAGCAGGCGACGGTCGGCGTCGTCTCCATCTCCAACAGCCAGCCTCTGCTCGAATCGGTCTTCCGCCAGGTTCTGGCGGAGTCGGAAAAAATTCTGGGCGAAGATGTGGCCTACCATACGCTCGACTTTTTCTGAAGCGACGGAATTATCCAACTATCGGGCTATCGAGTGGTGGATGAAAAAACCAGCGACCAATCACCCAACGGTTCGATGATTCAATGAATCGAATTTTGTATGTCGGTTCATGGACACAGAGTGGAGCGGCTCGCCGATCAGATTCGCGACGACGTGGCGGAGATGGTCGCCGGCGAACTGAAGGATCCCCGCATTGGTCTTGCCACGGTGACCCGCGTCGAGCTGAGCGCCGACCTGCGCCACGCGCGTGTGCTGGTTTCGGTCCTGGGCAATGAGGACGCCAAGCGAGAAACGCTCGAAGGCCTCGCTTGGGCGGCGGGCTATGTCCGGCGCGAGATCGGCCGCCGCTTGCGCCTGCGCCGGGCGCCGGAAGTGTTCTTTGTTCTTGACCGGGGTCTTGAACAACAAATGAGAGTCGAAAGCCTTCTCGAAAAGCTCAAGGAAGAATCCTAGCATCCGTCGATGCAACTTGTGACCTCAGCAAACGCAGCCGCCGAAAAGAAGGAAATCTCCGGTGTCCTCATCATGGACAAGGCCGCCGGCATGACGTCGCACGACGTCGTGGCGGCCGTCCGCCGCATTCTGGGCATCAAGCAGATAGGCCATTTCGGGACGCTCGATCCCTTTGCCACCGGCGTGCTGCCGCTTTCGGTCGGCAAGGCCACACGCTTCGCGCAGTTTTATCTGAAATCGCGCAAAGCTTACGAAGGCGCGATCAAGTTTGGTTTTTCCACGGACACCTACGACGCAACCGGAAAACCAACCTCCGAAGTGACGCCGGCCCGATTCGACCGCCACACGCTCGAAGAACTCTTTCTCACCTTCACAGGCCGTGTGATGCAAACGCCGCCGCCTTTTTCCGCCAAACGCGTGGCGGGAACGCGCGCCTACAAGCTCGCGCGGCAACAAAAGCCCGTCTCGCTCGCGCCGGTGGAAGTGGAAATCTACGCGCTGGAACTCCTCTCCCTTGACGACGGCCAGGCACGTTTCGCCGTCGAGTGCTCGGGTGGAACTTACGTGCGCTCTCTCGCGCACGATGCCGGTCAGAAGCTCGGCTGCCCGGCGCACCTCGCAAGCCTGCGCCGCACGGCCGTTGCCGAGTTCACGGAGCGCAACTCCGTGACGCTCGAGAAACTCGACGAAGAGGTGCGCGGAGATCGCCTTGCCGGGTGCCTCGTGGCGCTCGAGGCGTTGCTGCCCGGCTGCCCGGAACTGGTGGTGCGCGGGCGGGAAGAAAATAGCGTGCGGCACGGGCACCAGTTCGAGCTGGCGCAAGCGCTGCGGCCCGATCGCGGGCAGGCGCCCGGGCGCGGTCACGCCGTCACGCTGCTCAAAATTCTGAATTCCGACCACCGCTTGATCGCTGTGGCGCGCCACGTGGCCGGGAGCGTCTATCATCCCGGCCTGGTGCTGCTTTAGCCGGGAGGCTCACTCAAATCCTGAAGGTTGGGGATCGGATTTCGTTATAAAGTTGAAAGCGGTTGAATTCGCAATCGTACTCGATGACCCTCGATACGAAGAAAGCGGACCTGATGAAAATACTTGTCTTGGGTGGTGACGGTTACCTGGGCTGGCCGACGGCCATGTACCTTTCGAGCCGCGGCCACCGCGTGGCGGTGCTCGATAATTTTGCCAAGCGGCGCTGGGAAATGGAACTCAACGTCGAGCCTCTGATCCCCATCCTGACGCTTCACGACCGCGTCCGGGTCTGGAAAGAGATCTCGAGTTACACGCTGGATCTTTTTGTGGGCGACCTGCGCAATTACGAAGTCGTGAAAAACGTCATCCAGGCTTTCCAGCCCGAAGCCGTAGTCCACTACGGCGAACAGCCCTCCGCCCCCTACTCCATGATGGACCACAATCGCGCCGTATTCACCCAAACCAACAATATCGTGGGGACGCTGAACCTGCTTTGGGCGCTGCGCGACTACGCTCCCGAATGCCATCTGGTCAAGCTCGGAACGATGGGTGAATACGGAACGCCGAACATTGATATCGAGGAGGGCTTTCTCGAAATCGAATACAAGGGCCGCAAGGATGTCCTGCCTTTTCCCAAGCAGCCCGGCTCGCTCTATCATCTTTCAAAGGTTCACGACAGCCACAATATCTTGTTCGCTTGCCGCACCTGGAAGCTGCGCTCGACCGATCTGAATCAGGGTGTTGTCTACGGAATCGAAACCGATGAGACGGCGTGCGACACGCGCGTTGCCACGAGCTTTCACTACGATGAAGTTTTCGGCACGGCGCTCAACCGGTTCTGCGTTCAGGCGGTGGCGGGAATCCCTCTCACGGTTTACGGCCGAGGCGGCCAGTTGCGAGGGTTTCTGAACATCCGCGACACGCTGCGTTGCGTCGAGCTCTCGATTCTGAATCCTCCCCAAGCCGGTGAGTATCGCGTCTTCAATCAGTTCACGGAAACCTTCAGCGTGCTCCAACTCGCCGAACTGGTTAAGACGCAGGGCGAAAAGCTCGGCCTGGAGGTCAAAATTCAACACCTGGAAAACCCGCGCGTGGAAGCCCAGGAACACTATTACAACCCGCGCCATCAAAAGCTGGTGGACCTGGGACTCGTCGCGCATCAGCTTTCCGACGTGCTACTCAGCAGCATGCTGAAGGTCATTCAGGAACACGCCTCGCGGATCAAGAGGGACATCATCCTGCCCAAAGTGCGGTGGGACGGCCGGGCGCGCTCGAAAGACTCGCAGCCACGGACCGTGGCGGCCGCGACGATCGTACAAGATTGAAGTTCGGAAATGCCAAGGAGAGCTTCAATCGCTCGCCGGGCCGGAGTTGTGCGCAGCCGCCAGCCTGAGAATCACCTGTGCGGCGTCAAAGGCGGCGCGCGGGCGCGCCAGGGCGAGCGCCTTCTCGCGCAAGGGCTGGAGTTCTTCGGGAAACGTCAGTAGCCGCTCGATGGCGGGCCCAAGTTCATCGGGGCGCTTGACCCAAAGGCCCACTCCCCATTTTTCGATTCGCGCGCAGGTGCGGATTTCGTTGCCGGGCAGGGGATCGAAAGCCAGCATGGGCAGCCCGCACGCCGCCGCCTCCATCAGCGTTGAGCCGCCGGGTTTCGAGACGAGCAAGTCAGCCGCCACCATCCACTCTTGAATATTGTCCACCCAGCCCAGCACGCGGAAGCGTGGATTGTCGCGGCAAGCTCGGCGCAACTCGTCCTCCAGTCTCCGGTTTTTCCCGGCCACAAAAGCTGCCTGGAGCGGCTGCTTGACCTTTTTGAGTTCGCCCAAAATGGTGGCGCATTTGCCGTGTCCGCCTCCGCCGAATAGGACCAGGAGCATTGGATCCCCCCGCGCAATTTCGAGCTTACGGCGAACGGCATCGCGGCCCGGGAGCGAGGCGAAGACAGGATCAATGGGCAAACCGCTTGGGAGAATCTTGGATCTCGGCACTCCCGCCGCCTCGAGTTCTTCCGCCATGTCGCCAGGGACACTGGGGTAAAGATCCACTTCCGGCTGAACCCAGGCGCGGTTGAAATCCATCAGCACCAGGCCCGCCAGGGCATACCGAGCGCGACTTTCGCGCTTGTGCATGGCGACGAGCTCGCATATGCCGACTTCGGTGGCTACGACCACATCGGGATCGAACGACTGGATGAAGCGTGCGAGTGGTCGCGCGCCCCGGCGATAGAGCCAGCCGGGGCCGGTTGAAGTGGATTGGTGCTGGATTCCCTCAATCCACGCCCAGAGACCCGGCCAGTATTTGAGCGGAATCTCGTACGAGTTGTAATAGGCACGAAACCAGCCGGCCGAATGCTCGAGCGCGTCCACGACCTCAACCTTCACATCCGGTTGCAGGGTGAGTAAGGTTTTTTCAAGCGCGGTCGCCGCCCTGCGGTGCGAAGCGCCGTGCGACAATGTCAGGATGAGGATCTTGGGTTTCGGCATGGTCGGACTACAGGTTACAGGGAACAGTCCAGAGTGTGAAGCATGAAGTCTGAAGTAAATGCATCGAGGCGCGAAGGAGAAATACTTTTTCCTTTTTCCTTCAGCCATTAACCTTTACACTTCAATCTTTCTCTCGCCGGATCTTATGGACCTGCTGCTCCTCGGCCTCGGGACGGGAATCGTGGGCGGGCTTTTTCCCAGCCCACTCCATTTGATTGCGCTTTCGCAGGTGGCGCTCAACCGCTGGGCGCGCGCGATTGCGATTCTGCTTGGCCCGCCGCTCGTCGTGGACGGCGGACTTCTTCTTGTCACATTCTTTTTCTACCAGGTTGTCCCGCACTCGATCGCGCACTACGTGGCCTACGTGGGTGGCGTTGCGCTCATTGGATTCGCGGGTTATGCGCTCTATGAAACGCGCGGGAAAAGCCGCGATCAGATGGCACAATCGTCGAAGCTCACTTATGCCAGCGTTTCCGTTGCGACTCTCGCCGAGCTGACTGCGCCCGGAACCTGGATTTACTGGCTGACCATCGCTGGCCCCATCATCGCGGAAGGGCGGGCAAAGGGTTATTGGCACGTGGTCCCATTTTTTGCCGGCGGCCTCCTTGGATATTATGGCGCGGCGATTGTCTCAGTCTGGCTGATGGCCTGGGGCGCAGGTCTGCACCCAAAAATCAACCAGCGGCTATTCCTCATCGCAAACCTTTTGTTGCTGCTCATCGGAATTTCCTACCTCGTTCGAGCCTACCTGGGAACCTGACCGCAAACATTTGGATTGGTGGACAACCCACCGCCACCTCCGTCCACTGACGGATTTGCGCCATCTATTCCGACGGAGAATTGAGGTGTGGGTCGAGCTGGTGAGCTTTTTCGAACTCAGCCTGGGCTTCGGCGAGTTCACCCTTCTTGCGAAGCGCCAAGCCGAGCTGATAGTGCGCGGGGGCGAAATCGGGCGCCATCTTGAGAGCGTTGCGGAATTTTTCGATGGACCCGTCCACATCGCCCTCGCTGAGCTGGCGCGCGCCGGTGTTGGTCGCGAGCGTCGCGGCCTGGTTGTCCATGAGCTGCTTGTTGAGCGCCTCGGCCTTCTGGAATTCTTTGGCAGCCTCCTCGGTATCACCTTTTTGACGCAGCGTCATGCCCAGCGCCTGGTGCGCCCCGCCGTCTTCGGGATTCAGCCGTACGGCTTCGCGGAGTTCAGCGAGCGCTTCGTCGACGTGGTTTTGCTGGCGCAGCACTGAGCCCAGCATCGAATGCGCCTGCTGATAATCGGAGCGAAGCGTGAGCGCCGCCTTGAATTCCTGCGCCGCCTCATTCAGTTTTCCGTGCTGCCAGAAGATGACGCCGAGCGTGTAGTGGGGTTCGGGGAGGTTTGGGTCGAGCTCGACGGCCCGACGGAGCGCCTGGGTGGCTTCGTCAAAGTCCTCTTTCTGTTTGAGGGCTACGCCCAGGTTGTAATAGGCCTCGGCATTCGAGGGTGCGAGCTCAATCAGAGTGCGAAAAGTGCGAATGGCATCTTCCCAGTTTGCCTTCTGAAGAAGCGTCAGCCCCAGGTTGTTTCGGGCCGCAAAGTATTTCGGGTCGGCTTCGATGGCGGCCTGGAATTGGGTGATGGAACCCTCCGGGTCTCGCTCGGCGAGAAGGACAAGTCCCAGATTATTGCGGGCCTCGGCGAATTTGGGATTGAGCTCGATCGCTTTGCGGAATTCCTGCGCGGCGTCGGCAGGATAGCCATCGTGTTGCAACGCTAGCCCCAGGCCGTTGTGGAACTCAGGCGATGCGGGTTCAAGCTGGACGGCGGCCCGCAGCTCGGCCACGCCCTCCGCCTC
>CAYZVR010000155.1:0-9347 GCA_964481715.1 uncultured Acidobacteriota bacterium | reverse complement strand
ACTCAGGCGGTGTCCCTTCACGCGCATAGTGCTTGTAAAAAGATGCCTCCCGTTGCGCAATTCGCCGTTCGCGCCGGCGCGGCGGAGGATGCGCCGAACTACATAATCGAAGCCATCGCTCAGGATGTAAAACGGCAGACCGTGAGACTCGGTAAAACGGTAAAACTTTTCAAAACCTGGATCGAGCGGAACAGCGTCTATAAGCTGGTTCAATTCCTTCGCCGAGGCGCTGACCAACGCCATCTGACGCTCCAGGCACTCGCGAGAGCCGATCAGCCCGCCCACCCAGGCGGATTCAACCTCGCGCCACGAAGGGTCAGCCAGTTCCTCCAAAATGCGGTCCGTAACGTCTTGCTGAGTTACGGTCCCGTCGAAATCGCAGAAAATAATGGGATCTTGCGCGGATTGTTTTGGAAATAGAGCGTTTAAGCTTTTGGCCATTTTCTGCGCTCTTTAACTAATTCTCACGTTCATCCACCAGGCGGCGCGGCTTCCTTCCCTGCGCGAGCGATCCCGTCGGCAGGAATTTGAAATCGAGCCGGTACATGCCGCAAACCTGATTGGCCCAAACGTCCGGGTATCGAGCTTCAAGGTTGGTTCGAACCGCCTGCTCGACGGGGGCCGTTCCAATACCGTTGACCAGTTCCAAGCGGAATTCCAACACGTCCTTGGTACCGTCCTGTCTTACCGCAACCTGCCAGTTGTCGGAAATTCCCCCAACGTCTTGGAGGACACGCTCGAAGATTTCAGGGTGCATGTTCCCGGCGCCCATCACCACCATTTCGTCACGCCGTCCGCGGATTCTCGAAATTCGGCGAAGCGTGACGCCGCAAGAGCATGGGGCATCGATAAATCGAGTGACGTCGCGGACCCGATAGCGAATCAAAGGCATCGTCCGCCGCGAAAGCGTCGTCACAACGAGCTCGCCGTAACCTTCAGAATCCGGATCCAGTATTTCGAAGTAGAAATTGTATTCGTCAACGTGGTAGCCCTGCCGGACTCTGCACTCCATCCCCATTCCGCCGCCTGCTTCCGTGGAACCGTATGCCAGTATGACCGGAGCCTTCCAAACGCTTTCAATATACTTCCGGTAGACATCAGTCATGCGGTCCCCAGCGGCGAGGATGAGTTTGATGGGAAACGCCCCTTCCTTCTCGGCGAGTTCGCTCAGGCTCACCAGCCACGTGGGATCGGCGGCGATGATGTTATATCGGAACTCCGCAATTCGAGCGTAGACGTCACGCGGTTGCGGCTTGCCGATGGCCGAGCAAAAGACGCCGGCCTGTTTGCAGGCCAGGAAGGTGAGCCAACTGCTGATCCAATATCCTGCGTCAAAGGCGCAAACAACGCGGTCGCCCGATCTTACCCCGTTCTTGTATAGCGCCGCAGCCTCATAACGCGCCGCAAAGTCCAGCTCGTCATAGCCGAAATAGGTCTTCTTCGAACCTCCCGAGGTTCCCGTGGTTTCGAACGCCGCCTGGGGTTCGCGACAAAGGAAATCGTCCGGCGGATAATTGAGGAGATCCTCCGGGGTAGTGAAAATATCCCCCAAATCCCGTGGAGTGCGGACGCGTCGAGGGTCAATCCCATGTTCGTGAAGCTTGCGCACGAAAAACTTCTGACGCTTAGCGGCGTAACGAACAACCTCGCGGAAAGCATCCGCCTGAATTCTTTGGATCATCGGCCGCGGAAGTGACTCGCCCCAGCGAACCAGCGAAGGGATCGAATCAGCGATGACAGCACGTTCCACGAATTTTCGAATGATGTTCAGCATCGCACTTGAGGCGCCGCGAAGTGTGCTAATGCACCTGGGCCCCTCGCCACGGCACTTCATCTACATCAAATACGCCGACTCGCCGGAGCGCGCCGGAGGCGTACACAGCAGGTCAATGTAAGTTTCCTTTTCGAGCATCGCGCGGCTGATTTGGGCAATAGCCTGCGCGGCGTCAGGGCGTGCCAGTTCACGCGCCCGCCGGGACATTTCTTCCAGACGAGGACTGCTGCTCAGCAAGCTGGAAACGATTTGGGGAATCTCCGACGATCGGTAGGCACGAACTGCCACGCCAAGCCCCTCAAGATAGCGAGCGTGCCTTTCTTCCGGCCCCGGAATTGGATGCGCGAGCACCATCGGCAATCCGGCGGCGAGCGCCTCGGCGGAGGTCACGCCGCCCGGTTTGGTAATGAGCAGGCTGGCAGCGGCCATGAATTCAGGGATTCGATCGCTCCACCCGAAGGAATGCAGAGTCAGTGTTATCTTTCCTCTCAAACGTTCGAGGCGTGCGCGCAGAATTTGATCGTGACCGGCAATCGCCATCACTTGCAGGGGCAGCCCGCAGACCTCCAAACTTTGGATAATTTCATCCATCGGCATCGGCCCCATCCCGCCGCCCATCACCAATACAACCGGCTTGGACGCATCCAGACCCAGCGCCTGGTGGAGTTCCTGCCGGTCAAATGGCAGGGCGAACGCCGGGTCTACCGGAATTCCACACAGGAGAATGCGGTTGGGCGAAACTCCCCAGCCGATGAGCTGGGATTTGGCCTCGTCGCTCGCCACACAGTAAATATCAATCTCGCGCTGGACCCAGGGCGGTTCTGAATGAAAATCGGTCTGCGCCGCAAGGATGGGTGAGTTGAACCATCCTTCCCTTTTCCCGAGAGCCGCGATTTCAGCCGCACCGATTTCCGTGGCGATGACCAGGTGCGGCGCGAAGAGCCTCAGGCGTCTCAAGAGCGGAGCACAACCGAGCCGAAAGACCCAGGCGGGAGCCGTTGAGCGATGGCGCTTCCTCTGTCGGCGATCGAAGAGGCGGCCCCACATTCCCGGAGCGTGATGAAGCATCCACCAGTAAGTGTTCACATACAACCACACGAACCATCGCCGGCCCAACTCGATCGCGTCCAAGATTTGAATTTCAACGTCCTCACCGCCCTCGGCTAGCGCCCGTTCGAGCACTTCGGCGGCGCGCACGTGTCCTGATCCTACGCTCAGCGTCACAATGGCGATTCTTCGGCGAAGCATGAAGGTGTCTCCCAAGTCTTGGATGCAAACCGAGTCCAGCCGCGCAGGTTACTCAAAACGGCGAACCAAAAGAACGGCGTTCAGCCCTCCGAAAGCGAAGGAGTTGGACAAAGCGGCCCGGATGGGCTTTTCGCGCGCCTCATTCGGAACATAATCCAAATCGCACTGAGGGTCCGGTTGCGTATAATTCGCTGTGGGCGGAATCATTCCGCTCTCGAGCGCCATGACAGTCGCGACGAGTTCGACGGCACCCGTCGCCCCCATCACGTGGCCATGCATGGATTTGGTTGAGCTGATCGCCACGCGGCGAGCGCCTTCCTTGAAAACTTCCTTGATGACCTGCGTTTCTGTCACGTCATTGAGCTGTGTTCCCGTGCCATGGGCGTTGATGTAGTCAACTTCCTGGGGCGCCATCCCGCCCTCTTCGAGGGCCAGACGAATCGCCCTTGCGGGGCCGCTGACGGTCGGTTGCGTGATGTGACTTGCGTCGGAAGTCATCCCAAAGCCGGCAATTTCCGCGTGAATTTTTGCCCCGCGCTTTCGCGCGTGGTCCAGCTCCTCGAGCACCAGGACACCTGCGCCTTCGCCCAGCACAAAGCCCTCACGGTCTGCGGAAAACGGCCGGCAGGCGCGGCTGGCATCTCCATTCCCCGAGGCCAGAACGCGCACCGATTCCCACCCCCGCATCATGCCATAAGTGATGGGGGCATCGGTACCTCCCGCGAGCATTACATCCGCCATGCCATGCTTGATGAGGTGAAAGGCTTCGCCGAGGGCATGCCCCGACGACGAGCACGCGGTGGACATCGATAGCGCCGGCCCCTGCGCACCGAATTCCATGCAGATCTGCGAGGTTGGCGCATTGTGCATAATCTTGGGTATGGTGAACGGATGCAAGCGAGTCGCCTGTTTGGCGTACAGGCTGAAATAACTGCTGTCGAAGGTATGCACCCCGCCCATCGCGGATCCCATCACCACTCCAAAACGCGGCATTTCCTCATCTCGAATTTCAAGGCCACTGGCTTTTGCCGCCTGGTCAGCCGCCAGTAGCGCGAATTGCGTAAAGCGATCTAGCAGATCGAGCCGCTTGGGTGGAAAGTAGTCAGTGGGGGAATAATCCGGGACTTCGGCGGCGATTTGTACGCTCAGGAGCGATGGATCAAACTGCGTAATTCGACGGACTCCCGAGCGCGCGTTCAAAAGATTCGAGAAAAACGTCCCCGGATCTTTGCCCGTCGAAGCAAAAACTCCCATGCCGGTGATGACAACTCTCCGCCCGATCAATCCCATGGTGATTAAGGGTCAGTTTCCCGCGGCTGGCGCCTCGCCCTTGGCAAGCGCAACAAGGTCCGCTATGTCTTTGCCCTCCATCACCCGGGTTAGGCTGTCCACCACCTGCCGGACGCTCTTCATGTTCTGTGCTACGGCATCCGGAATGTCAATCTTGAATTCTTCTTCCAGGGCGAACAAAATATTAACGCCGTCCAGGGAATCGATTCCCAACTCGGCAAAGGACGACTCGATCGTCACGACTCCGGGCTGAAGGTGCTGTTCACGCGTAATGATTTCCACAACTTTGTCTGCAACGTTCATCAGGCCCCTCGTAGCTGATTTGTGATGCCATCACAAGCTTCCGGTCATCCCGAAACGCCGATAGAGCTCTTTCCGGCAATCTCTGAAACCATGTGTAGCAGTTCCGAAAGGCGAAACGGTTTTTCAAGCAGCGCATCCACGCCCAACTCCTGAGCAACGCGTCGCTGCGATTCACCGATGAAGGAGGACATCAAAACTATGCTGGTGCGTGAATCTTGCTGTCGCAGGTCACGCAGCAAGTCGAGCCCGCTCTCGCCGGGCATCCGAAGGTCGGCGATGACGATTCGATAGTTGGGCTCACGTGCCATTTCCTCGCGAGCCGCCTTCCCATCCTTAACAGCTTGAGTTGCGTAGCCGTTTGCATCCAAGACCTCTTGAAGCAAATTTCGGCTCTCCGAATCGTCGTCCACGACCAAAATTTTCACTTCTGACATGCCGGTTCCTCGACTCGAGACCGATAGAGCATACGAGTTGCCAAAATGGACTATTATCGTAACATACAGTAAAAGCATAACTTAACGCAACCCTGAGCAACTGAGGAAGAGACATATTCTCCATATTCAAAAAGTGGTGTGGCATTTTTACCCACTCTTGCCGATCTTTGATTGAAAAGCACGACAACCGACTTTTATCCTGCAGGTGTAGCATTTCTAACATTAAGCAATAAAACCCCTTAAGTGCAGTGCTGGGAAAACTAACCAAGGATGGGGTAAATTGGGACAATATTAACCACGGACAAATTCGCTTAGTGAAACAAACTCAAATCCAGCCTCACGGGCTTTGTCAATAATCACGGGCAAGGCCTTTACGGTTCCTGTGCAGTCGATTTGATCAGGCGGGAGCGTGTTGCGGCCATCATGCAGGAGAATAATGGACCCTGGCTGAATTTCATTTAACGCCAAACGCGCGATCTCCTCGGAGCCACATTTCCAATCGTAGCCTGTCGCCGACCACATGATGAGTTTTAATCCCCGCTTGCGCAGGACTCCCATCAGGCCGGGCCAGCGGATGCCGTAGGGGGGCCGGAAAACATCCGCCCGAATCCCCACAGCATTTTCAATGGCCGATTGTGTTCGATCAACTTGATTAGCGATTTGACTTGGGGTGCGAAAAGCCAGCGCCGGGTGCGAGTAAGTGTGGTTTCCAAGCGTATGACCATCCCGAACGATGCGCTTGACAATATCCGGGTACCGCTCGACATTTGCCCCGCAGACAAAAAAAGTGGCCTGAACTTTTTTGTCGCGCAAAACATCCAGGATCTGATCGGTGAATGGGGATGAGGGGCCGTCGTCAAAACTCACCACGATTCGGCGTCCATCAGCAGGACCTCGCACAATGACCGGCCGAAAGATTTCAGAGGAAGGCACTGTGCACGCGTAGTAGGAGAACGCGGCGAAAGCAGCGACGATGACGAGAAGCACCCCCCCAAGCAAATACATTATTCGCGGTGCGTTCCTTCGAATCTGATCCCATCTCGGAAAAGCAAAGCTCAGACCTGCCAACCGAGCGGCGCCAGCAGATTACATAATGCGCAGAAAGTTCAACCCCGACTCGAGCGCAAGCATCGGGCTGTTGGTATAAGCGCTCACTTCGTACGGGCAGCCGATCTTGCAACCTTTGCAGAAGTCCCACAACGTCGTCTCTTGCGCGATGATCTTCTTCACTTCTTCCATGCCGAAAATCTCACGAAGGGGCGCCTGGGATTTGAAAAGCGTCATGAACGCACACGGCAGGTGGATGGCCCCATCCGGTTTCATCGAAACCAGTTTTGAAGGGTGGCGGCATGGAAACTGAGACCCGAATCCGCCCTTGCGATAAAATTCATAGTAGTGCGTATAGAATCGCACGTTGCGGGGATAGGCGGCGCGAAGCTCGCGCAGCGCCTTCTCAACCTGGTCGATCTGGCGCCCGTGAAGCTCGGAATCGGGTAGGAGCTCGCCGCCTCGCATGACGTTGTGAACAGCTTCAGGATGAAGCACCAGATCTCGCTCGCGGCAGAATTCGGCGAGAGCCGGCAGGTCTTCCAGGTTTTCCATGTTGACCGCAGCGTTAATCTGCGTGGTCAGAGGCTTCCGTTTGGTAAGAACAAATTCCAGATTGTCCAAAATCTTCTGCAGCCCATCGAGGCCGCGCCGCTTCGCAAAGCGTTGCGGGTTGAGAGAATCAATGGAGACTTCCAGCATGTCAAGCCGCGCCACGCCGTCCGCGTACTTTCGGATCAGAAGTCCGTTGGTCGGCATGGAAGTCCATAGGCCCTTGTCCGCAGCGTAGGCGATGTAATCGCACGTATTGGGATTCAACAGCGGTTCGCCGCCAGAAAAACTGAGCGCGAAGATTCCCATTTCGCACATTTCGTCGATTCGCCGGAAGATGCGCTCGCGTTCGCCGCGCGTTTTCAGGTCATTGAATTTCCCTTCCTCACCAAAGATGCAATACTCGCAGAACATATTACACATCAAGGTAGTTTCAAACATCACCATGTAGGGAAGTTTGAAGCCCGAAAACAGATGCTTGAGCGCCGACTTCGCGATGTAGGAATACCTCATGAAATTATCCGCCGCCCGACTTGGCTCCCGCGGATCGATCTGCGTTGCCACGATCCGAGCGTCTCACCCATTCGATTAGCCCTTATCCTGCCCTGCACCCTTAATTTCAAGATAACTCATTTTCGGCCGGACGTCACTCCCCGGCCCGAGCCCTTCCTGGAATCCCGGTATCGCTCCTGCATTCGGTACAACGTTTTGCGATTGATACCCAGGATGCTCGCGGCCCGGGCTTTGTTGCCCCCCGTCACTTCCAAAACGTGTTTGAGGTAGCGCTCCTCAAGCACATCGAAGGAGGGAAGATCCGTATAAAAAGTATCCGATTTTTCTGTCTTGCCCGTTGAATCGCGCCACTTGGCCGGAAAGTCTTCCGGCGTAATCACCCCAGAGCGATTGAGCGCCACCGCAGCTTCCAGGACGTTTTCCAATTCGCGCACGTTTCCCGGCCAGGCGTACTTCGCGAGGATCGAGAGCGCAGGCGGCGAAAGCGTAAACGCCAGCCCGCGGTCAGCCCTGAACTTCTTGAGAAAATGTTCGATGAGAAGAGGAATGTCTTCCTGCCGTTCACGCAAAGGCGGCAGGTCAATTTCAATCACTCGCAGGCGATAGTAAAGATCTTCGCGAAACTTGCCCTGTTCCACCAAGGCGGCCAGGTTCCGGTTCCCTGCCGCAATAATACGCACGTCAATTTCAACGTCTTGATTGCTTCCGATTCGCCGAACCCGCTGCTCTTCGAGAGTTCGGAGGAGCTTCACCTGAAGCGCCGGACTCATCTCCGTCACCTCGTCGAGGAAAACCGTTCCGCCGCTCGCTTCTTCGAGGATGCCCCGCTTGTTTTCGACCGCGCCCGTAAAGGACCCGCGAACGTGGCCGAAGAGCTCGGTTTCGAGCAGCGATTCCGTCAAGGCTCCGCAATTAATCGGGAAGAAGCGCTGGCGTGCCCTTGGGCCGTTATGATGGATGGCCCGAGCCACCAGTTCTTTTCCCGTCCCACTTTCTCCGCAAATGAGGACGGTCGAACGCGACTCCGAAACCATGGCGATTTTCTTGTAGACCTCCAGCATCGCCGGGCACCTGCCGACGAAGCTTTCAAGCGGCGTTTGGATTCCCAGTTGGCGCTTGAGGCTGCGGTTTTCACGGACCAGGTTTCGGTTGTCCAGGGCGCGCTCAACCTGAAGGCACACTTCATCGATTTTGAACGGCTTGGACAGATAATCGAAGGCTCCCGCCTTCACGGCCTCAATGGCTGTTTCCATGGACCCAAAAGCGGTGATGAGAATAACTTCCGACTCGGGCTGGATAGCTTTGTAGGCGCGCAAAACGTCAAGTCCGCTCAGGCTCGTGCCCAATTTCATGTCGCTCAGAATGACGTCGAAGGATTGCGCTTTGCCGACCTCAAGGGCCTCTTCGGCGCTCCCGGAAGTCACAACACGATAGCCCGCGTCACTCAGCACTTCGCGAAGAAGGTCCTGCGTGACGCTGTCGTCATCCACGACCAGGATGTTCGCACCGTTCGGATGCGGGCCGGATTCGTCTTGCGTCACCACGGGATTTTCCCTTCTGCGAACCAAATCTATGCTTTCCCAGATGCGACGGGCACATCTCCAGCCACGGAACTGGTCTTTTCCCGGCAATCCATCTGCAACACAATCGTAAAGCGGGTGCCGCGACCCGCTTCACTCGCAACGCGAATCGAGCCCCCGTGCTGGCGAACGATCTGGTCGCACACCGCCAATCCCAGGCCTGTGCCGGTTCCCATGCGTTTCGTCGTAAACATCGGCTCGAAGATGTGCGCCAGAGTTTCGGGACCGATTCCCTCGCCGGTATCTTCGATCTCGATCGCAACCTCGTCAGCCCGGCCCTCAAAAGGAGCGAGCAATCGCAGGCAGAGTTTGCCCCCGTGCGGCATGGCGTCCATGCTGTTATTGATCAGGTTCAGGAACACTTGCTGCAGATAACCGGCGTCGGCCACTAGCGAGGGGAAATCCTTTGTCCATTCCGTCCGAACGGTGATCTTCCGTGCCTGCAGTGCCGGTGACGAGATCAGCACCGATTCTTCCAGCAGGTGCCGCAAGTCGATCGGCGCAGGTTGCAAGTCCAGTTGATGAGTCCAGGCGAGCAACTGTTTTACCGTCCGCACGATGTTCTCGATCTGACTCTCAATGATCTCGAGCCTGCGGTCGGCCACC
>CAYZVR010000154.1:0-9347 GCA_964481715.1 uncultured Acidobacteriota bacterium | reverse complement strand
TTTGTCTTTGTCCTGTTCGGAAGCCCCTACCTGCTAAACTTTGTTCCGGAGCTGCCTTCTTACATGCTGGCCTATGAGTTTTACCCTGGCGCGGAAGCCGCCATGGCGCGCGCCGTGTTCGGTGAAATTCCGTTTGTGGGGAGACTTCCGGTTACGGTGGGAGATTATCCCCAGGGATTTCGGCTCGAAAAGCCCGACCGCCCGTGAGCTCTCAGCCTTCGCCGCTGCCGTCGCGAAGGGAACCAATAAATTCCCAACAATTTCTTCTTGCCCGTTTACTTGCTCAAGGCCATGTCGGTGCTCGACGCCGATTGAATGTTGTTGAATCGCATGACGTAGCTCTGGTCGGTGAAATAGTAAACTTCTCCCGTCGTTCCCACTGTCAAGGGATCGGCGTGGATGGTGTAGCCAACGTAGTAGCCGGTCGCGTCCGGAGTGTGTGGGGCATAGGTGAAGCGGTACCCGCTCTTGATGCCGGAGCCCAGCACATTATCAATCAATGCCGCCGCCGTCATGGAAGGGATAGCCCCGCCTGTAGGGGGTTTGAGGTCCTGAAGTGTGCTGGAATATCCCTTTCCGTAGTTCGAGTTATACATGACTTCCGCCGAGTTGATCACGCGCAGGCTGCCGACCGCAGAGGCCTGGTTCGCCGCCATCTTGCTTTTCAAAAAGTCCGGTATGGCGATCGCTGCGATGATGAGTATGATCGCTACGACGATGAGTAATTCAATGAGTGAAAATCCCCGTTGATCAGATCGCATGCTTCCGGCTCTCCTTTGTTTAATCCTTTGCCTTCACACGGGTCCGTGAATAGCCAGTGGATGGCCGGCGAACTTTTCCTATTCTTAATGTTTCGTGGAGAGTAAAGCAAGGGAAAATTCAGTCCTAACCCGGGGGATTATTCAATTCGTTACTATCGTACCGGGGCCCTCACCAGTGGCTGCGTGAGCATGAATATCCGCGTCAGCGAGGAATCGTGACTTCCGCCCCGTGGCGCTCGGCTGAGAGATAGCCGCTGTAGAGAACTGCCACCGTGTCGCGCGCGAGCTCTCCGCCCGAAAGCGGTTCGCGCCCCTGCGCAACCGCTTCCATGAAGTCTTGAAACTCTTGTGGATAGCCGTGCTGCCAGTCCTCATCGGGCGCGGGACGGCTCCAGCCCTGCTTGGTGCCGGTTTTTTCGACGATATAAACGTCCTTCAGGAGTTCTTCCTTCGGATTGTAAGTCTCGAGCGCGTCGGTGGGGTTGAGGTTGCATCGCGTGCGGTGGTTGTTCGAGAAAACTTCCAGCCAGTTGTGAACGCCGCCCAGAACCAGCTCGGAGGTGAAAATGTCCGCTACCGTGCCGTCGTCGAAAGTAATGTGCGCCTGGGCATAGTCTTCGACGTCATCATAGTCGGTGCGCAGGAATCCCGCGTCGCGAAAATTCTTCAGCCGGGTGATTTCGTGCGTGCGAGCGGAAACCGTGGCCGGCCGGATGGCCTTTCCATTCCGCGCCTCGCCTTCCGCACGCTTGAGGTAGAGCGCAGCGCTCAGCGGGTGGCAGCCCTTTCCCACCAGTGACCCGCCTCCCGAAAATTTCCACTTGCCGTAGTAAGGTGAATGCGACCCGCTATGCGATTCGTCTCCGATAAGCCAGAGGATTTGCCCGCCGGTCTTGGTGAGAATCTCCCGCTCCTTTTGGATGGCGGGGGCGTAGACCCAGTTTTCGGCGTAGCAGATACGCCTTTCGGCATCGCGCGCCGCGGCCAGAATGCGGTCGCAACTCGAGAGCGCCTCGCGCAACATGGTTTCCTTGCTGAAGGTGTTGCCGCGGAAATTCGCTTCGCCGGTGCCATAGTATCCTGTAAAGGGTTTTTCAATGACCACGTGCTTTCCCCGGCGGAGCGCAGCTACCGCCAGGGGTTCGTGCGCGGCGCCGGGCGTGCAGATATCGACCACGTTCACGTCGTCGCACAACTCTTCGAGCGAAGCGAAGGCGCGGATGCCGTGCTCGCGTGCAAAGGTTTCACGCGATTCGGGCGACTGCGACGTGACGCCCACCACCTCAACCGGCACGCCGAAGACGCGCCGGTAGCCGTTCCAGTGGAACCGGGCGGCAAACCGCGCGCCGACAAGTCCCACACGAATGGGTTCCTGCATGCTCGACTCCAGGGCGGGATCTTCGCTGCCCAGTCCCGCCGGCGTGTTTCTTCTTGACGCGTGGCCAAGAGGAAGAGGATTCTATCATTGTCATCCGGTTAGCCCATTCTAATTGTCCACCCAAGGTCTCTGTCTGAGGAGGGATTGAACATGGAAAACCTATCGCGACGCAATTTTATCAAGAAATCCACGCTCGCCGCGGCAGCCGCCCTGGGTGCGGCGCGCGGACCCTTCGCTTCATCCTCTGAGCCCCACATGGTATTCCCCACCGAACCGCGCGAAAGGTTGGCGGTGGCTTCCTGGCCCTTCCGCGCGTATTTGGAGAGTCCCACCAATAAGTGGGCTCGCGATAGGAAACTGCCTGGAATGGACCTGAAGGATTTTCCCGCGATGGTTGTCGAGCGCTTCGGATTGCACGGCGTGGAGCCCCTCGACCAGCACTTTCGCTCGACGGACCTGGCCTACGTTCGCGAAGTGCGGGAAGCAGCGGAAAAGGCCGGCGTGCGCGTGGTGGATGTTCCCTGCGCAGTGGGTGCGAGTTTTTATGACCCTGACCCCGCCAAACGGAAGAAGGCGGTGGAGGGCGGGCGCAAGTGGGTGGACATCGCCCGCGCCCTTGGCTCGCCGAGCATTCGCGCGCACATCGAAGGTTCCCGCCGTTTCAAGCCGGATGCGGAACTCGCCTCGGAAAGCCTTCGCAAGCTTGCCGCGTACGGCGCAGAGCAGAACATCATCATCAATCTTGAGAACGACGACAACGCCACCGAAGACGCCTTTTTTATTGTTGAGGTCATCCAAAAGGTAAACAGCCCCAACCTGCGTGCGCTGCCCGATTTCTGCAATTCCATGCTCACCCACGACCAGGCCTTCAACGACCGCGCGCTCGAGGCGATGTTTCCGCTCGCCTCGAACATCGCGCACGTGAAAGATTCGGAAGTGGGCGATGGCGGCAAGCTGTACATTGTGGACGTCGCGAAGTGCTTCGAAATCGCCAAGGCCTCTGGTTACCGCGGCTATTTCTCCATGGAGTGGGAAGGCCGGGAAGGCCCTTACGAGGGCACACAGAAGCTGATTGACCTGAGCCTGAAAAACCTCGCCTAACGCACATTCGCCGCAGCGCGCACAAGACGCCAAAGTCCATCCGGCGTATGATGGTAGGTGGGGGAAGTTTCCCCCTCATGACGCACGAAAGGGAAGACCCGCGGTCGCGAGGCTGCGGAGGAAGAAGGAACTGTGAGTGAAGAAAGGCTGAAGCTGGCGGTCTTCATCGATTTCGACAACATCCAAATCGGTGTTAAAGACACGCTGGGAAAAGAATTCGACGTTTCGCTGGTGCTCGAAGCGCTGAAAGAGCGCGGCGAAGTGGTGACCAAAATCGCTTACGGCGACTGGCACCGCTCGGGCGAACAGAGCCGCTCGATGACGCAGCACGCCGTGCAGCTCGTGCAGCGCAACGTGACGCCGCGTGGCGACAAGAACGGCGCGGACATCAACCTGGCGCTCGACGCGCTGGAGATGGCCTTTACGCGGCACCATATCAACGCCTTCGCGATCGTGGGCGGAGACAGCGACTTCATCGCGCTGGTTGAAAAACTCAAGCAGTACGACAAAAGGATTTTTGTGGTGGGCGGGCGCGCATTCACGAGCAATATCCTTCAGCGCAACTGCCACGAGTTTATCGCTTACGAAAACCTGTTGAAGACCGGCGACGGTTACCGCCGCTCGCGCTCGACGCGAGAAAGCGGCCGCCGGGGACCCGAAAGCCGGCCGCTCGCGGCGGCGTTTCCCAATGTCCAGCGGGCGCTCAAAGTCCTGGCGGAGCGCGAAGTCGCGCCGCAAATCGGCTTGCTCAAGAGTACGCTCCTCCAGCTTGATCCCACCTTCACCGAGCGCGACTACGGCACAGGCTCGTTCCTCGAGTTCATGCAGAAGTTGGCTGGGGCCAATTACGTTCATCTGCGCCGGGTGGACCGCGGATATCTCGTGGACCTGATCGAAAGCAACGGCGAACAGGGGACCGCTCCGGCAGCGCCGGAGGGCGGAGAAATTCTTGAGGCCGCTGCCAGCCCCGCGCCGGCAGAGGCCGCTCCGCTCAGCGCGGAGGAAGAAAGTGCCAAGCGAACCGAAGCGATGGGCGTGCTGAAAAGTGGCCTGGCTGCGGCCGTCGCCAAGTCGCCCAACCGGCCTCTCTACATGCGTCACATTCGGCAGGGTCTCAAGACTGCGGACAGAGCGTTTGACGAGCGGCGCTACGGGTTTCGCGGGATTCTCGATTTGCTCCACCAGGCGGAGCGCGAAGGTTTGGTGAGAATGACTCGCGACCGCAAGGGTGTTCTGAGGATTTTTCCTGCCGCTTCCACCGGCCCGGTTGCGGTCGTTCCCGGAACTGCGGGAGATGGCGGCCAGGAAACGCCCGCCACGCCCGAGCTGCAATTCGTGCCGGACTTGCCGAGGGAAGAAACTGAACCCGCTGACCCGGCGGAGTTCACCGTAACCGAAGCCCTGGAAACTTCTTCGAATCCGGTAGAAGAAGTCCCCGCGGAAGCGCCGGAGATACCGAAAAAGCGCCGAGGGCGTCCAGCGAGAGGAATGGGAAAGGCCGGCCACCGAAAAGCCGCCGTGCGCCGCAAACCGAAAGAACCGCACGAAAGCGGAGATTGAAAAATTCAGCGAATCAAACGCCTGCTTCTGGGCCGCATCGGGCGCTCATTTCCCGGACGAGTAATCTTGATATGCTTTTGCTACCTGGGCTTCGCCGGCGTCGCCGTGATGGATGACGACGCGGTAGCGAAGCGTCAGGGATTTCCCCGGTTCGATGGTGAAGCTGCCGTCGCGTTTGGGATCGCGGTAGAAATAACTTTCTCCGAAGGGATTGATGGAAAACAGGCCGTAGCCGCGCGCGTGCCAGGTGCTCGGATGTCGCAGGTTTTGAGGGTTGTCAAAGATCGCGATGCCGAGCTTTTCGCCCTCAACCGTCCCGGAATAATCCACCCAGTCGGCGCGCTGCCCCCAGATTTCTTTTTCGCCTACCTTGCTGTTTGAATTCAGCATGTGAACCTTGGGTTCTTCGAGCTCGGGCGCGACCCGGATGGCAAACGTGCCTTCCTTCGTGTCACCCATTTTGACCGGCCCGTGGTTCGCAGTGATGATGAACTCGCAATCGATGACGCGCGAGCTCTCGTCGCCGCGAAAGGTGTAGGATTGCACCTCTTCAGCAAAGGGTTTGCCGTCCGGGCCCACCAGGTCAAAGGTCGCACGCAAGGTTCCGGCATCAGGTCCGCCCTGCATGGCATCGAGCTTGCGAAAAACCTGGCGTCCGTATTGCGATTTGGTTTCCGAGTCGTAGTATTTGAGGAAAGCTTCTTCGCCCCAGAAATCGTAGCCGTTGATGTCGCCGTGGGCGAAATACAAGGGCCGCTGGTGAGGCTCGAGGCTCGGGTCGTGCTCATGGTCGGCGGGAACCTGGTTCGAGATCGGAAAGCCTCGAGTGACGATCGTGCCCTGCGCGCTGCGCAGCGGTTGAAAATACGGCTTGGACACCTCGGGCGTGAAATAATAAGTGGTGAAGGGCTTCCCTCCGATGGCCACTTCGATTTCGTTTCCGTGCCGCGTGAGTTTTACGGATTCGTCGCCGGCACCCAGTGCGGCGGAAAACGATATCAGCAGCGCGATCACAATCCATGCAGTTTTCTTCCAACGCATCATGAGTTCACCTCGTGTCATTTACGACCAGTTCATTTTGCGGGCGCTGCGGCCACGCCGACAAATTTGTCCGCAGCGCCGTAATAAAAAAGCCAGCGGTTGCTTTCGCGGACCAGGCCTTCTACAAATACCACGTTCGGGACCTTTCCGGTCTTTTCCCACTCGAGTTCCGGCTCAAACAGAGGGTGGCCGGCGCGCGCCAGTACCCGGGTGGGGTCGTCCTTGTCGAACAGGACCCATCCAGTGCGATAGACGAGACGTTCGTCCGCGCCGTTGTAGATGAGCAGAATACCCTCCGGGAGCATGACCGGCGGCGGGCCGGGTTCGGCTACGCGAGAATCGAAGGTTCCCGGGCGCGTCTTGAGAACCGGCTCGCTCGAGGCGTCGCTCCAATGGACCAGGTCTTCCGACACCGCCGCCCCCATCTGGCCGGGGTGTCCGCGTTCGTCGCCCATGTAATACATCCAGTATTTGCCGTGAATGCGAGTGGTGAGAATCGCGCCGGACTTCGTCCAGCCGACGTTCCAGGTCCCTTTGTAGGCGGGCATGATGACGCCTTGGCGCTTCCAATGCACGAGGTCGCGCGAGGTGGCGAGACACAGTTGCGCGTCTTTTCCGTCAGGACCCTGGCCATCCACGTTGTTATATCCCGTGTAGGTCAGAAAATACTCGTCTCCAATTTTGACCACACGGGGGTCTTCGAGGCCGCCGCCCTTTTCGTATTTTTCTTCAGGAGTCATCATGGGCTTGTGCCAACGCGCGAAATGGACGCCGTCCGGGCTCGCTGCGTATCCAAGGTTCGAGGTCCCTTTGATGTCTTGCGCGCGATAGAGCATGACGAACTCATGGCCTGTCCTGATCACTGCAGGATTGAAGACGCCCGCCGATTCAAAACCTTCGCCTTCAGGTGAAAGTATCGGTTCATCCAAGACGCGGGTCAACGTTCCAAAGGGAAGGGCGAAGCGAGTCGGGGTCCCTGTCGCCGCTGCAAGGAAGACGATCCCAAAACAGGTTATGAAAAGCCAGATTACCAATCGCCGCGATTTTAGGCTGATCAAGCGATCCATGATTAATCGGCCTGCCCGAGAATTCAGATGGTCAGGACTCCCGCGCCCTGAATCCTGCTTGCTTTGAGAGACTGCAGTGCCAGATTTGCATTTTCGAGCTTGAAAGCCTCGACTTCCGTTCGCACGGGAATTTCGGCGGCGACGCGGAGCAATTCCCTGGCGTCTTCGCGCGTGCTGTTCGAGACGCTGCGCAGCACCCGCTCGTGGTAAAGGAGCGAATCGTAGTCTATTTCCGGGATCCGGGTCATGGTAATTCCCGCCAGCGCCACCGTGCCGCCCTTGCGCGTGGCGCGCAAGGCGTCCAGCACCAGGCGTCCCGCGGGCGCGAAGAGGATGGCGCCGTCGAGTTTCTCGGGAGGCGTGTCTTCCGCGCCGCCCACCCAGGCGGCGCCCAGCCGGCGCGCCAACTTGCGGTGTTCCTCCGAGCGCGTGAAGACGAAAACCTCGCACCCTTGATGCCGCGCAATCTGGATGACAATGTGGGCTGAAGCGCCGAAACCGTAGAGCCCGAGGGTGCCGCCCGGCTCGACGCCGCTCAAACGGAGCGAGCGATAGCCGATGATCCCTGCACAGAGGAGCGGCGCCGCCTGAAGGTCTGAAAACTCCGGCGGCAGCGGATAGGCAAACGATTCGTGAGCGACCGTCGCCTCGGCGTAGCCGCCATCGGTGTGATATCCCGTAAAGCGCGCGCTTTCGCAGAGGTTTTCGAGTCCGCGCCGGCAGAACCGGCATTCGCCGCAGGTGGAGTGCAGCCACGGGATGCCGACGCGGTCGCCTTCGCGGAAGCGGCGCGCGCCCGCTCCGAGGGCCTCAACGATTCCGACGATCTGGTGTCCGGGAATGACGGGGAGTTTAGGCAACGCAAGTTCGCCTTCCACCGTGTGGAGGTCCGTGTGGCAGACTCCGCATGTCTTGACGCGAACGCGCAGCTCGCCTTCGCCCGGAGATGGCAACGGCCACTCTCGCAAAGCAAGAGGATTCTCGTCCGCGGATTTCGGTTTTTCCAGAACCATGGCGCGCATCGGGTTTGAAGCTTATCCGACACGCTTGCGTTGCCGCAAGCCACGCGGACCGATTCGCAAAGGTTCTTCAGATTGAGCGGCTCGCCAAAAAGTTTCGTATCGATGTCAGAATGTGGGAGAATGGAAAATCTAACCGGGCAATTTGGCGAAAGGTCAAATATTCCGACGACCGGCCAACATGGTTCGGAGTCCAAAGCCGGTCAAATGAAGGAGTCAGCCATGCGAGTTCTTGCCGCAGTACTTCTCGTTGCCATGACGTGCAGTGCCGCCAAGGCTGCCGATGAAAGCAAAGCGGCCGCGCGGCTTCAAAAGTCAGCCGAGGTTCTCGACGAAATTATGAAGACGCCCGAGCAGGGCATCCCCACCGATTTGCTCAACAGGTCGGTCTGTGTGGCCGTCGTCCCCTCATATAAAAAGTTGGCGCTGGGGATCGGCGGCAGCGCCGGCAAAGGGACGCTGGTCTGCCGTCGCGGGGGCAACGGCGCCTGGGGCGCGCCGTGGATGTTTCAGATGGGCGGGCCGAGCATCGGTCTGCAAATTGGCGGCCAGTCAACCGATTTCGTCCTGCTCATCATGAATCCGAATGGTGCGCAGAAATTCGTTGCGGGCAGGACAAAACTGGGGGCGGACGCTTCGGTGGCGGGCGGTCCGGTGGGCCGCACGGCGGGCGCTTCCACCGGCGTGCTGATGCAAACCGAAATCCTCACCTATTCACGCTCGAGGGGAGCGTTTGCCGGACTCTCGCTCGAAGGCCAGGTCATCAAGGACGACGGCGGCGCGAACGAAAACATCTACGGGCGGAAGATTGAAGCCAAGGATATTTTGTTTGGCAACACAGCAGCGCCCGCGGCCGCACGGCCTTTGGATGCCGCGCTCGCTAAACACTCGCCGCGCGGAGGGCAGGCCTTCCCCAAGAAGTAGAGTGCGCCGAGCAAGCGAATCAGGATGATTGGCAAGGTCGAAAGCAAAAGGCGGGAGTTTTCTCCCGCCTTTTTCTTTTTTGTAGTTGAATTCGCACGCGCCGGGTGTCCGGCCGCCCGTTCTGCTTACTTCATTTCTCCGGCATAAATCTTCATCGCCGTTTGCAGAAACTTGAACGCGTGCTCCCTCGGACGCTGGAACGAATTGCGGCCGATGATGGAGCCGAACCCGCCGCCCTCGCGAATGGCGCGGAGTTCGTCGAAGACGGCTTCGTCGCTGTCCTTCTTGGCGCCACCCGAAAAGATCACCACCCGGCGGCCGTCAAAAGAACTCTGGATGACGTGGCGAACGCGCTCGGCCAGCGTGGCAATGGGCACCCTGGCTTTTTCGTAGGCCTTCTTCGCTTCCGCCTGCTCGATGTGCTCGCTCGGCAGCTTGACCTTGATGACGTGCGCGCCCAGTTGCGCCGCAATGTGCGCCGCGTAGGCGATCACAT
>CAYZVR010000153.1:0-9364 GCA_964481715.1 uncultured Acidobacteriota bacterium | reverse complement strand
GATTCCTCCATTTCGATCAACAACACAGGACGGCGCCTGCGCCGCCCGCGAGCCAATTCCCCATGGCGGTTGCTGGGTGTGTTTGGAACTATGATGTCGTCAAGGAGACCAAGCGAATTTGGAAATGTCGGAACTCTTTCCTAAGAATACGTCCGAGCACAAACACGGAAGCGATCAACCAGGCCACGTGCCCCAAAAACCATGCGATCAAACTGGCTTCGAGTGCGGGCGTTTGACCCACGGGAGTGCCCACGTTTGGCCCGATCTGGATGAACCCTAGCTTCTCAATGAATGCTATTAGGATCGTAACGCACGCTACGCACGCTAGGCCCCACAACGCCGTCCGCCATGTGAACGCCCACCAGACCGCCCGAACCTGGCGAAGCGTTGGAGCAAGGAAATTGGGCGGCGTTGTTGAAGGCTTTACTGCGAATCCGATCCTAAAAGTCTTGAAGGTCATGTTCAATACGATTCGGAAAGCGTAGGGATAGGCCCAAAGTGGAGCCGACATTGCGAATAAACCCAATAGGAGGTACACAAGCTTTAGAAGAATCGGCATCTGGTGCTCCCATTGCCTGAGAAAAAGAAACAATGCGGGAGAGCCAAGCCCAATAGCAATGTACCGCCAATACCACGCCCACATAATTTTCAACACACGAGAGGGCGTAGGCTCGAGGAAGGTAATTTCCCTTTCGCGTACTGAATTGGGAGGATGCGATGTCATGGGTAGAGAGCCTTCGCCGGGGGGTAATGGCTCTTGCGCCATGTGATTCTCTTTCTTTGAGCTTACATCAGGTTCTCCCTCAGATAAGGTCTCGCCAGGTTTTTGCGCAAGGGCACCGCGAAATACTGGAGTGTCTCCGTATTTTTTCCAGACCACCCGTGTGCCGGCCCAGCCATCGCCCATCCTGTTTCCCTTTCGGAGCTGCAGCGCCACGAAGAATGCTGCAAATGGAATCAGTAATGGTAAGTTTCGCTTACAGGAAGCAGCGAACCCAATGGGCTGACCCGAGGCGGCATCAACGACTCGAACTCCTACCAAGGCTTTTCCCAGGGAATATCCACGGAACCCGTCCTTAAGAAGAAAGGTCAGTACTACAACCACCCAATTGAGAAGTGGAAGCTTTCTCCCGACCAGTAAAAAGACCATCGCGAGCGGAAACTTCAATATAAGCCACGCAACGGCACTTGCAGGTCCTAAGAAAATGTAGTCGATTAGAAATGCCAGATACCGCCGGTTGGAAAACCCAGAGTAGCACTCCCTGCATACTGGTTTTTCAAAAAGCAGGCTTGCGCTATTCCCCAGTTGTGCAGGCGCACTGCACAAGGGGCACGCACAACTATCCACTAGCAGTGGGGTCTTTCCGTCTTCCAGGCTGAGATCCGGCTCATGGTAATTATTGCCGTCGTCGTCATCAGGCATCGGATGCGGCGGCGGCTCGTACCCCGCCGGAACAACGGGAACCTCCAAATTCCTCCGGCGAAGCTCGGCATCTAGGGCAACCCGCGCCTGGTCGGTGAGCGAGTTCATGTCGGCCGCGAGTTGCAGGAGTTCGCCGTCGCCCATCCTTCGGTAGGTTTCCTCGAGCTGGTGGAGGTCCGGTGTCTGCATTGGAGCACCTAATTGGGAACAATCGAGATTATGACGCGTCAGCAGCTAGATATAAGCGCAGAGTTGGTCTTTAACTCTGCGGCCCTTCTTCAGTTGCCAAACACACAAACCGCGGAGTTTTAGAACAACTCCGCGCTACAAGAAATGATCAGACCCGGGCGATAACCGCAATCAGAATATGACGCCCGTATACATCTTTGGCGGGAGGAATGCAAGCGTTACAAGCAGTGACGAGTGATGAGTGATGAGTGACGAGCGGAAAGGACAGGAGTCAGTGGCAGAAGGTCGAAGAGGGAAGGCGGGTGGGAACCATGCCACGGCCGTCAGCCTTGCTCGGGGGCTGAGGTCTCAACCGGCACGAGCACTTCCAGCGGCTTCTCGAAACCCTGGCGCGGCTGCGGGTCGCGCCAGTTATCGAGCAGCGCCACCTGCTGGACGCAGGAAATCGTGCACAGCGGCGCGCAGGACTTGGTGGTGAAGTATTCGTGCTCGAGGCGCTCGCGCGAGTACTCCTCGAGCGGAATGGCAGGGTAACCGCGCTGCTGGGAACAATAATGGACCAGGCCGTTTTCGCAGATGTAGAGATACCGGCTGCCGGCCCGGCAGCGCCATTCGTGCGCAACACCCTGAGCAATATCTTTCTGGAAATAATTAAAGCGGGAATACGACCGCCGGCCGAGGTTGGTGATTTCCATGAAGATACTCTGTTGCAGTTCGCCCAGCGGCTGGAGCTGGCCCTCGTGATCGTGGAGGATGCCGACGGTGCTGGTGAATCCCAGCCCCAGCGCGCGCCGGGCCACGGTCAAGGCGTCATAGGGATTGCGGACGGGGCTGCCCAGAACGGAATTGATGTTGATCTGGAACCACGCGTAGTCGGCGAGCAACTGGAGCTTCTGGTCCAAAACCTTGAGGCTCTTTTTCGACACGTCGTCCGGCATGACGTTATCAATCGAGATTTGCAGGTGTTCGAGGCCTGCTTCGTTGAGCGATTGAATGCGCGCGGGAGTCAGCAGGTAGCCGTTGGTGATCATGCCGGCGATAATCCCGCGCCGGCGAATGTGCCGGATGATCTGTTCGAGCTCGGGATGGAGCAGGGGCTCGCCGCCGCTGATGGTGATGATGGAGGTCCCGAACTCGGCCAGGCGATCGATCCGCCGGAACATGTCTTCCAGCGGGATGGGTTTTGAAAAATCGTCGTACTCGTTGCAATAGCTGCAGGAAAGGTTGCAGCGGCGGATGGGGATGATGTGAGCCAGCACCGGATGGCGCGAGTGGAGCAATCCCCAGGCAATCATCCGCCACTCACGAAGGCGAGTCTTGATGAACCGAATTCTGCGCCGCAGGGCGACGTTATTCATTTCGTGATGGGCTGGCTGCCCGGAACCGTGCGATCAAAGCCCCAGCCCTTCCTGCTCAGAAGGGCCAATCGCATAACGCCCTAGATTATTCCAGCGGGGGGCGAGGAACAATGGGAAAGCTGTGAACGGTGAAAAACCCGCCCTGAAACGCCATTCTGGGTGTTAAGTTGTAGAAAACAAAAGGCCGAATGTTACTGCATTTTGATGCGTTTTGCGTCCTTGGGGGCATCAATCCGAAATGTGGATGACGAAATATATCGGTTGACCTTGACGGATGAATATTTCGTCTCCAGGTAATCGCCGCTCGGCTCGAAAAATTTTTGTTGCAGCGGCAGCCAGGATTCTTCGCTGATCCACAGTTGCACCTTGGCAAGCTGCGCGGCAACGTGCTCTTCACGCGGGGTCAGTTCCAGAACCGCCGCCGTGTCACTGCCCAACTGCTCTTCGCCGACCAGTTTGATGTCGTATGCCTTTTTCAAATCGTCGCTGTCGGTTCCAAAGCCCAGCAGGAGAAACTGCTGGACGAGCCCGCTGCGCTTCTCGAGGTCATACTCCTGAATCTGGTTGGTCTTGGGCAGAAACATTTCCGCTTTGTTCTTTTTGAGGAGGATGGTCTTGGGATCCGGCTTTTCAAAATTCAAAAGAATTTCCGGGTTCTTGCCCTTGCGGTAGAACAAGTGGCCGGACTCGGTGGACCGGTCATCCACGAGAACCGTGACCTTGGTGTACTCAATGTCGCTCGAAATGGTGCGAATGTGTTTGGCTCCCTCGTCCATGTGCGAAAGGATTTCCTTCAGGTCCAGCTTCGGGCCCACCTTGCGCGGCTTCGGGGAAGCGAGCCCGAACGAGCACATGGCGGACAAGGCCAGAGCGACGGCCAGCTGTCGAAATCTATTTCGCGGAATAAGGCTCAATGTTCTCCTCGTCCACATACCGGATTCGCGCCCCCATCCAGACTTAGATGCTCAGGTGCTCTGACGGGCTGCGCGGCTTATTCCTCGACCACGGCTTCGTAACTTAAAATAACTCCGTTGCTATCCTGGACGGCCTGAAGAGAAACCACGCGGTACTGTTTGTGAAGCCCTTCCTGAAGGATATCGTGGACCGCTTCCTCGGGCGATTGCGCAGCGTGCGACTGGACAAGCCGGGCGTCCACCCTATACGTGTGCCTCGCTTTGTGGTGGCTGACTTCCACAACCCCTTGAACGTGGCGCAAGTCCACCATGCCGAGGGTCGGAACCTTTTGGAACCACGCGCGCGGTGTAAAGAAGATGAAGGCGAGGATGGCGGCAACAATCAGGTCGTACTGCCACGAACCGCGCTCGTAGGACCAAAACAGGGAACGGCGAATCACCAGCTTAATCTTTGCCCAGACTCCCTGGGAGGCCTTGTCCGCGGTGCGTTCCACCGGTTGAGGGACGATTCGATCGCGGAAGTCTGTGCTTTCAGCCATAAGGACCGATCAGAGGGAAAATAGCGGGAAATGCGGAGAGAATCAATCCAAAACCACTTGCCCGTCCCGCATGCGGACGACGCGGTCCGCGACGGCGGCAGCGTCGAGGTTATGCGTGATCATCAGGATGGTCTGACGGAACGACCGGTTGAGCACCCTCATCATATTCAGAACAATCTGCGAGTTCTCAGTGTCGAGGTTTCCCGTGGGCTCATCGGCGAGCAAGATCTTCGGTTCGCAGATCACCGCGCGCGCGATCGCCACCCGCTGTTGTTCGCCGCCCGAAAGGGCGAAGGGCTTGTGGTTCAGCTTATCGCGGATTCCCAGCATATCCACCACGGCGTCGAAGCGATGCGGATTGTAGCCGTTGCCCTGGATGTGCTGAGCGACAGCGATATTATTGCGCACGGTCAGGGTGGGCAGCAGGTTGAATCGCTGAAAGACGAAGCCGATTTTGTGCCGCCGAAACCGCGTGCGGTCCGCGTCGCTCAGGGTGGTGAAATCGTTGCCGTCCACGCACACTCTGCCGCTGGTCGGAGCCGTCAACCCGCCCAGGATGTGCAGCAAGGTAGATTTGCCGCATCCCGATGGGCCCACCACGGCGACGAACTCGCCCTCCTGCACGGTCAGGTTCACGCCCCGCAACGCCGCGACGTTCACCTTGCCGACCCGATAGACCTTCTTCAGGTCTTCTGTAGAGATGAGCGGTTCCACGCCAAATACCTCGATCATCTTCCTACGGCTCCTGCACCTGCATCTTCTGCCGGTCCCCTAGCTATTCGTACGCCAGTGCGTCCACGGGGTCAAGCTGGGCGGCGCGCAATGCGGGGTAGAAGGCTCCGATCAGACTGCCTACAAAAGCCAGCAATGCCGACCACACCATCCATTGCAGCGTCAGCTCAATATTCAAAGTCGGAAAAGTTCCGTGGATGACCCTTCGGGCGACGAAAGTTCCCGCAAACCCGGCGAGCGTCCCGACAATGCAAATCAGCACGGCCTCGCGCAAAATCAAATCGATAATGTAACCCTTCGAGGCGCCCAGCGATTTCAAGATTCCGATTTCCCGTGTGCGTTCCGTGATGGTTGTGTACATCGAAAGGAAAATCACCAGAAACCCGATCGCCACCGCCACGGAAATCATGGCGGTGATAAAGGTGGTCAGGGCCGGCAGGTTGTTCGATGTCATCAACGACATATACTCGCGGATGGAAAGGATTTGATACTTCGGCAGCAGCTTGTGAATCCCTTCCACGACACTGTCCGTGTAGCCGGGATCGGTGCACTTCACAAAAAAGATGGAAGCCTTGTCACGCGCGCCGGAAAGGTCCTGGGCCGTTTCGAGCGGGATGAATAGGCGGGAGCCTTTGCCATGCTCGACAATCCCCGAGACGCGAAAATCGTGATTGAGAAAATTCAACGTCGTCCCCACTTTGACGTTGCGCGACCGGGCGTACCAATCGTCCACCAGAATGTCGTAAGGGCCTGTGAACGGTCCGCCGGAGTGGTAAACGAAACCGCCGGTCACCCGGTTGAAGCTCTCCATATCAATGCCGTAAATCAGATTGAGTCCGCCGGTCGAACTGAATTGAAACAGCGCCGGCGCCACCGCCAGCACGTGCGGAATCTGTTCGGCCAGCAGGTCGCCGAGCTTGATCGGCATCGGGGCGCTGGTCATGGCGAGGAAATAAGAGGCGCCGGGCGGCTGAACCAGTACATCCGCGCCCACGCCTTCCACGCGTTTGGCCGAATCGTTCAGCATTCCCGTCGTCATCCCCACCACCAGCAGGACCATGCCGACTTCGATCGCCACCGCCAGCACGCTGACCACCGTACGAATGGGCCGATGCAGCAGGTTCGAAAAGACCATCTTATTTTCCATCGCTGGCCTCCGCCTCGCCGAGCTCGACGAGTTGTGCGTTGGCGGGCTTCTTCAGCTCGAATTTTTCCGGCGGAATGTCCTGGTTGAACACAGCCTTTTCAATGGTGATCGCCAGTTCGTAGTCTTCGGCGGGCCTTCGCAGACGGATATCGCTGGGATAAGAAACTCCGCCAAAATCTTGGTATCCGGAGTAGCGCACGTCCTCGACCAGGGTTCCACCGTTCCCGTAGATTTGCAGGCGAGCCGTATTCAAGTCCGAGCGGCTGAACCAGATTTTTCGCACGGGTATAAAATCCTCCGGGCTCGACGGTTTGAGAACGGTGATCACGTAATATTGGCGCCCGTCCGCCTCGTCTGCTTCAAAAGCGAGCTTGTCATTCGGGCGGTCGAGCGGCGGGAGGACGAGCGCGTCCAGGATGTGCTGCGGCCTTAAATTTTCCAGCGCGTTCTTTGCGGGGCGCTTGAGATCCGTCGGCCCCACAATGAATTTCTGCTTGGGCGGAATGCTGAGCCGAAACTCCCGGCCGTCGGAGACCATATCGAAGATATTTGTCCGCACCACCGGCGCCTGCCCAAGGATGCGAATCAGGGCGGGCTTCTTCAGCAGAATGAAACCCTTGACGTCGTGGTATTCCTTGATGACCCCGGAGTAAATGGAACCCGCCGTTGGCTGGAGATCAACCGTAGCCGTCAGTGTCTGTATTTTCTCGCTCTGATTGTCGAGTCGAGCGAGCAAGTCGGGGAGCGTTGCTTCGAGCGCCGGGGCGGGCACTTCGGAAGCGGCGACTCGGGTCGTTCGCCTCACCGGACTTAAACAGCCGGTTAAAGCCAAAACTGCCACCCCCAGAGCTGTCCAGCCCCAATCCTGCCCCGTTAGTGACACGACCCTTTTGCGCAAACCAACAACCCTCAGTCTAACAAACGCTTCCAGGACTGTCAATCAAAGGACGATTCATCTTCCAACTGCCTGAAAACATTTGGAATTGTCCGGATCTTTCGACAGTCAAAGCCCCGTTCGTTGTAATGCGATTCTAAGAAGCTCTGTGTCCAGATCATCACTGCCCACTATTCCTTTCCCCGCTGCAAGCCTTGGGCTCCAATCTTTTTAACCGTTGCCGTCCAAGTCCTTGAGAAACAAGCGCCATCGTTTCCCAACATGCCTGTGTGGCACTTGCCGTAATTCTATGGAGCATTCGGGAGGCCAAATTCCCCGGGAAGCACCATGCGAATTTTGGACGGTTTGGCTCGTGCAGTTCGGCGGCCTGGTCCGCGGAATAGACGCAAGCGATGGGTCAGTGTTCTCCGGGTTTGGATTTTGCTCCTTCGGGCACTCGCAAGCTTCCAACTAGGTCTGCAAGATGGAGGCGCTTTCTCCGGCAGTAGTTGCGAATGCCCTCGGCCACGCGAAGGGAAGTTTCGGGGGCGTAGAAATTCGCCGTGCCCACCTGCACGGCCCGCGCACCTGCGATGATGAATTCCAGGGCATCTTCTGCTGTGACGATGCCGCCGATGCCGATGAGGGGAATCTTCACGGCCTTTGCGACTTGATAAACCATCCGTACCGCCACCGGTTTGATGGCCGGCCCGGAAAGACCGGCGGTGAGATTAGAAATGCGCGGGGTGCGCGATTCAACGTCAATGGCCATTCCGACGAAAGTATTCACGAGCGAAAGGGCATCGGCGCCCGCACCTTCCGCCGCACGCGCCAGTTCAGTAATGTCCGTGACGTTCGGCGAGAGCTTGACGATCAGGGGATAACGGGCCGCCTTCTTCGACGCTGCAACCACTTCCTCGGTCAGCATTGGATCGTTGCCGTAAACCATTCCGCCGCAGCGCGTGTTGGGGCAGGAGATGTTCAGCTCGTAGCCGTCAATGCCGTCGCCTTCGTTCAAGGTCTCGATGCAGCGGACGTAGTCTTCGGTCGAGTACCCGAAAACATTGACAATGCAGCGCGCCTTGAGCGTCCGCAGGAAGGGCAGTTTTTCTTCCAGGAATTTCTTAGCGCCGACGTTCTGAAGCCCGATGGCGTTCAGCATTCCAGATTCGGTTTCGTAGATGCGCGGCGGGGGATTTCCCGACATCGGCTCGGCGGAAATCCCTTTGACGCAAATCCCGCCCAGCTTGTTCAGGTCGATTAGGTGCGCGAATTCCTGCCCGTAGCCAAACGTGCCGCTCGCCGTCATCACCGGATTCTGGAAATGAATGCCGGCGATGGTCGTGTCAATTCGCGGGATGAAGTCCGGTGTCCTTCGTCCGCCGTCAGTTGCACCCTTCGGGCTGCGCTTATCTGCTGACTGCAGACTCTGCGCCGCTTGCTTCTTTTCGACTTTCGACTTTCGACCTTTGACTTTTGCCATCTTCACGTTTTCGATATCGCATCCTTTTCCCAAACCACTCTTTCCGCCCAAAACACCGGCCCTTCCGTGCACACGCGCTGGTAAGCACCGTGGCCTGTGCCGTCAACACGGATGCAGCACCCGAGACATACGCCTAGCCCGCAGCCCATGCGGTTTTCCATGGAGAGCAGGCAAGGATGGCCGTATTTCTTCGCGAGGCCGACTGATGCCTGTAGCATTCCCCACGGGCCGCAGACCATCATCAGATATTTCTTGTCGCGATTGCGCTGGAGGAAGTCCTCGAGCGGCTGGGTCACAAAACCTCGATGCCCGCGCGAACCGTTTTCGGTTGCGAGAACCATTTGATTGACCAGGGGCTTGAATTCCTCGACGCCCACCAAGTCGCCTTTTGTGCGTCCGCCGAAAAACAACCGTTGGCGCAAACCGGCGCGTGCCAGGTCCCGCGCAGGCAGCAGAAGCGCGGCGATGCCGATTCCGCCCGCGACGTGAAGAACTTCGGCGGCCTTTGTCGCGTGCGCCAGATACTCTTCTTCGAAAAAGCCGTGGCCGAGCGGGGCAATCACTCCGACGCGATCGCCCGGCTTGAGCTCCGCCATCAATCGCGTGCCGCGCCCGACGATTTTGTAAAGGATCTGAATGATGGCAGGTTTGCCTGTCGGGGCGGTTCGCGAACCGCCCCGACGTCCCGCACGCACGACGTCGTAG
>CAYZVR010000152.1:0-9391 GCA_964481715.1 uncultured Acidobacteriota bacterium | reverse complement strand
TTCTCGGGCTTAAGGTCTCTGTGGACCAATTGCCGCCGGTGAGCGGCTTCGACGGCGGCGCAAACATCGCGCATGATAGAGCGCGTGCGGGGGGCGGGCAGCCGCTTCAAACGCTTCAGCTCGTCGCGCAGGGCCGTGCCCTCCAGGAGCTCCATAACCAGAAACGCGCGTGTTGCGGATGCCACACCGAAATCATAAATGGTCACAACATTGGGATGAGCGAAACTCGCCGCCGCGCGGGCCTCTCGCTGGAAGCGCTCCGCTGCTTCCGCGTTTCCCGTCAGTTCATCGCGGAGGACTTTCACCGCCACGCGGCGCTCGAGTGCGGTATCTACAGCCTCATAGACTGCCCCCATGCCGCCCCGTCCCCGCCGGCACTCGAGGCGATATCGTCCCGCCAGCAACCTCGGCAGACGCGTGGGCACGAGACCAGCGTTATCCTGTGCGCAGCGGCCTACGCCCGTGTCATAACACACGCCACACTGCGGGCATTCTTCAAAAACTTCGGTAGGCCGTGCCGGAGGCGCCGCCGGTTTTTCGAGCAGCAGCGCCAGGCTCGAAGCGATCGCCGCCAGCAGGTCCTGGTCCTCGCCCGTAAACGGTTCTTCGGAACGTTTCACTCCGAGTGCAAGCAACGCTTCATCTTGTTCCGGAGTCATGGCAATCGGTACAATCAGGTCAATGTGCGCGCGGCGAAGGAAGTCGGTTTCCTCATGCGGAAGTTGCTGCTGAAGCCATTTCGATTCACCCAAGGTCATTTCCAAGGGTTTTCCCAGCACCCGCAATAACGCCATCAGTTTTCCCTCCGCCCGGAATGGGGAAGGGGCCTGGCCGGAAGGAGAGCAAGCCAGGGTGCGAAAACTTGGCTCACGCGACGGGCGGATCATGAGGGCTGCAAATTCGGGATGCAGTGCCGCCTCAATGCGGGCAACAGCGCCTGGAGCGGCACGCTCAAGGCTGCCGGCCTGGCGAGCCTCTTCGGCCACCTCGCGCAGGAGGCGTCGGGCGTCAAAGTGCTCGCGGAAAAAACGCCGGTCAAGCGCCTCCATCCAGCCGTGACGCTGCTTGTAAACCACGAACGCCAACCCTCCCAGAGCCGCGTACACCCACCCGCGCGCGGTCAAAACGTTGATCAGCGGCTGGTCGCCATGCAGGAGCAAGTCAGCCAACAAGATAATTCCCAGCACCGGCACTAGCGAGAGCACTACACCTCGCGCCAGGGCGTGCTGCAAGCCCTGGCGGATCATCACGCTGATATCAAACAACCGATGCCTCAAGATCGCATAGGCGAACGCGACCGGACAGGCCACAGTCGGTGGGAGGAAAAAGTAAATCAGCGGGAATCAGAACGACATGACAAATCCCTGGGTCTGTGTGAGCCAAAGGATACCGATTGCAGAAATCAGGGTCAGCACGATCCCCACCACCAGAACCCGCATGCGGCGCCTTTCGTTCCGGTCCTCGAGCCGGCGATAATTCACCACCAAAATAGCGATGCCAGCCGCAAGGTAAATTACCGCGCGCAGAAAGGAGACCCGGAACAACCACTCGGGGGCGCTCGTGGCGTAGCCCGGGCGATAAATTACTGATTACGTGCCGTAAACTCGCCAGGGGAGCGTGACCAGTACGGGTGCCCATATCAGCGCCCACGGCCAGCGAGGTCGAGTTCCAAAATGAGTCGCGATCACCCCGGCTCTTTCGTTGACGGACTTGGGAGGCTGTGTTAATTTGAATAAGGTTGGGAGTTTTGAATAAGGAGGTTGGTTGGTCGTCGCCCTGCTCTTTCAACATCAAGGTGAAATCTGGCAACTGCTCGCCAATACCGGGCTTGTTGCCAGGATTACCCTTGTGATCCTGCTTTTCTTCTCGGTTCTATCCTGGGCCATCATTTTCAAAAAGTTTCGACGCCTTCAAAAGGGCCGGCGCGATTCGCGGAACTTCCTGAAGATATTCCGCGAGAGCCGCAAACTCTCCGACATTCGCGCCGCCTGCAAGGGTCTGGCTTCCAGCCCCCTGGTGGAAGTCTTTCTGGCCGGCTACCGCGAAATCGAGACTCAGGTGGTTGTCACCGAGAACCCGGGCGCTCCCCGAATCAAGAGTCTCGAGTCCGTCCGGCGCGCGTTGCAGATCGCTTCCTCGGCGCAGCTCACGATGCTTGAATCCTGGGTTTCCTGGCTTGCCACCATCGGCGCCGTTACACCTTTCATTGGCCTTTTTGGAACCGTCTGGGGAATTATCGATGCTTTCCAGGGCCTTGGAAGCGCCGGCACGGCCTCGCTCAGGAGCGTTGCGCCGGGCATCTCTGAAGCGCTGATCGCGACCGCGGCGGGCCTGTTTGCAGCCATTCCTGCCGTCATCGCCTACAATCAGTTTGTCCAGCGCATCAAAGAACTTGGTGCGCAAATGGACGACTTCGGTCTTGAATTCATGAATCTGACCGAACGCCACTTCACCTAAATACAGATGTCCATCGGCGATCTCCCGTTTTCAATTACAAAAACCGATGGACGAAGGAAGGCGACAAGCCATGGCCTTCACCAATCCTAAGGGCCGAACTCAGACTTCGCTCTCGGAAATCAACGTCACTCCGTTCGTCGACGTGGTGCTGGTGCTGCTCGTGATCTTCATGCTCACCGCGCCGATTCTCCAGTCCGGCATCGAGGTGGACCTTCCAAAGACCCGCACGGTCCGGGCCATTTCGGAAGACCGGGTCGTTGTGACCATTGACAAGAAGCAGACCGTTTATGTCGGCAACGATGAGGTCAACATCCATCGCCTGGGCTCGGCGGTTCTGGACCGCATGAGCGGCGAAAAGACTTCCCCGATTTATCTTCGCTGCGACCAGGCTGTGCCTTTCGGGGCTTTCTCAAAAGTCGTGGATGCGCTCAAGCAGGCCGGCCTCACCAACCTCAACATCGTTACCGAACCGCTTTCAACTTCCGGAGGCTCGTAACCTTTGGCCCGTCGGCGGACGGGCCGGAGGCAGGAGCTGAGTCACCTCCATGGGCGTTGCGACATTCAACCCGTTGCCCGGCCAGCGCGATACGCTGCGGGGGACTCTCATGGCTTCCCTGTTCCTCCACGGCCTGCTGCTGCTTTTGGCCGCGGCTTACAGCATTCTTGGCTTGAACTGGGCGGGGGAAAAATCTGGAAAGAACTGGGGCGAAGGGGGCGCGGTCCGAGTGAATGCCGTCGCTTCCCTGCCCGGTGTTCCTTTGCCGACCCCGGCGCTCGCCACCGAGAATACTCTGGCCACTCAGAACCCTGGGCTCTATCGCACCGAAACCGAGCCGAAGCTCCAGCCGCCACCCGAAGCGAAAGAAATTCCCAAGTTCAAAGAATCTGTTGCGCAGGAAAGGCCCCTTCGCGTCAACAAGCGCATTCAAACGCAACAAGCGGTTCCGGACAACGCAGTTCCCTACGGGCTGGGCGGCAAGCCGTCGATGAACTACAACCAGTTCACCAATTCGGCGGGCCAGGGTGGACTCTCCTTCGGCGAGGGGAACTTCGGCGACCGATTCGGATGGTACGTGGACGCGGTTCGAAACCGCATCAGCGGGAACTGGCTTCTTGCCACCATCAGCCCGAATATCCTAACCGCTCCGCGAGTGTTCGTGCACTTTGACATCCTGCGCGAAGGCACGGTGACCAATGTGGAAGTCACGCAGCCAAGCGGCAATCCCGAGATTGACCGCTCGGCCGTGCGGGCGGTGCTCGCTTCCAATCCTCTGGGGCCGCTTCCGCCCGGCTATTCCGGGAACAAGGTATCGGTTGAATTTTTCTTTGACTTTCGCCGGCGGTGATAAGCCGCGGAAATTGGACGGCCCCGAAAGCAACAAATCTGAATCCACCCGGCGCGAGTCATCTTCGGCGATTGTCCAGCGCATCGAGAGAGTGACGACGCACTTATGAAACTCAAACATTTCAAATTGGTGATCCTCCTGTTCGTTGCGGTGCCCGGTTTTTTTATTGCCCGCAAGTCCGTGCGGAGCCAGGATTGGTTCAGCACGGGCATCAATCTGGGCGCTCCTCGCATCCGGCTGGCGGTTTCGGAATTCCCCCCGCAGTCGGTGGATCAGGAACTTAACCGCTTGACGAGAGAATTCAATTCGGTTCTTCAAGGCGACCTGGAGAATGCCGGCACCTTCGACATGGTCAGTAAGAGCCTCCATCCCCTCAAAGCCCTTGTGGAGCCCGGCGACGTGGATTTCAAGGCCTGGTCCGAGCCGCCCGCCGAGGCCCAGATGCTGGTCTTTGGGAAGACGGAGGTCATCAATTCAAACCTGGTGGTAACCGCACGCTTGTACGACGTCAAGAATCAGGCCAATCCTTCCATCCTCGCCAAGCGCTACGTCGCTACGATGAACGAAATTTCGACGCGTGACGCGGCACATCGTCTGGCCAACGAAATCATCCAAACGCTTGGCGGCGGCGTTCCGGGTATCGCGCAGACGCGCCTCGCGTTTGTGAGCAGCCGGACCCGCCACCCGGAAGTCTGGGTCATGGATTACGACGGATTCAACCAGCGGCCCATCACGAGCTATGGAACCCTTTCGCTCACACCCCGCTGGTCGCCTGACAATACGCGTATTGCCTTCACCAGTTACGCGCTGGGAAATCCGGATATCTTTATATTTTCGCTCGAGACGAACCGCCGCATTTCGTTCCCTGTCTATCGAGGCCTGAATACCACTCCCGCATGGTCACCCGACGGGAAAAACTTCGCCTTCTGCTCGAGCATGGGAGGCGACCCGGAAATCTATGTCTCCGATCCGGACGGAAGAAACCTTCGCCGGCTCACGTTTTCGCAGGGCGTGGATATTTCCCCGGTGTGGAACCCCAAGACTGGAAACGAGCTCGCCTTCGTTTCCGACCGCAGCGGCTCTCCGCAGATATACATCATGTCCGAAGATGGAACGAATTTGCGCCGCCTGATTACCGGAGGGGGCGATGCCAGCTCTCCTTCCTGGTCGCCGAACGGGCTGTTTATGGCTTTCTCCTGGCGTGTATCGGACACCGGAACCTACGACGTTTATGTGGTGGAAATTGCCACAGGACGGATCGTCCAGCTCACCCACGATGCGAGGCGGAACGAACACCCGTCCTGGTCACCCGACGGCCGGCACCTGGTCTTCGAATCCAACCGTTCGGGATCGAAGCAGGTCTGGACCATGCTGGCCGACGGCACGAATCCCCGGCAGTTGACAAAGCTGGGGGAAAATTGGAACCCCAACTGGTCAAAGTGATGAGGGCGGCTGCGTCCGCCGTTTGAAACCTGGCTGAACTGAACGATTGCATTTTTTTTTCGCCGGGTGTTACACTGTTTCTTTGCTGCGGCGCTCGCCCCGCGCTCCGTCACCCGGCATTATCCAATTGGGAATCGCCGTGACCACTGCAATCTATTCCACACGAGAAGGAGAACGCATGAGAAAGCAGCATCTGAAACTCCTCATTATGCTCAGCATCCTGGTATTTGTCGTCACCTTGGGCGGCTGTCACAAACCTCAGGCAGCCGCACCACCGCCCCCTCCGCCACCGGCGGCGCCCCCACCACCTGCTCCCGTCATCAACTTGACGGCGGAACCCGCCACGGTTGAAAAGGGGCACTCTGTCACTTTGAGTTGGAATTCCCAAAACGCCACCGATGTTACGATCCAGCCGGACGTGGGAGGTGTTGAAGCGACGGGCTCGACCACCGTGACGCCTCAACAATCCACGACCTATGTCGCCACCGCGACCGGCCCGGGCGGATCCAACACGGCCAGCGCTCGCGTGACGGTAAGCGTGCCGCCTCCGCCACCGCCCCCCGCCGCTGCCAAGCCGAAAGTCATGGTAGAAGACATCTTCAGCAGCCAAATTCAGGACGTCTATTTTGACTTCGACAAGTCCGACGTCCGGCCCGACGCGCAGCGCGCCCTCACCGCAGACGCGGATATCCTCAAGTCCTATGCGGATATCGTCTTCACCGTCGAGGGCCACTGCGATGAACGCGGGAGCGAAGAGTACAACCTGGGCCTCGGTGACCGCCGTGCCACTGCGGTCAAGAATTTCCTCGTCAACCTGGGCATCTCTTCGAACCGGGTTTTCACGATTTCCTACGGTAAGGACCGTCCGTTCTGCACGGACTCCACCGAGGAGTGCTGGCAGTCGAACCGCCGGGGCCACATGGTATTTGGCCGGCCGGGTTCACGATAACCGTGAGTCGCGCCGGGGGTCCTCAAGACTCCCGGCCGTGCTCCCGCTCGAAATTGAAACATACCGCAAACCCTTGTCTTTTTGACCCGAACGCAACCGCAAGGGTACGCTGACGAGGGTTTGCGAATTCTGAAACGAGGGCCAACACCTTTGAGAAAGAAAGCTCTCACCACACTGCTCTTAACCGGCCTGTGGGCCTTGGGGACGCAGCCCGCCTACGGCGTGAGCCGTGAGATCATCCGCATCATGCAACAGCTCGATACGTTGCAGCAGATGGTCCAGAACATGCAAAAGACGGTCGACACACAGGCGGGCGTCCTGCGAACCCTGGTCGAGCAGGTCAACGACAACGTCAACTCGATGAAGGCGACGGTCGCCGAGGTCCAGAAAACTTCCGGGAAAAACATCGCTACCACCGACGCCCGCTTCGATTCGATGACCAGCCAGATTCAGGCCCTGAGCGAAAGCCTGGATGAGGCCAAAGCGCGCCTGGCGAAACTGAGCGATCAGGTGGCTCAGACACAGAATATCATTCAGACCCTTAATACCTCTCCGGCGGGCGACACGACCGCTCCCGGCACGACTCCCGGATCTCCAGCCAGCGTTCCCGACCCGGACACGCTTTATAAATCCGGCCTGTCGTACCTGTCGGGTGGCCAGTACGACCTGGCTAATCAAGCTTTCCAGGACTTTCTCAAAAATTACGGGGACAGCGAACTGGCGTCTAATGCCCAGTTTTATATCGGTGAATCGTATTATGTTCAGAAGAATTACTCCCGGGCCATCGAAGAATACAACAAGTGCCTGGAACGCTATCCGAGCGGCAACAAACTGGCTGCGGCGCAGCTCAAGAAAGGCTATGCGCTGCAAGAACTCGGCCAGACAACCGCGGCGGAGCGGGAACTCCGCTCGCTCATGCAGCGGTTTCCGAATTCGCACGAATCTGACCTGGCCCAGCAGCGCCTGAAAAAGCTCCGTGCCAGGTAAGTCTGAGGTCTGAGAGCGAGGTTTCTATGGCCGGCTCGGTCAACAAAGTCATTCTCATCGGACGCCTGGGCAAAGATCCCGAACTCAAATACACACCCAGCGGCGCGCCGGTTGCCAAGTTTTCGCTCGCCACCGATGAGGCCTTTAAGGACAAAACGGGCGAAAAACAGCAGCGGACCGAGTGGCACAACATCGTCGCGTGGAACAAGCTGGCTGAAATTTGCGGCGAGTACCTGACCAAGGGCAAGCAGGTCTATATCGAGGGCAGCATCCGAAGCCATCAGTGGGAAGACAAACAAACTGGGGCCAAGCGCACGGCGTATGAAATTGTGGCCCAGAAGATGACCATGCTCGGCTCGCGCGCCGATTCTCCCGCCTTGCGGGATGCCCCCTCGCGAAGCACATCGGATGCAGACCGCGAACCTGTCGAGCCCCCCGCCCCCGCGGAATCATCACCGGGAACCGAAATCACCGACGAAGACATCCCCTTTTGAGCGCCACGACGAGCGGAACGGGCTGAGCAAGGCATCCTTTCCCCGTTGCTCATCGCTTCATGGCGAATCACCCGTCAGTTCTGGCTGGTATCTAAATACCGGCGGTGGACTTCCTGAAGCGTCATATAGCCCATGCGGATATGGGTGGCCATCAGTTCGCCGTCTGAGTCACGGCGGGTGGTAACGAAGACGGTGTCGCCTGCTCTCAGGTCATTCAAGTGCACGGGCTTCCCCTTTTCGTTCACGCAGGTGGTCTTGTCGTTCACGCCGATCAGTACCGTGACCTCCGTAGGCCGTTTGAGAACAATATGGTTTTTCTTCAAGTCCACGGAGGAAATGATAAAGAATTCCTCAGCAGTGGATCCAGCGGCGCGCTTTGCTTGTTGAGCGTGCGCGGGCGACGCTATGGCACCGAAAAGGATCACAGAGGCGCCAAGATAAATCAGCCTTTTCAAGTTTTCAGAAATTCGTTGGGTCATCGTTTAATCCCTTCCATTCATTCGTAGCGAAGCGCCTCAATCGGATCCAGGTGCGCGGCCTTTTGCGCAGGATAATAGCCGAAGAAGATCCCGACGGCAGCCGAGAACACCACGGCGATGGCGATCGATTCCGGCGGAATGGTGGTGGGCCAATGGAGCATGTTCGAGACCGCCAAAGAGGCCGCCACGCCGACCAACACGCCGGCGGTTCCGCCCAGTAAGCTCAGCACGGTCGCTTCGCTCAGGAATTGCATTTGGACGTCCCGTTCGGTAGCGCCCACCGCCATTCGCACACCGATTTCGCGAGTCCGCTCGGTGACGGACACCAGCATGATGTTCATGATGCCGATGCCGCCCACCAGGAGCGACACTGAAGCGATGCTGGCGAGCAGCAGGGTCATAATCCGGCCGGACTGCGCCTGAGCGGCCGCGAGGTCGGTGGGGCTCCGAATAATAAAGTCGTCGTCCGCGTCGGCTCGCAGATGATGGCGCTCGCGCAACAGGCTGGCAATCTGAGTCTTAACGGGATGGATCGCTTCCGGAGACTCGGCGGAGCATATGATGAAGTTCAGCCAGTCAATGCCCGCAATTTTTTTCTGCACCGTCGAGAAAGGCATGATGATGGTGTCATCCTCGTCCCGCCCAAACGGCGATTGACCTTTCGGGGCAAGAACGCCGATCACCCGGAACGGAATGTTCTGCACGCGCACAACTTTCCCCAGGGGGCTTTCGTCACCGAACAAGTTTTCGACCACGGTCCGGCCCAGCAGGCAGACTTCCGCCGCCGAGTCCACCTCGTGATCCGAAAAACCGCTGCCCTCCTGTATCGCCCAGCGGCGAATGCCCAGGTATTCGGGACCGACGCCGCGAATTCGCGTATACCAATTCTGGTTGCCGTAGACAATCTGCGCCGCGCTGCCAACTCCCGGCGAAACCCTGGAGACGAAAGGGATTTGCTGGCGAATGGCCTTAGCATCGGCCGGGACAAGCGTCTTGGTCGCGGAGCTCCCCATGTGTACGCCGTGCTGATTGACGCTGCCGGAGGCTACAAAGATCATGTTGTCGCCCAGGTTGCGCAACGACTCCTGCACCTGATTCGCCGCGCCTTCTCCGATCGCCACGGTACATATCACCGCACCGACGCCGATGATGATGCCCAGCATGGTGAGCGCGGTGCGCATCTTGTTCCGCGCCAGCGCGCGTAATGCCACTCGAAAGGTTGCCGCCAGTTCCATG
>CAYZVR010000151.1:0-9521 GCA_964481715.1 uncultured Acidobacteriota bacterium | reverse complement strand
ATTACCCATCGCATGAAGCTTGCCGAAGTCCCCGAGCGGTTTCCTCTTTTGCGCGGCGAAAATTTCTGCGTTAAGGCCATCGTCGAACTTGGCGAGCCCGGCGCGTGAGTGCGCCCTGCATCCAGTTCGTCTCACACTCATTGTGAGTTGCACTTCAGGTTGTTATACTGGGCAATTAAATTGGTGGACCCTCATGACTTTGAATGACTACAAGACAATCCTCTACCGCCAGGATGACGGGGCCTGGGTCGCCGAGATTCCCGCCATCGCCGGCTGCTACGCATTGATGACGACGCGGGAGCAAGCATTGGAAGAACTCACGAGAGTCTTCGAAATGATCTCCGAGGAGTACCGCGCCAAAGGGATTCCACTTCCCGCCGACACGACTGAAATCGTTCATGCCTAGCGCCACAGCACGCGATTTCCAAAACGTGGCGCGCCGGCTTGGCTTCATGAAAAATCGACAAACCGGCAGCCACGAGCGCTGGAATCATCCCGACGGGCGAAGCGTGACCATTCCCATCCATGGTGGCCGTGAAATTGGGCCGCCTCTGTTTCACAAAATCCTCCGCCAGCTCGGCGTCACTTTGGAAGAATTCCAAGGCCTTCGATAACTGACCCTGTCCCGAAAATCCCCGCAAAAAATTCAGTGTCAGCTTTGTCAGTAGTTCCCATGGTGTCAGTTTTGTCTGATACGGTGGAAAAGAAGAATCCCGCCTGATGAGGAGTCTGGCATCTGAAGGCGGAATTCAGGAGCCTTGATGTGCGGGTTAAGACCGACGACGGACAGTAGAATCCCTGATGTCAGATTCGGGCCGCGTTGTCAGCCGTGGGCGAATGAAAAGCGAAGGCGGGGATAAACGGACAAAAATCAAGTAACTTTAAATGACGATCAAAGCTGTCAACGTATTGAAAACACAGGACCGGGTTGCGCGGAATTGGCCAAAATTGTGCATAACGAACCCTGAAGGAACCGGAGTTTTCGACCTAACGAAGCGGCAATTGCTCAGCGCAAGGCGGACTATTTCCCGTTTGTGCTAACCTGTACGCGCCGAAGGACACACGGAAATGCAACGCAACCCCGAAGCGCTCTCCTCGCAGAAGTTCGATCTGGCCATCATCGGCGGCGGCATTCAGGGCGCGGCGACGGCGCGCGACGCCGCGATGCGCGGGCTCAAGGTCGTTCTGGTTGAGGCGCGCGACTTCGCGAGCGGAACTTCCAGCCGCTCGTCCAAGATGATCCACGGCGGCCTGCGCTACCTCGAGCAGTATGACTTCCGCCTGGTCCACGAAGCGCGCCGCGAGCGCCGCCTGCTTCTCTCCCTCGCGCCGCACCTTGCGCGGCCCGTGCCGTTTCTCGTTCCCATCTACGGCGGCGATCCGTACTCGCCGTTCAAACTCCGGCTGGGACTCACCCTTTACGACTTGATGGGGAACCTCGGCTCAAACGACCGCCACAAGATGCTCTCGCCCGCCGAGACGTTGCGCCGCGTCCCGTCGCTTCGCTCGGAAGGCTTGCGCGCTGGCGCCGTCTATTTCGATTCGGAAACCGACGACGCGCGGCTGACGCTCGAAAATATTCTGGACGCGGCTGCGCATGGCACGGTGATTTCGAACTATATGGAAATTCGCGCGCTCGCCGTCAAGTCCGGCTCGAAAGGCCCCGAGGTCCGAAGCGCCGAGGCGGAAGATTTGCTCACCGGGCGCCGGCACGAAATTTCCGCGCGCTACTGGTTGAACGCCGCGGGCCCGTGGGTGGACCACGTGCGAGCTTTTCTCCCCGGCTTCGACGGCTCGCGGACGGTGCGCCTGACCAAAGGCACGCACATCATCCTGCCACCGGTGGCCGGACCGTTCGCGCTTTTTGCGGCAATCCTTCCAGGCAAACGCGTTTTCGTCATGCCACCCTGGCACGGGCACGCGCTTCTCGGCACGACTGACACTGACTACGACGGCGACCCCGCCGCCGTCCGGCCCGACCGCGCGGACACCGAGTACCTTCTCTCGGCGCTCAACCGCGTTCTCGCGAGGCCGCTCGGCCTGGGCGACGTTGTCGGAGGATTTGCGGGGTTGCGCGCGCTCGCCATCGAGCCCGGACGAAGCCCCTCGGAGAACACGCGCGAGTATCGCCTGCACCAAGACCCGTGGGCCACGAATTTTGTTTCAATTTGCGGCGGAAAACTTACCACCTCGCGGGCGCTCGGCGAAAAGGTCACGGAACTTGTGATGTCGCGCCTCGGGGGTACAGCGGCCGCATCGTCGGCGCGCCCGACGCGAGTTACGCCGCTGCCCGGCGGCCAGACGGGGCCTTTTGAGGTTTACTTGAATTACGCCGCCTGGGAAGCCGTCCGCATGTTCGACGTGCCTTTTGAAACCGCGGAGCGCATCGTCAAAACCTACGGAAGCCGCTGGCGCGATGTGCTCGATCCGATTCGAGACAACCCATCGCTCGCCCAGGTGCTTCCCGGCGCGCAGGGACTGCTTGCCACAGAAGTCGAGTTCGCCATCCGCGAGGAGATGGCCGTGAAGGCGGAAGATTTTCTGCTGCGCCGGTCCGGCCTCAACTGGTTTGCCGCAAGCGCTCTGCGCGAGGCCGCGCCCGCCGTGGCTGAAATTTTTGCCGCGCGCTTCAACCAGGGCTCGGATCGCGGGTCCGCCTCGCTCGAGAATTTCTTAAGCCTGCAGGGCCAGGCGGTGCGTGATTGAATTTCGTGCAGGCACCGACTTGCAATCGGGAACGCGCTAGCTCGCTCATCCAGGGCAGCCTGAACGTATATCAGGCAGCGATGGGATTGCGGCAATGGCGAGGGTGGGGTTCGAGGAGTTATTTGACAGCGAAGTTGCCCGCGTATTCATTGCGGGCTTCTTACGTGAAGCAAGGAAAACGGAAAATGCTCTCACCGAAAAGGGGATTGACTACACGGTGGACATCGAACCGTACTGTAAGATCATTCTTGGTATTTTCCCATCAGTGTATGCGGGAGCCGCTTTCTACGTCCAATCCGCGCAAGCGGACCTTGCGCGGAGCACATTGATTGCCGCCGGACTGAAGTCCGGTATCCAGGACGGCGAAGACAGTTGAATTACGGGTGCCAAAGAACTTTGCATCTCAAAGGCTCCGCGGCTTGCCACTGTTGTGTCGCATCTAAATTACTCGAAAGCATGGAATTCATGGGAAAAGTATCTTATGCTAATCACGAGCGCACCAGATCCTCGAGGTCCAAAATGAAGACGACGAGATTCACTTATTGGCAGGACGGCGATTACTACCTCGGGTTCCTCAATGACTACCCCGACTATCAGACCCAGGGAACATCGAAGGAAGACTTGGTCAACAATCTCAAGGGTCTTCTTGTGGATTTCCAATCGGGCGAAATCCCGTACATTCGGAAAGTTGAAGAATTGGTGCTGGCGGATTGAAACGGCGCGACCTCGTCAGAAAACTCGAGGAAATCGGCTGCGTGCTCATCCGTCATGGGGCAAGTCACGATTGGTACACCAACCCAAAAACGAAAAAGTCGCAACCTGTTCCCCGCCACAATGAAATTCACGAGGGACTCGCCAAGTCGATCATCAAGAAACTCAGCGAAACCTGATGAGCCTGGTTCCAAACAGCCAAAGATTGGAATGGAATGAATCACGGGCCGGCAAATCGGGTCCGCACAACTTTGCTCGACTAGCGGGGCGCGAAATGAAAGTTGCGCGGAAATATACGATTTCCGGAAGGGTTCACGGCGTGGGGTTCCGATTTTTCGCCGAGCGCTTCGCCAACCAGCTTGGAATCCGCGGCTACGTCAAAAACTGCTGGGACGGGACGGTGGAGGTTTACGGCATCGGCGACGCCGACTCGCTCGACGAATTCAAACGCCACCTCGCTGAAGGCCCACGCAGCGGGCGTGTGAGTGGCATCGAAGAAACCGACGAGCCCGTGCACAAGGAATATTCGACGTTTAGGATTGAGGGAGGCTGGTAGCAAAACAGTAGGCAGCGGGCAGTCAGCAGTAAGCGGCCAGAAACGTCGAAAACTATATCGCGGGAGGACGAGTGGAAGACCTTAAGAAGCTGATTCGCGAAGTGCCGGATTTCCCCAAGCCGGGGATTCTCTTTTACGACATCACGACGCTGTTGAAAGACCCCATCGGCCTTCATCGCGCGGTCGACGCGCTGGCCAATCACTATGTGGGCCGAAAGATTGACCGCGTGGTGGGCATCGAGGCGCGAGGATTTATTTTTGCGCCCATGGTTGCCTATCGTCTGAACGCGGGATTTGTTCCGGTGCGCAAACCCAAAAAGCTTCCCGCCGAAACCGCTCGCGCCACTTACGATTTGGAATACGGCAAGGACGCTCTGGAAGTCCACCGCGACGCGATCAGCCAGGGCCAGCAAGTCCTCATCATTGACGACCTGCTCGCTACAGGCGGCACCGCCGCCGCGGTCGCGGAGCTTGTCGCATCACTCGGAGGGCACGTGGCCGGAATCGGATTTCTCGTCGAACTGGAATTCCTCAAAGGCCGCGAGAAACTAGGCAACTACGAGATCCATTCGGTTGTGAAGTATTAGCAGTTTGTTGAAGAGCGCGACCCGAATGTCATTCTGAGGAGTCCGTCAAATGACGGACGACGAAGAATCTCCGTATTTGCTTGAGATCACGAATGCGGGGATTCTTCGCTTCGCTCAGAATGACAGCGCCAAATCGTTTTTCAACAAACTGTTAGGAGCTTGCGTCGCTCGTCGCGGCGGGCGGCTCCAAAGTTTTGAGGATCGCGTCAAGCATCAGCCCCTCTGGCATCGCGCCTTCGATCGCAGCAGAGCCGTTGATGACCGTGCGGGGCACGGCGTAGACGCGATATTGTGCGGCGAGGTCGGGAAATTCCGTAGCTTCGACACAGTCGGCCGAGATGAGGTCGTTTTCCATCGCAAAGCGGTGGGCCAGGCGCACGGCCTGCGGGCAGTGAGGTCAGGTGGGGGTGACGAAAACTTCCAGGTGGAGCGGCTGAGTGATTTTACCGAGTTTTTCTTTGCTCTCCGCGGCCAGTCCCGATTCGCCCTGCGAAACATCCAGGATGGCGTCGAGGAGAGTCGCAAATTCGTATCCGGCGGGGATTCCGTAAAACCGGATACCAAAATCTTTCCCGTTGCGGACCACCGTGGCTGGGACTTTGTCAATGCCGTACTCGGCCACTTTTTCTTTATCGAGGAGAAAATTGAAAACTTCCACCGAGAGCTTCTCCGAAAGTGCTGTGAGTTCATTGAGCAGCTCCTTGGCCTCGCGCCCGTATTCCAGGTTCATCTCCTGCGTGAAGTGAACTAGCTTTACCGGATTGACCATCCCCTGCAGGCGCTGGCGGATTTCGATGGTGTCTTCATCCCGAAGCAGACCCATGGATTCTCCTCTGTTGGCTTTTGTCGCCGTCCTTTGAGCGGACCCTCCGAAACATCGAAATTATTATAACTGGAAGCGTCTACGACTCTCGGTTGTAATTCGATGCGCCAACCCGCCGGAGGATTCCGAGGCGGGACATGGACAATTTGTCCCTTTCACTCCGTAGGGTCAATACCTCCACAACACCCATCCCGGACACTTCCTATGCTTCTTAGACATTCCCCTCCCGAAGCTAAATGCGGTAAAAGGCGCAAGCCCTTGTGCGAAGCGACTCATTTTTCCGGAGATGAGGGGTGAAACTCACATCTCACCCTCTTGATTTTTCAGGCAGTTAGCGGACGCAAAGTCGGAACCTCAAATGCTTATAGAAGGGGAGATTCGTAACTCTCAGATGAAACGCTGAGGAGGACTTATGGTACTTCTAGCCGAGGCGGAACCGAAGATTGGCCGGAATCCCCACGCCTTTACCACTGTGACCCGTCCAGAGAAGGAAGCAGTGACGCAGCCTGCCTTCACGGTGATGTTTTCGCCTGACACCGCCATGCGGGAAATCCATGACGCCGTCATCCAGACGGTCTTGCGCTTCACGCATGGCAACCGCTCGCAGGCCGCTCAATTGCTCCAGATCAATCCCCGAACCATTCGCCGCCACCTGGGAAAGAAAGACCTGGTCGGCCCGGCCGCTTTGGCTGGGTAGGACGAAGCACTGGGTTCTAATCCGGGATTTTGTGCGAGAGGAAAGCCAGCGATGCGAAACGGAACAAGCCTACTCTCGGTGTATCTATCGAGTCTCGCACTGCGCTCTGCTCCCTGCGCTTAGAAGACTTCGCGGCGCGCCGAAGGCGACGACGAAGCGGGACCGAAGCTGAATTGCCCTTGCACAAGTTCGATGGTGGGGTAAACTGCAATAGCGCCGGGCCAATCGGGCACACAGTGAATCTTGAGGCGCGATGACGCAACTGCTCATGCCAGACCAGGCTACAACACGGCGGGATCAGTCACTGGACAAGGGTCACATCCTCATTGTGGACGACGACCGCTTCTTCACGAAAGTCCTGCGGATCATCCTTGCCGGGGAAAACTACCAGGTCAGCACGGCCGGAAGCCCCGCAGAGGCGCGCTCGCTGCTCCGCAAGACCACCTTCGACGTCATTATCAGCGACCTGCGCATGCCCGACGGCAACGACGGCCTGGGGTTCCTCGAACAGCTTCGAGCGGAGGGCAACCGCGTGCCTTTCATCATGCTCACCGGCTACGGCGAAGTGGACAACTACATGGTGGCGATGAATGCCGGCGCCACCGAGTACTTGAACAAACCCGTCAAGTCCGAAGAACTTCTCACCGTCATCCAAAATTGCCTCCACTCCCAAAGCAAGGCCTCGGGTAGCGCGACCTGACTCACTCTCCCGGGACTTACCCAGTTCAATGACCCGCTCGCGCCCCGCGGGAGGGGCGCCCTCGCCCATTTCCTGTTAATCTTTCTCAGTCGGTTCTCCTGGCAACCCGCACGAATTTTTCGCACCCTTTTTCGGCGCGACTGCGTATGTATCTATTAGGAAGGACGAATTGAAAAACGGGGCGGCACAAGACGCTCTGATGGCTGTGGCCGAACAGTCCAGCGGCGTGGGGTCTTTCGAGGAGATCGTGCGCCGCCATCAGGGGATGGTGTTCAGCCTGGCCTGCCATTTCCTGCGGGACCGGGCGCTGGCGGAAGACCTGGCGCAGGAAGTTTTTCTCGATCTGTTTCGCAAAGCGCCTCAGGTCAAATCGCCCCAGCACTTGCAGTATTGGCTGCGCAAAGTCACCGCGCACCGGTGCATTGATTACGCGCGACGGCATCGGATCAAACCCGTGAGCCTGGAGGACGAACGGGAACCGGCGGCGGTCCAATCGGAGTCGGATCCGCTGCTCTCGAGAAAATTGCGGCAGATGGTGTCCACCCTCCCCGTCAGGCGCCGCATGGTCGTCCTGCTGAGATTCCAGGAAGAAATGGAGTTGCACGAAATCGCTGAAATTATGGAAATGCCCATTAACACGGTCAAAAGCTACTTGCAACGGTCGCTCGAGTTTTTGCGCGGCAAACTGACCCGTTGCCTGGGAGATGTGACGGTATGAAACCTCTTGATGATGAACTGAAGTCAGCCTTGCGGCGTGTCGAGCCTCCTGAGGGTTTTGCGGAGCGCGTGCTCGCGCGAGCCCGACAGGAAGAGAATTCCAGAGCCACGGTCGGGCAGTGGCTCAAAGCTCTCTTTCGGATTCCAGCAGTCCGTTGGGCCCTGGCGTTCGGCCTCGGCTGTTTTCTGACCGTTTTCGCCGTCCAGCGATATCGCGAGCACCGGCAGGCACGCCTTCAAGGAGAAATCGCCGGCACCCAGGCCAAGATCGCTCTGCAAATTGCCAGCGCTAAGCTCAACGCCGCTTTGCGAGACGCCGCGCGGCCGGACCGCCGCCGTTCCGAGAATTGAGGGGCGCGAATGCCCCGAGCCAATGGAGGATTTATGAAAGCGAAAATCTACATTCTGAGAACATTCACCGGCGCAGTTTTGCTGGGGCTCGCTGTCGCGGCCCTTCCGGCCTTCGGCCAGGAACCCGCACGACTGCGCTTGAACGGTCTTGAAAAACTTTCGGCTAAAGCTTCGGAGGTCGTGGACGTCAACCTGGACGGGGCCATGCTGAAGCTTGCCTCAAAATTCGTGAACGAAGACGAAGGGGACGATGCGGAAGCCAAACAATTGATCCAGAATTTGAAAGGCATCTACGTCAAAAGCTTCGAGTTTGAAAAAGAGGGAGAATACACGGAGGCCGACGTGGATGCCATCCGGTCGCAACTTGTCTCGCCCGGGTGGTCGAAGATCGTGAGCGTCCGCGGCAAAAAGGGTGGCGATAACGCGGAAGTCTATTTGATGGGAGCGGAGGGCAACATTCAGGGGATCGCCATCCTCTCCGCAGAGCCCAAGGAATTGACGGTCGTGAACCTTGTCGGTCCGATTGACCTCGACAAGCTCAGCAGCCTGGGAGGCCATCTCGGAGTGCCGGAGATTAAGCTCGAGCGCAAACGCGACGCGCAGCAGGAGACAAAAGGCCATGCCAAGCAGGACTAGCGTCCTCCACAAAGGCTTGATCGGGGCGCTCCTGATCGCCGGCTCAGCACCTTGTGGGTTCGCCCGCGACCACGAATTTCGCGCCGTCGTCCGCGAGATCGAGGCGCACTATCACGCCCGGCGGAGCGCTCGATTCGCGATGTGGCTCGCCGGGGCGGCCGTCAGAGTGACGCGTCCGGAGGGAGTCAAGAGTCTCAAGATCGCCGTCTTCGAGGACCAAAACTTTTCCGCTGTCGCGGATGACGCGGATTTTGAAAATGTCATCCGAGGGGCGCTTGAGAACGCTTGGCAGCCGCTCGCCCGTGTGTGGTCCAATCGGTCCGGAGAGCGATCGCACGTCTACGCGCGCGAAAGCGGCGGGGACATAGGACTTTTCATTGTCTCAATCGAACCGGACGAAGCGGTGGTGATGGAAGTGAAGATAAGCCAGGAAAAGTTTGCCACAATGTTGGACGAACCGAGAGACATCGCCAGCTCGCTCACAAAAGACCGGCGGGAGAACGAGGACGCCGCCGCGATGCCGGGGCAAGCATCCGATCGCACCTCGTCTCTTGTCGAGGCGGACTCGGCCACGGTTCCCTATCCCTGAAAGATTCCCGAATTTCAACCGATGCCGCAAATACACCCCGGAGAGCGGGGGACGGAATTATGTTTTTAATTCCACGATGGTCGCGCCGGCGCCGCCTTCGTTTTGCGGGGCGGGATAGAATTTATCCACGTGCGGGTGCGAGGCGAACATCTCGTGCAGGCTCTTTCGCAAAATGCCTTTGCCGTGGCCGTGCACGATGCGCAAGCGAAAACGACGCGCCAAATACGCTTCGTCCAGGAATTTATCCACGCGCTCGCGCGCTTCTTCGGCGGTTGTGCCAATCACATTGATTTCCGCCGGGGCCTCGCCGACTTGTTCTTCGAGTCGCATGTGCGACGCCGCGCTTGCCCCGGCCATCTTCTCCACTGCGCCCTTTCGCATCAGTACCCGCACTTCGCTCTTGGGCACGTGCCAACGCGGACCGTTGTAATTCCAGCTCTGATCGATA
>CAYZVR010000150.1:0-9525 GCA_964481715.1 uncultured Acidobacteriota bacterium | reverse complement strand
CTGATGGCGAGCGCGCTTGAGCCGGGGGTCATTTCTTTCGCCGCGGCGCATGGCCCGGACGATTTGACGCCGGTTGATCTGGTCCGCCGCTCGACGGACACCGTTTTGCGCCGAGACGGTCCAACACTTCTTCAATACGGCTCAAGCGACGGCTATCCGCCGCTCAAGACCTATCTCCAGGCGCGGGCGCGCAAGGACGGCATTCCGCTCGAACCGGACGAGCTACTGATCACCAACGGTTGCCAGCAATCGCTCGACCTGGTGCGCCACTCGCTGGTCGCGCCGGGTGACGTGGTGGTGTGTGAAAATCCCACCTATCCCGGCTTGTGGAATATTTTCGATTCTTCCGACGTTCGCCTGATCGGCGCGCCGGTCACGCGCGAGGGCATGGACCTCGATTTCCTCGCCGCGGTGCTCGAAAAGAACAAGGTCAAGCTAATCCTGACCAGCCCCACTTTTCAGAATCCCACGGGATGGACCATGCCACTTGCCGCCCGCAAGCGTCTACTCGAGCTCGCGGGTCGCTTCCAGGTGCCGATCGTCGAAGACGACATTTACGGCACGCTGCGCTACCGCGGGCGCGAGCTGCCGCCGCTCAAAGCGCTCGACACGGCGGGCCTGGTGATTTATCTGAACAGTTTTTCCAAGGTGGGATTTTCGGGATTGCGCGTGGGGTGGGTGGCGGCCTCGCGCCGGGTGATTGACCGGCTGCGCTGGTCGAAGCAGCGCGCCGACCTCCACACAAATCTTCTCGGCCAGGCGGTGCTTGAAGACCTCGGCCGTCGCGGCACGCTCGACAAATTCATCCGGCGGATTTGCAAGGTCTACGCCCAAAAACTCCAAGTGATGGAAGGCGCCCTGGCACGGCATTTTCCCCGGGAGGCCGTCGTCACCCATCCGGAAGGCGGGATGGTGGTGTGGGTGGAATTACCCCCGGCGCTTGACGCCGCGCAGTTGCTCGCGAAAGCGCAGGACCGCCGCGTGATCTTTGCTCCGGCGCGTTATTTCTATTTTCAGAATCCCAAACACAACGCCTTCCGGCTGTGCTTTACCGCCGTGGCGGAAGAAAAAATCGACAAGGGCGTGGAAATTTTGGGTGAATTGCTCAAGGAAGAAATCCGCCGGTTCGGAAAAGGCAAGGAAACCTCGCGCGCCGACGCCGGCGTGGCGCTGGTGTGAGAAAGAAGTCGAAGGTCGACAGTTGAAAGTTGAAAGCACGTCATTCCCGCGAACGCGGGAATCCATTGGATCCCCGCGTGCGCGGGGGGTGACTTTCAACTCTCAACACCTGACTGCAAACTGAACTCCAAGGAGAAAAACCATGTGGCAATATGATGAACAGATGAAACTGAAAGTCGGCCTGGCCGAGATGCTCAAGGGCGGTGTGATCATGGACGTGACGACCGCCGAGCAGGCCAAAATCGCCGAAGACGCGGGCGCCTGCGCGGTGATGGCGCTCGAGCGCGTGCCCGCGGACATCCGCAAGGAAGGCGGCGTGGCGCGCATGGCGTCCATCAAAATCATCAAGCAGATTATGGACGTGGTGACCGTTCCGGTGATGGCCAAGGCGCGCATCGGGCACTTTGCCGAGGCGCAGGTGCTCGAATCCATCGGCGTGGATTACGTGGACGAAAGCGAAGTGCTGACGCCTGCCGACGAAGAGCACCACATCAGCAAGTGGCATTACAAGGTGCCGTTCGTTTGCGGAGCGCGCAACCTGGGCGAAGCGCTGCGCCGGCTCGGCGAAGGCGCGGCGATGATTCGCACCAAGGGCGAAGCCGGCTCGGGCAATATCGTCGAGGCGGTGCGGCATATGCGCGCCATCACTGGCGAAATTCGCCAGCTCACGACGCTGCGCGAAGAAGAACTGATGGCCAAGTCGAAAGAACTCGGCGCGCCCTACGACCTTGTCAAGTGGGTCGCGGAGCACGGCAAGCTCCCGGTGCCGAATTTTTCGGCGGGCGGAATCGCCACGCCGGCCGACGCGTCGCTCGTCATGCAGCTTGGCGCGGAAGCCTGCTTTGTGGGCTCGGGTATTTTCAAGTCGGAAGACCCCGCCAGGCGCGCCAAGGCTATCGTCCGCGCCACCACGCACTATAACGATGCGAAGATCGTCGCCGAGTGCTCGGAGGAATTGGGCGAAGCGATGCGCGGGCTCGACGTTGCGAAAATGAAGCCTGAAGAGCTGCTGCAAACGCGGGGGTGGTAGAAAAGCAGTCGTCAGTGGTCAGTTGTCAGTTGCACACCGGCAGCTAGGTTCCTGCGTGATTACGCGGAAGTGCGGGGGTCACCTGTGAAGGATCAGTATTTTGGCGACGAGCGAGATTTCCTGAAGTACGATCTTTGGATTGAGCTAGCGCGGCATTTGGGCGATTCGGTTTCTCTGACGTTCATTCCGATGCTTACGCGGAATGACGCGACAGGGCACGGAAACAAGAGGAACTACGAATGCGGTAGGCGAAACCGTGGGCTCTTTGATTTTCTCCAAGGCTGCCGTTCCCCGAAGGGTCGAAGGTTGTTGCGCCTTCGGGACTTTCTGGGGAAGGATTCGGGACCCCTGTACCATCCTTATCGTGATGACGGATGTTCCTCAGCCGACTTCTTCTCGGCAGATAGACGCCAATCATACTTCCAGCTGATTCCTGAGAGATGGCTGTCCGATACCGTAGTTCTTATCGACCCAGACAACGGCCTGGAGACCAAGACACCTTACTGGAAAAAGCGCCCCGAAAAGTACGCTCTCTACTCCGACGTTGCCAATGTTGCCGGACGGAGTTCCGGGAAGAGGGCGATCATCATTGTTCAGTTTCCACTCCGCAACGCAAACCTGCGCAGACAGGGTTTGAGTTACCGCACGCAAGGTCTTAGAAAGAAAATCAGTACATGGGACGTGCATTGGATCGCGCCGAAAATTTCCCGTGGGAGGATCGGTGACATAGCTTTCCTTATACTGACCCCCGCAGTCGGCCATAAGGGAATGCGCGAATTCCTCGTGGATTACGGAAAGCGACACCAAATGGTTGTCAGCGGCAAGCAACGACGGGATCCGGCAGGTCTGCAGCTTTGAGGTAAACCCTGATGGCTCTGCGGACGTTCTTCAAAGCGGCCTCAACGCTCTTGCCCTGCGACATGCAGCCGGGCAGTTGCGGGACATCGGCGACGTAGCCGTCGTATTCCGGGTCGAAGATCAGGTTGACGAGGAAACGACGCTTGGTGCTCATGACCGCCATTGTAACATCAAAAAGTTGTAGCGCAGGGTCCGTTCTGTGACCCTGCGGCATTTCAAATTCATTACGCACCAGCTTGAAAACCCGCAACGGCGGAGAGCGGCCGTTGCGCTACATGGCAGGCCTTTCCCCTTGGCCGAAAGCCGGGTAAACTTGAGCTTCACCAAATCACCCGACTGAAGGAGGCAACAATGCCAGTTCGAAACGCAGAAGCGGAATGGAAAGGGAATCTCTTGGAAGGAACCGGCCGGATGAAGCTCGGCACAGGCGCTTACGAAGGGCCGTTTTCGTTCAAGTCGCGCATGGAAAACGGCGCAGGAACGAACCCTGAGGAGCTGATCGCCGCGGCGCACGCGGGGTGCTTTTCAATGGCTTTTTCGGCGACCGTTGAGAAAGCGGGCTTCAAGCCCAACCGTGTTCATACCAAGGCCGCGGTGCACTTCAACAAAGTCGAGGCGGGTTTCGCCATAACCAAGATTGAGCTCGAAACCGAAGCGGAAATTCCGGGAATCGACAACGCCAAATTTCAGGAACTGGCCGAGGCGGCGAAGAACGGCTGTCCGGTGTCAAAGGCTCTGGCCGGGACCGAAATCACTCTGCAAGCGAAGCTCGTCAGCGCCGCCCACTGAGCCGTGTCCTTGTAGCGTCGCCCATCATGGCGACAAGTTTGTTGTGGAAATGGCGGCCCCGCAGGGCGGGGCCGCCGCTACAAACGCGTGCGTGGCGCGGGGGCGACGCCGCGAAACGATTCAGACCGTTCAACGCCTGCGAATGCGCGCGCGGCAAAAAGCGAAGGGGTGGAGCCATGTCTTTTGTCGCCAAAATTACCGAGGAGCAAGCGGGCCCTGACCTCAAGCCACTCTTCGATGAGATTCGTGAACACTACGGTTTCGTCCCCAACTATTACCAGGCACTCGGACGTTTTCCTGAAACCATTCAAAAAGAGCGATCCTATGCCGAAGTCGTGATGCGGGACGGGGCGCTGACGTCGGTGTTGAAGGAGCAGATTCTGTTGGTGGTGAGCGGCATCAACTCTTCGTCCTATTGTATCGCCGCGCACATGGAGGTCTTGAACCGCCTGGGCGTGCCTCGGACGGTGGGGCGGTACCTGGCCACAGACTACACGCGAGCGCCCGTCGGCGAAAAGGAATTGGCCGTCTTCCGGTATGCGGACAAACTCACGCGGCAGCCGGACCGGATCGAAAGGGCCGACGCCGAGGCGGTGCTCAAAGCTGGCTGGGATGAAAGCGCGCTGGTTGAAACGGTCCTGGTTGTTGCGTTTTGCAATTACATCAACCGCGTGTCGTTCGGGCTGGGCCTGGTGGGGGAGCATGCCGGCACCGACTAAGCACCGGCGGAAACTTTTATCCCTGTCCCTCATCCATAGGGTGTAGACGACGCGCTGGATGCGCCGTCAGGACTGAAAACCTCTCACCATTGCGATCGGGGAGATTGAAGAAAAGAAGGAGACCTTATGGATGCCCGATATCCCGTTGGAAAATTCACCTGGGAAGAAAATTTCAGTGACGACCGGAGGCGCGAGCTCATCGGCCAGATCGCCGAGGCGCCCGCAAAACTCCGCGCGGCCGTGAATGGCCTCGACGAAAAAAAGCTCGACACGCCTTATCGCGAGGGCGGCTGGACGCTGCGGCAGGTGGCGCATCATTTGCCCGAGAGCCACATGAATGCCTACATCAGGTTCAAGCTGGCGCTGACCGAGGACTTTCCCACCATCAAGCCCTACGACCAGGAGTTGTGGGCGAAGACGCCGGACGCGAAAGCGCCCATCGACGCGTCGGTGTCGCTGCTTGAATCACTCCACACACGCTGGGTGACGCTGCTCAAGGGGATGAGCGCCGCGGACTACAAGCGCAAGCTCAACCACCCGGAGCTGGGCGAGGTCACGCTCGAAAGATATCTTGGCCTGTACGCCTGGCACGGCCGCCATCACGTCGCGCACATCACCTCGCTGCGTGAGCGGATGGGGTGGAAATAGATTGTCGATTGCCGATTGAAGATTGACGATTGAAGGCCGTCTGAAGTCCGTCATCAGTTGTCCGTTGTCGGGTACCGGATTTCGGTCAAACCTTCGCCAACCTTGGCTACTGACAACTTACAACTGACAACTGACAACTGACAACAACCTGATTCAATGAACAATGGCGATAAACCCATCGGCATTCTTGCCGTGCAAGGCGACTTTGAGTTGCACGCCAAGATGCTCGAACGCATCGGCGCGCCTTGGAAACTGGTGAAACGCGCTTCAGAGCTACAGGAAGTAAGCGCGCTCATCATGCCGGGCGGCGAGAGCACAACGATGCTCAAGTTCTTCCATGAAGAGGGCATGGGACCGGCGGTCACCGAATTCGCCGCGCAAGGCAAGCCCATTTTTGGAACCTGCGCCGGTGCGATTCTGCTCGCCAAAGAAGTCATGAATCCTCCTCAGGACCACCTCGGGCTGCTCGATATTTCGATTGAGCGCAACGCCTACGGGCGGCAGATTGACAGCTCCGTGCGCAAGGGCGATTGCCCGGAGCTTTCCGACCGGCCCGTTGAAATGGTTTTTATCCGCGCGCCCATCATCCGGCGAGTAGGCGAAGGCGTGCGTGTCCTCGGCCGCGCGGAAGGGTTGCCGGTTCTTGTCGAGCAGGAGAAAATTCTCGCCGCCACGTTTCATCCCGAACTCACCGAAGACGAAACCATCCATCGCTATTTCTTAGCCAAGTTGTAGCCATTGCTGCCGAATTCCTGAGTTACAATCCGGTCATGGCCAACACTCCATCACGCACTCGCCTCGCTGGTCTCTGTTTGCTTGCCGCGCTTCTAATTGTGGCGAGCTTATCGACGCTCGCGCTTTGGGTCCCCTCCGGCAGCGGGGACACTTACTCCGTCCGGAAAAACGTTATGGTGCCCATGCGCGACGGGGTCCGCTTGGCCACCGACGTTTACTTGCCGGCTTTATACAAGGAAGGGAACAAGCTCCCAGCCATCCTCGAGCGCACGCCCTACAACAAGGACGAATCGGCGGACGAGGCGGAGCAATTCACGCCCCACGGTTATGTTTATGTTACGCAGGACACGCGCGGCCGTTATGGGTCGGAAGGCGTCTGGCACATGATGACCGACGATCTGAACGACGGTTACGACACGGCCGAGTGGCTTGTCCGCCAGCCGTGGAGCGGCGGCGGCTTCGCGATGATCGGGACCTCCTACGTCGGCGGCACTCAGCACGCCATGGCGGAATCAAACCCTCCGGGCCTTAAGGCGGAAATTCCCGTTGATGCCGTCGCGAACGCAGGATATTTTGGCATGCGCAACGGGGGCGCCTTTGAGCTGCGCTTTATGAATTGGATTTTTACGCTCGGCGCGCCGCGGGGCAGCCGCGCGGCACGGGATCCAGCCACGCGCGCCGCGCTCGAAGACGCGGGTCGCCACGTGCAGCAGTATCTGCTCGACCTCCCATTGCGCAAGGGGACCACGCCGCTCAAACTCGCTCCCGAATACGAAGACTGGCTCGTTTACGCGATGGGTCACGCTGAAAACGATAACTACTGGAAGCAACCAGGTTTCGGCGTAGTGGACCAGGTCTCTAAGTATAAGGACGTTCCCGTGTACTTGATTGGCGGCTGGTACGACTCCTGGGCCCGGCAGACGACGATGAGCTACGATGCGCTCGCCAAGGCCAAACGAGGCCCCATCAAGATGATCCTGGGCCCGTGGATTCACGGCCAACACGACCAGCACGCTCATGGCCAGGTGGACTTCGGCGCGACCGCCGCGATTGACCGCAATGCGTTCCACCTCAAATGGTACGACCACTGGCTTAAGGGCACGAAAAACGGTGTGGAAGAAGTGGCGCCGGTAAAACTTTTTGTGATGGGCGGCGGAAGCGAAGAAAAGACCGCAGACGGCCGGCATCTGCACGGCGGAGTGTGGCGCGACGAACACGAGTGGCCACTCGCCCGCACTCAGTGGACTCCTTATTATTTGCGCGCGGACGGAATGCTCACCACCGAAAGACCGAAAGAATTTGCGAGCAGTACCAGCTACGATTTTGACCCGCGCAACCCCGTGCCAACCATCGGCGGGAATATCTCATCCGGCACGGGCATTCTGCTGCAGGGTGCGTGGGACCAGAAATGCTCGAAAGAAGTCTGGAACTGCAAGGACGAGTTGCCACTCTCGGCACGGCGAGACATCTTGGTTTTCATGACCCCGCCGCTCGAAGGGGAACTCGAAGTCAGCGGGCCGATTGACGTGACGCTGTGGGCGTCGTCTTCGGCTGTCGATACCGACTTCACGGCGAAGCTCATTGACGTCCATCCACCCTCGCGCGATTTTCCCGCGGGAATTGACATGAACCTCGAAGATGGGATCATCCGCGCGCGGTTTCGGAATTCGCTCGAAAAGCAGGAGCTGATGAAGCCCGGCGAGGTCTACGAGTTCACCATCAAGCTTTACCCGACGTCGAACATATTCAAAGCAGGACACCGCATCCGGCTGGACATTTCCAGCAGCAACTTTCCGCGCTTCGACGTGAACCCGAATACCGGCGAGCCGCTCAACGACAACCGGCGCAGGGTGACGGCGACCAACACCATTTACCACGACAGCGCGCACCTTTCCCACGTGGTGCTGCCCGTGATTCCGCGCTAGGGCCATGACTCGCTTGGTATTTTGTGATATCAGATGAGCATGCCCGAGCCCGCTGCGCAGCCTCCCGCGAAAATACTTTTTGTTTGTATCGGCAATTCCTGCCGCAGCCAGATGGCGGAAGCTTTCGCCAATAAGTTGGGCGAAGGCCGGGCGCGCGCCTGGAGTGCCGGCTCGCACCCGCTTGGAGAAATTATCGAAGAAACCGAAACGGTTCTGGAAGAGAAGGGTATCTCGCTCGATGGCCACTGGTCGAAATCGCTGAAGGACGTCGCGGTAGCTGAAATGGACATCGTGGTAGGAATGGGTTGTGAAGTGGTCTGTCCGGTTCCGGCCGGATTCAAGGGGCGCGTGATCGAGTGGAACATTCCCGACCCCTACGGGCGGGACCTGAAATACTTCCGGAGCGTCCGAGACCGGATCGAGCGACAGGTACGAGCGTTGCTCAGTGAGTTGCAGGAGCAGAAGAAACGCCCGAATGATGAGGATACGGCTTCTTGATTTTGTGCGGAGGGAGTTCTCGGAGGGCAGGCGCTTCTTCCATCGGCAAAATGGCACTTACCTGGGATCAAGTTGAACGACACCATGACCGGACCTTTCGCCGCCGCCCGTCGCTTCGAGTGCGGGGAGCACAGAGCGCGCTCGCGTTCATCCGGGATGTCGGTTTTTGCACGGCCTTCAGCGCTCACGAGCACTTGCCGTGCCTCTGGGTGGCGGTCTGTGGCAGGCGTCAGCCGCGCATGCCTAGACACACGCACTCCGATTATGCTATCGGACTTACCTGGCATTTGAAGGATCGCCTGCCCGACGAGCGGCAGGTGTTCTACGCCCGGCTCCTGCACGGTAAGCCGACGCTTATTTCGCTTGAATACTTGCCCTATTTCTACAGAGTGTTTGGCCCTTGCGCCGAGGCAGCCTCACCGCGCACGCTGGGACTTACGGAGCAAGGAATTCTCGACTGGCTTCAATCCCATCCACCGCAGCCGACCCACGCGCTGCGTTTGCACTCTGACTTTCGAGGAAGATTGGGCAAACCACGGTTTGAGAAGGCCATGGCTCGGCTCCAGGAGCGCTTTTATGTCGTCAAAACGCAGACGGTCTACGAGCCTAAATTCACATACTTTTGGGGCCTATTCGAAAGGGTGTTCCCCCGGGCGGTCCGCCAAGCTCGCCGTCTCTCACAAGAAGAGGCGCTCGTGAAAATTTTGCAAAAATATTTCAAAGTGGTTCTATGCGCGCGCCGCCGAGACCTGCTCTCCATTTTCAAGGGGGTTGATGTCGTGAAACTGGACGCGGCACTCGGGATTCTGGAGGGAAGGGGAGTCCTTCGGGGGGCGGTAAAATTCCCGGGGATGCAAGGTCTTTGGTATTCTCAAAATGTGATATGATGCGGGCATTTTGGGCTGGTATGTTGTCCTGATTCTGCAGGACGGGCCGGTCTTCTTGGACATGATGCTAGCTGGACCCGATAGATTCTGGGAGGCCCGGACGGAGATTAGAATCGGTGGAAGTTAACAGGCGATCCCTCGCCGTATTTCCCATAGTCTTAATCCAGAAGGTGGTCGGCCTGTCGCTGATTGCTGCTTCTATTGGGCTGATCTTCCTGTTCGGGCTTCAGTTTCCGCATTCGGGCAAGCTCGACACC